>CAYNYQ010000361.1:0-5229 GCA_964401305.1 uncultured Acetobacteraceae bacterium | reverse complement strand
TGCCGGAGGTGCCGACGCTGGTCGAGGCCGGCATCGCCGGCTTCGAGGCGGAGATCTGGACCGGCCTCGTCGCCCCCGCCGGCACGCCGCCGGCCACCATCGCCGCGCTGGCCGAGGCCTTCGGCGGCGCGCTGCGGAGCCCGGCGGTGCAGCCCCGCCTGGCCGCGCTCGGCGCGCTGCCGCGCGGCGCGGGGCCGGCCGCCTTCGAGGCGCTGCTGCGCGACGATCTCGCGCGCTGGACCCGCCTCGCGGCGCGGCTCGACCTCCGCCCCGAGTGACGCGGGGCGCTGGGCGCCGTGCGTCGCGCTGGACAGGCCGGATGCGCCTCGGGCAGAGACGGGGGATGACGACGCGCCGCAGCCTGCCCCTGCTCTGCCTCGCCCTTGCCGCCGCCGGGCGCGCCGGGGCGCAGCCCGCGCCCACGCCGCCGGCCGACTGGCCGAGCCGGCCCATCCGCATCATCCTGCCCGCGCCCGGCGGCGGCGGCACGGCGGACACGGTGGCGCGCATCTATGCCGCCGAGCTCGAGAAGCGGTTCGGCCAGCGCGTGCTGATCGACAACCGCGGCGGCGCCAACGGCAATATCGGCGCGACGGCGGCGGCCCGCGCGGCGCCCGATGGCTACACCTTCCTCTGGTCCTGGGCCGGGACGCTGGCGACCAACCCGGCGCTCTACCGCGACCTGCCCTTCGACCCCGTGCGCGACTTCGACCCGGTGATCCTGGTCGGCAACGTGCCCAACATCCTGGTGGTGAACCGCCAGCTCGGCCCGCGCACGCTCGGCGAATTCGCCGCCTATGCGAAGGCCAATCCCGGGGCGGTGAATTTCGGCTCGACCGGCAACGGCTCCTCCATGCATCTCGCGGGCGAGCTCTACCGGCAGCGCACGGGGGCGGAGATGACGCACGTGCCCTATACCGCGCCGGCGGCGGCGATGACGGACCTGCTCTCCAACCGCATCCAGGCGATGTTCAACCTCGTCACCGGCGCGGCGCCGCAGATCCGCGCCGGCGAGGTGGTGCCGATCGCCGTGCTGGCCGAGCGCCGCGTGCCGCAGCTGCCCGACGTGCCGACCATGGCGGAGCTCGGCATGCCGGGCCTGGTCTTCGGCACCTGGTTCGCCATCCTCGCCCCGCGGGGGACCGATCCCGGCGTGCTGGCGCGCATGAACGCGCTGTCGAACGAGGTGCTGGCCGACCCGGAGGCGCGGAAGCGGCTGGAGACGGCCGGCCTCGAGGTGCTGGGCGGCACGCCGGAGGCGCTGGCGCAGCACCTCCGCGCCGAGATCGCGGCGCATGCGGAGCTGGTGCGGCGCTCCGGCGTGCGGATCGACTGAGCGGCAGCGGGGCCCGCCGCGCGGCGTCAGCCCGGCAGGATCGACTCGCCGAGCGACTGCATCAGCCGGTTCGCATTGGCGAACATGGCGATGCAGTGGATGAGGTCGAGCAGCTCGAGATCCTCGAGCCCCGCCGCGCGCAGCGGCGCCAGCGCGGCGGCCGAGACGGCACCGGGCGCCGCGGTCAGCAGCGCAGCGAGGTCGATGATGGCGCGCCGGCGCGGCTCCGCCTCGGCGTCGAGGCCCGCGTCGAAGAGGCGCTGCATCGCCTCGGGCTGCTTCGTCAGCTCGGCGAAGCGGCGGGCATGCACCGCGGCGCAATAGACACAGCCATTGACCATGGAGACGATGGCGGTGGCGAGCTCGCGCTCGGCCCGCGGCAGGCCGCGCGGGGCGTACATCACCGTCGTGAACAGCGCGCCGCGCTCGCCGAGCGAGCCGGGATCGAGCGCGAGGGTGCGGAAATAGACGCTGCTGCGCTGCGCCGGCGGGCAGGCCTCGAGTGCCGCGCGCTGCGCCGGCGTGGCGGTCGCTTCCTCCACCGGCGGCAGGCGCGGCACCCAGCCGACCTCCTCGAGCGTGAAGCGGCGCGGGGCGGCGGCGATGGCGGGCGGGGCGGGCGCGCGGGCATCCTGGCCGAGCATCGCCCGCAGCCCGGCCAGCAGCCGCACCTGGTAGGGCACGAAGGCGACGAGCTGCGTCAGCGCCACCACGTCGCGCGGCGAGAGGCCGAGGGCGCGCAGCGCGTCGATCTCCGCCTGGCCGCACCCAGCCGGGCGGAGGGCGACGAGGTCGGCATGGCCGAGCAGCGCCGCGAGGCGCGCATCGGCCGCGCCGCCCTTGGCCGCGGCGATGGCGGCCGGCGTCGCCGCGGGCAGCGCGCGGAAGCGCCCGGCCAGCGCCGCCTCGTCCTCGCGCAGGGCAACGCGCAGCGCCACCGCCGCGCGCTCCTCCGCCGAGAGGCCGCCGGGATCGGCCGGCAGCAGCAGTTCGCGGAAGGCGCCCTCGGCATGGCGCAGCGCCTCCGGCCGGCGGCGGCGCAGCTGGCCCAGCGGCGCGTCGGGCGCGAGGCCGAGCAAGCTCTCGATCAGGTCGTCGTTCATGGCGGTGCTCCGCGGAGGATGCGCTCCTCCGGCCATTCATCGCCCAGCAGCTCCGGCGTGTCGAAGGCCTGCAGACGCAGGAAATGCTCGGCGCGGTGCTCGACGAAGAGCGAGCGTGCGATGCCCCGCGCCAGCCGCTGCGCCCCGGCGCTGACCGCGGGGATGTCGCCGGAAAGCTTGCCCGCGCTCAGCGAGGCCGGGTGATTGAAGCAGTGGATGCGCGCGAGCGCCGGGCAGGCGCCGGGCTGCCTCTCCTGGAAGGCGAAGTCGGGCGCGAGGTCGGGGGAGGCAGCCAGCTCGGCATCCTCCATCCCCGGCAGGTCGGGTGCCACGCGGTCGCGCCAGAGGCGGATATGCGGCGCGATCAGCGCGAGCTCGGGCCGCCGCGCGAGGTCGGTGCCGAAGCCGGTGGCGAGGATCAGGAAATCCACCGCCGTCGCGCCGCCGGGCGTGACGACGCGGAGCGCCTCGCCCGCCTGCTCGACGCGCAGCACCGGGCTGGCCAGGTGCAGCCGGGCCTGGGGGTGGCGCGCGACGCGCTGCGTGCTGTCGCGCGGCGGCGGGGTCTGCTCGGACTGGGCGTAGTGGACGAAGCGCAGCTTCCACGCGTCGGGCAGGCCGGCGAAGCCGTGCACCACGCCGGCGCTGCCGATGCCGGTGAACTTGTTGACCGGCGGCAGGCGCGGGCGGCGGACGAACATCTCGAGCCCGGCGCAGCCCGCCTCCAGCGCCATCGCGGCATTGTCCATGGCCGAGGCGCCGGCGCCGATGACGCCGACGCGCCGGCCGCGGAGCGCGTCGAAGTCGATCGCCTCGGCCGAATGCGCCCAGCGGTCGCGCGGCAGCCCCTCCACCAGCGCCGGCGGCACGCCGGGCCCGCCGAGCCCGTCGCGCCCCGTCGCCAGCACGAGGCGGCGGCAGAGCACCGTGCCGCCCCGCTCCATCTCCAGCGCCAGCAGCCCATCGGCGCGCGGGCGGATCAGCGCGACGGCGGCGTCGTTCTCCACCGGCACCGCCATGACGCGGCGGTACCAGACGAGGTAGTCCATCCACATGGTGCGCGGGATCTTGCCGAGCGCCGCCCAGGCCGCCTCGCCGTGCTGCGCCTCGAACCAGGCGCGGAAGGTCAGGCTCGGCAGGCCGAGCGCCGGGCCGGCGAGCGACTTCGGCGAGCGCAGCGTCTCCATCCGCGCGAAGGTGACCCAGGGCCCCTCCTGCCCCGCCGGCGCGCGGTCGAGCACGCGCAGCCCGTCCATGCCGAGCAGGCGCAGCGCCGCCGCGGCGGCGAGGCCGCACATGCCGGCGCCGATGATGGCGATGTCGGTGACCGGCACCCCCTCCACGGCGGGATGCGGCGGCACCCAGGGCTTGCCCGGCAGCTCGAGCAGCGCGAGATCGCGATGGAGCCGCGCTTCCAGGGCGGCGAGGCCGCGCGGCACGGGGTCTTCGGGCATGCGCCCTCCATGCGCGGCGGCGTGGCGGAGGACAAGGGGCGGCGGCTTGCACCCGAGGCAGGCGGGCCGAAGAATGCCGCATGACCGCATCCGATGCCGCGCTGGCGCTGGCCGAGCGCCTGTTCGACGAGTTGCGCGCCGCCTCGCTCGATCCGCCCGGCGTCTCGCGCGCCAGCTACGGCGCCGGCGAGCGCGCCGCGCATGCCCTGGTGCGCCGGGCGGCGGAGGGGCTCGGCCTCGACTGCGAAGTCGACGCGATCGGCACGCTGCGCATGGTGCTGCCGGGCGCGGATCGCGCGGCGGCGCCGGTGATGCTCGGCTCGCACCTCGACGCCGTGCCGCATGGCGGGAATTTCGACGGCGCGGCCGGCGTGGTCATGGGGCTGGCGCTGGCGGCGCGGCTGCTGGCGGCGGGGCGGCGCCTGCCGCGCGACCTGGTGGTGCTCGGCATCCGGGCGGAGGAGATGTGCTGGTTCCCGGCGCACTACCTCGGCAGCCGGGCGCTGTTCGGGCTGCTGCCCGCCGAGGCGCCCGATGCGCTGCGGCGCAGCGACACCGGCCGCACCCTCGCCGAGCACATGGCGGAGGAGGGCTTCGACCCCGACGTGATCCGCGCCCGCCGGCTGCTGCTCGACCCGGCGCGCATCCACGCCTTCATCGAGCCGCATATCGAGCAGGGGCCGGTGCTGGTCGGCGCCGGGCTGCCGGCGGCCATCGTCACCGGCATCCGCGGCAGCCTGCGCCATCCGCGCTGCCGGGCGCGCGGCACCTGGGACCATGCCGGGGCCGTGCCGCGGGCGCACCGGCAGGATGCGGTGCTGGCCGCCGCCGCGCTGGCAAGCGCGCTCGACGGCTTTTGGGATGCGGCCGAGGCGGCGGGGCGCGACCTGGTGCTGACCATGGGCGAGTTCTGGACCCTGCCCGCGCTGCACGGGCCGACCAAGGTGCCGGGCGAGGTCGCCTTCAGCCTCGACATCCGCAGCGAGGAGGAGGCCGTGCTGGACGAGGCCGCGGCATTGATGCGGCGCATGGCCGAGGACGCCGCGGCACGCCGCCGCGTCGCGCTCGACTACGGCGCCGGCATGCGCGCCGCGCCCGCGCGGATGGACGCGCGGCTGCGCGCGGCGCTGCGCGCGGGCGCGGCGGCGGCGGGCGTGCCGGTGCTGGAGATGGCCTCCGGCGCCGGGCATGACTGCGCGACCTTCGCCGGGCTCGGCGTGCCTGCGGCCATGCTCTTCATCCGCAACGCCCATGGCAGCCACAACCCGGCCGAGGCGATGGCGCTGGCGGATTTCGCCGCCGCCCTCGCCGTGCTGGAGGCGGCGATCGGCGCCAT
>CAYNYQ010000360.1:0-5231 GCA_964401305.1 uncultured Acetobacteraceae bacterium | reverse complement strand
GCAGCCGCAGCTCGCCCCGCTCCGCCGCGGCCAGCAGCAGGTGGGCGCAAGCGAAGTCGAGCGTGCGCTCGGCGAGGTCGGACAGCGCGCCGGTCACGGCGTCGAGCTGCCAGAGCCCGGCGATGTCGGCCGCGGCGATGATCAGTGCCGCCTGGCGCTTCACTTGGCGCAGCAGCGTCGCCACCTGCTCGCGGCCCGTGGCCGGGTCGGCGCGGCCCAGCGGGTCGAGCGCCATGGCGAGTGCCGCCTCCGGCCCGCGCTCGGCCAGGCGCTCCAGCGTCAGCGGCTCGCGCAGCGCGAGGTCGGCCAGGTAGGGGCTGTGGCCGCCGAGCGCGGCGAGCAGCGCGCGCCCCTCCGCCGCCTCGGCGAAGCTGCGCGCCCCGGGGTCGCGTTCGGCGAAGCGCTCGGCCAGCCGCTGGGCGGCCTCGGCGTCGAAGGGGCGGGGCAGGCGCTCGGGGGCGATCCGGGGGGTGTCGGGCATCCGGGACGAGGGAAGCCGTGAGGGCGGCCACCGGTCAAGCGCTGCGCTGGTGCCAGCGCATCATCCGCGTGCTGGTCCCACTCGCCCTGCTGGCCGGGCTCGGCCTCGGCGTGCTGGCCTGGCGCCTGGCCGAGGGGCCGCTGCCGCTGCCCGTGCTGGCCCGGCAGATCGAGCAGGCGGTCAACGAGGATTCCGCCGTCGGGCTGCGCCTGCAGGTCGGCGAGGCGGCGATCGCCTGGGAGGGCTGGCGCTCCGGCGCCGCCGCGGCGGTCGACATCCGCCTGGCCGGGGTGCGGCTGCGCGACGCGGCGGGCGCGCTCAGGGCCGACCTGCCGGATGTGGCCTTCACCCTCTCGGTGCCCGCGCTGCTGACCGGGCGGCTGGCCCCGGGCACGATCGAGCTGCGCCAGCCGAGCCTGCTGGTCTCGCGCGAGGCGGATGGGCGGATCAGCCTCGGTGCCGCCCCGGACGCGGCCGCGGTCGACGCGGCCGAGCCGCCCGATGCGCCCGGCGGCACGCCCATCATCGCGCTGCTCGAGGCGCTGCGCCGGCCGAGCCCGGAGGGGGAGATGCACGTGCTGGCGGATTTCCGCCGGCTGCGCATCCAGGGCGGCAACGTGCTGGTGCTCGACCGCCGGCTCGGGCGGCGCTGGTCGCTCGGCGGCCTCGCGCTCGATCTCCGCCGCGGCCGCGACGGTGACCTGGTGGCGGAGGGATCGGCCACGGCCCAGGGCGTGGGGCTCGCCATCCCGGTCCGCATCGCCGCCAGCCTGCCGGCCGAGAGCCCGGCGCGGCTCGGCGCCGAGGTCACGCTGCCGGCGCTGCGCCCGGCCGAGCTTGCCGTGCTCTGGCCCGAGCTCGCGCCGCTGCGGCTGCTCGACGCCGCCGTGGCGCTGACCGCGAGCGCCCGCTTCGACGGCGCCGGGGTGGCGGAGCAGGTGCGGGCGCGGCTCACCTCGCGCGACGGTGCGCTCGACCTCGGCGGCGGGCGTCGGCTGCCCTTCGCCACGCTCGACGCCACGCTGGAGGGCGGGGAGCGGCAGCTGCGGCTGAGCGAGGCCGCGCTGCGCCTCGCCGGCCCCGGCGCGCCGGCGTTGCGGGCCAGCGGCCGGGCCCGGCGCGACGCCGATGGCTGGGCGGCGCGGCTCGACCTCGGGCTCGATCCGGTCGCCATGGCGTCCCTGCCGGCGCTCTGGCCGGAGAGCCTGGCCACGGCAGCCCGCGGCACGGCGCTCGCCGCGCTGCAGGGCGGCACGCTGCGCGAGGCGCGGCTCGCCGTCGGGGTGCGCGCCGATGCCGATTTCGCCAATCTCCGGCTCGAGGCGGCGGAGGGCGGCCTGGTGCTGGAGGACGCCGCGCTCGGCCTCGGCGCCGCGGCCGCGCAGGCCGCGCCGGCCGCCTTCGCCGAGGGCAGCGACGCCTGGAAGAGCCTGCGGCCGGAGATGCGCCTGGTGGCCGAGCGGGTGGAGGTCGCGGCCGCGCTCTCCCCGGGCCATGTGCGGCTCACGCGGCTGGGCCTCAGGCTGCCGGCGCCGGAGCCGGGCGCGGCGGCGGTGGAGCTCGCCCTGGCCGGCGAGGCGCGCCAGGCCGATGCCGGCGGCTGGGAGGGGGAGGCGACGCTCAGCCTCGACGCGCTGCGCCTGGCCGACCTGCCGCGCCTCTGGCCCGAGGGGCTGCGGCCGAACGAGCGCGAATGGCTGACCGGCAACGTCACCGCGGGCGAGCTGCGCCAGGGCCGCTGGCGCCTCGCCGGCGCCATGCCGGAGGGGCCGGAGAGCCTGGCGCTGACCGCCTTCGAGGGCAGCGCCGAGGCGGTGGACGCGACCGTGCACTGGCTGCGCCCGGTGCCGCCCATCGTCGGGCTGAACGGCACGGCGCAGTTCTCGCGCGAGGCGATCGTGATCCGCGCCCAGGGCGGGCGCCAGGCGCGGGGCGAGGAAGGGCGGGCGGCCGTGCGCGCCGCGCGGTCCGGCGCGCCCCCGCGCCCCGGCGGGCTCGAGCTGCGCGAGGGCAGCGTCCGCTTCTTCGAGTTCGACACCGCCCCGGGCCGGGCGGAGATCGAGGCGCAGGTCGCCGGCCCGCTGCCCGACCTCTTCGCCCTGCTCCGCCACCCGCGCCTGAAGCTGTTCGAGCGCAAGCCGCTCGAGATCGGCGCCGCGGCCGGGCAGGTCGATGCGCGGCTGACGGTGGGCTTCCCGCTGCTGTCGGACCTGCCCTTCGAACGCGTGGCGCTGCGCGCCACGGGGCGGATCGCCGAGGCGCGGGTCACCGACGTGCTGCTCGGCCACGCGCTGGAGCGCGCCAATCTCGACGTGACGGTCGATACCGACGGGCTGAAGCTTTCCGGCCAGGGCAGCATGGTGGAGGCGCCGGCGCGCTTCACGGTGGAGATGGATTTCCGCGCCGGCGCGCCGACCCAGGTGACCGAGCGCGCGCAGGCCAGCATCGCCCGCGCCGATGCGGCCCAGCTCGCCGCCTTCGGGCTCGACACGGTGGGGCTGATGGGCGGCACTGTCGGCGTCGAGGCGCGCTACGAGCGCCGCCGCGGCGGGCAGGGCAGCGTCGCGCTGCGCGGCGACCTGCGCGAGGCGCGGCTCGCCCTCGATGCCCTCGGCTGGGTCAAGCCCATCGGCCAGCCCGGCAGCGGCGAGGCGACGCTCCGCCTCGCCAACAATGCGCTGACCGCCGTCGAGGGGCTGCGGCTGGAGGCGCCGGGCCTGGCGCTGCGCGGCCGCATCGGCTTCGGCGCCGGCAACCGGCTCGACCGGGTGGAGATCGCCGCGGGCAGCCGGCTCGGCCAGACCCGGCTCGGCGCCGAGATCCGCCGGCCGGCGCGCGAGGGCGGCGCCTGGAACATTGCGCTGCGGGGCCCGCTGCTCGACCTGCAGCCGATCCTGTCGGGAACGGCGGAGGCGCCGGCGGAGGAGACGCGGCGGCCCCAGCCGGGCCCGGGCACCGGCCCGCGGCTCTCGGTCGAGGCGCGCTTCGATCGCGCCACCACCGGCGAGGGCCGCAACCTGCACGCCGTGGCGCTGGCCGCCGAGGTGGACGGCAACGGGCTGCTGCGCGCCGCCCGCGCCACCGGGCGCGCCGGCCCGGGCGAGGGCGCCGGCTTCGAGCTGGCCCTGACGCCGCAGGGGCGGGAGCGCCACCTCAGGCTCGAGGCGGCCGATGGCGGGGCGCTGCTGCACGCGCTGGACGTGACGGATGCGATCGCCGGCGGGCGGCTGACCGTGCACGGGGTCTATCCGGAGCTACGCCCCGGCGCGCCGCTCTCGGGCACGGCCGAGCTCGACAGCTTTGCCGTGCGCAATGCCCCGGCGCTCGGCAAGCTGCTGCAGGCGATGACGCTGTTCGGCCTGGTGGAGGCGATGCAGGGCGGCAACGGCCTCGTGTTCCTCCGCCTCGTCGCCCCCTTCGCGCTGACGCCGGAGGCGCTGGTGCTCGAGGATGCGCGCGCCTTCTCCGCTTCGCTCGGGCTGACGGCGAAGGGCCGGCTGTGGCGGCAGCGGCGCGTGGTGGACATCGAGGGCACGGTGGTGCCGGCCTATTTCTTCAACCAGCTCCTCGGCAACATCCCGCTGATCGGCCGGCTGTTCAGCCCCGAGCGCGGCGGCGGCGTCTTCGCCGCCACCTACCGGGTGCAGGGGCCGAGCAACGACCCGAGCGTGAGCGTCAACCCGCTGGCGGCGCTGACGCCGGGCTTCCTGCGCGGCCTCTTCGGGCTGGGCCAGGGCGAGGGCCAGGCCGGGCGCTGAGGGGGGAACAAAAAGCTCGAAGGCGCACAGACCCGGTTAACCCGCGGGCGCGATCATGCTGCCGAAAACGGCAAGGTATCGCCATGACGACCGTTCCGCTCACCGCCGATGCGACGCAGCCGCGGCCCCGCGATGGCACGCGCTTCGGCCTGGCGGCCCGGCTGCTTCTGCCGGGGCTGCTCGCCATGGTGCTGGCCGTCGCCGCGGTGCAGGCCTGGACCGTGCGCGGCCATGTCGCCGAGGCCGAGGCGCGGGTCGAGGCCGCGCTCGAGCGCCAGCTGGTCGCGCTGAAGGAGCTGCTCCGCCCGCTTGGCACCACCTGGCGGCGCGATGGCGATCGGCTGCTGCTGGGCGACACCGCGGTGAACGACCGCGCCGACATCGTCGACGCCGTCGCGCGCATCGGCGGCGTCGCCACGATCTTCATGGGCGACCGGCGCATCGCCACCAGCGTCCGCCGGCCGGACGGCTCGCGCGGCACCGGCACGGCGCTGGCCCCCGGCGCCGCCTATGACGCCGCCGTCACCCGTGGCCAGGTCTATCGGGGCCGCAACCAGATCCTCGGCGCGGAGTACCTGACGATCTACGAGCCGATCCGCGATGCGGAGGGCCGGCAGCTCGGGCTGCTCTTCGTCGGCGTGCCCTCGGCCGACCTTGCCGCCATCGCCTGGCGCGAGGCGGGAAGCGCGGCGCTGGCCGGGGTGCTGGTGCTGGCGGTGATCGGCCTCGGCTTCGCGCTGGTGCTGCGCCGCAGCCTCGCGCCGCTGACCGCGCTGAAGGCGGCGACCGACCGGATCGCCGGCGGCGCGCTGGAGGAGGCGGTGCCGGGTACCGGGCGCGGCGACGAGCTCGGCGCCCTGGCGCGCTCGCTCGAGACGCTGCGCGACCGCGCGCTGGCGGCGCGCCGGCTGGAGGCGGAGGCGGAGTCGACGCGGGCCGGCGCGGCGGCGGCGTCGGCCGCGGCGCGCGGCGCGCTGGCCGAGCGGCTGCAG
>CAYNYQ010000359.1:0-5239 GCA_964401305.1 uncultured Acetobacteraceae bacterium | reverse complement strand
CGGCGATCACGCTCTAGCACCGCCACCTCGGCGCCTGGCCGGCACGGATCCCGACTGCGACCGGGGCGCGCCTGCGGCGGCCGGCCCCATGACCGCCGCGCCGATTCGGGCGAAGCTGCGGATCGCCCGCCACAGGGGAAGGGAAGGGGAGGCCATGGAGAACCTGCCGCTGCCGGAGGCCGATGCGGCCACCGCTGCGACCGTGAAGGAGTGGCTGGCGCGCTTCGCCGCCTGCGTGCGCGAGGTGGACTACCGCGCCGCCTATCCCTTCTGGCATGACGCCATCGTTATCTTCGGCACCTACCAAGAGCTGGTGCGGAGCCGCCAGGCCTGGACCGACACGCAATGGGACAATGTCTGGCCGCGCACGGCGGACTTCGCCTTCGACCTCGACAACACGCTGGTGCTGGCGTCGGCGGATGGTGCCCTGGCGGTTGCCATCACGCCCTGGGACAGCACCGGCTTCCACCCGGACGGCACGTCGTTTCCCCGCCCGGGTCGCGCCACCATCGTGCTGGCCCGGCAGCCGGACGGGCGCTGGGTGGGCGTGCACTCGCACATGTCGCTGCAGCGCGGCGTGCCGCAGGACAGCCATGGCAGGCGCCCGGTGAAGGCGCGGTAGAGGGGCCGCGCGCGGCGACGCGGCCCCCCCCCAGCATCGGGCCTAGCCGCTCGCCTTCTGGTAGAGCTTCTGCGCCATCTCCAGGATCTCCTGCGGGTGGTAGTCCGGGATGAAGGCCTCCGACGCCGCGTCGAGGTCGTATTGCGGCCCGCCCTCCGGCGGCCCGTCGCGCACCTCGAGCGGGCCCGAGCCGTCCAGCGCATCGCCCTGCCACACCGCGCGGATCTCGTCGTAGTCGCCGGTCGAGAAGCGGTAGAGCCGGCGGTGCCAGCCCTCCTCCAGGAAGGGGCGGCTTTCCGGGATCTGCTCGGGCTGCAGGTTCGGGATGGGCAGCATCTTCTTCATGTCGACGCCGGTGAGCTGCTCGAGCGCCAGCGCATAGGCATGCGCGTGCACGCCGCCGCGGGTGAAGAGATAGCCCAGCATGCGCCTTGCCGCGGGGTTCGACGTCATCTGGTAGGCGCGCAGCTTCGCCGTGCGCGCGCCGTTCTCGAGGAAGAAATTGTGCAGCAGGTCGAGCACGAGGTTGCCGCTGTTGAAGACGTAGTCGCCCTGCCAGGGCCGCCCGAGGCTGTCGGCGCACTGGATACCGGCATGCGGTCCGGGTGCGACGTGCCCCTTCAGCCCCGGCCCGCCCTGGAAGGCGTGCTGGAAGGAGGCGTCGCCGTTGGCGATCTCGCCCTGCGGCGCGATGCCGTTGAGCAGCCCGTTCACCGCCGCGCCGACCAGCTCGATATGGCCGAGCTCCTCGGTCGCGATGTTGGCGATCAGCGCGTAGTAGGGGCGCAGCTTGCCGCGCTGGCGGAAGTTGAAGCTCTGGTACATGTAGGTGTTGAGCGTCGTCATCTCGCCGAAGCGCCCGCCCATCAGCTCCTGGACCGCCGCGGCGGCCTGTGGGTCTGGGTCCTTCGGCATCGGCATGTCGATCTGCAGGCGATCGATGCGCAGAAACATGGCTCTCGTCCTCCGGTGCCCGCGGCCGGGCAGCCCATGCCGACCGCCGCGGCCTGAAGGCAGCTGGGGCGGGCAGGGGCGCGCGGAACACGACCATTTCCAAGCCGGGAATCACCTCGGCGCGAGGCTCTCCTGGCCGTCGCGTGGCGTTGCCGCCGGCCGGCCGGCAGGACAGGATCGGGCCGACCGCGAGGGGGGAAGATCCATGCCCGTCGATCCGCAGATCCAGGCGCTGCTCGATGCCGGGCGCCACCTGCCGCCGACGCACAGCCTCGGCGTTGCCGAGGCGCGGGCGCAGTACGAGGCGCGCACCGCCGCCATGGCGCCGCCCGCCGCCATCGCCGCCGTCGCCGGCCGCATCATCCCCGGGCCCGGCGGGCCGCTGCGGCTGCGCCTCTACACGCCGCCGGGGCAGGGGCCCTTCCCTCTGCTGGTCTTCTTCCACGGCTCGGGCTTCGTGCTGTGCAGCCTCGACACGCATGACGGCATCTGCCGCAACCTCTGCGCCGGGGCGGGCTGCGTCGTCGCCTCGGTGGACTACCGCCTGGCGCCGGAGCACCGCTTCCCCGCCGCGCCGGAGGATTGCCTCGCCGCCCTGCGCTGGTGCGCCGCGCATGCCGCCGAGCTCGGCGCCGATGCGGCCCGCATCGCGGTGGGCGGCGACAGCGCCGGCGGCAACCTCGCCGCCGTCACGGCGATCCGCGTGCGCGACGAGGGCGGGCCGCGGCTTGCCGGGCAGCTGCTGCTCTACCCGGTCACCGACTGGCACAGCCCGGGCTGGCCGAGCTATGCCGAGAATGCCGAGGGCTTCGGCCTGACGCGGGCGACGATGGAATGGTTCTGGGGCCACTACTTGGCCGACCCCGCGGCCGAGGCCGCGCATCCGCACGCCGTGCCGCTGCGCGCGCCGAGCCTCGCCGGCCTGCCGCCGGCCCTCGTCACCACCGCCGAGTACGACCCGCTGCGCGACGAGGGCGAGGCCTATGCCGACCGCCTGCGCGCCGCCGGGGTGACGGTGGCGGCGACGCGCTGGATGGGCATGAACCACGGCTTCCTGTTCTGGGCCGGGCGCGTCGACAAGGCGACGGCCGCCATCGCCGAGGCGGCCGGATGGCTGCGCGAGGCCTTCGCCGGCGACGCGCCGGAGCGGCCGCTGGTCAGGCGGTAGCTGGCCGGTCCCGCCTGCCGTGGGCTAGAAACGTTCCGTCTCGAGGCGGGGCTGGATGGTGGCGGCGGACCGACGCAGGCTTGTTGCGATCCTGGCGGCGGATGTCGTCGGCTACGCGCGCCTCATCGGCGCCGACGAGGCCGGCACGCTCGCGCGGCTTCGCGCGTTGTTTGCCGAAGCCATCCGTCCCGTGGTGCGCGCGCATGGCGGCCGCATCTTCAAGCTGATGGGCGATGCCTTCCTGGCGGAGTTCGGCTCCGCCGTCGCAGCCGTCGCCGCCGCGGCGGCGATGCAGGAGGCGATCGCGGCGCGCGAGGCGGCCGACCTGCGGCTGCGCGTCGGCGTGCATCTCGGCGACGTGGTGGTGGAGGGCAGCGACCTGCTGGGCGATGGCGTGAACATCGCGGCACGTCTGGAGGGCGAGGCGGACCCCGGGGGTGTCGCCATCAGCGCGGCGGTGGCGGACGCGGTGCGGGGCCGCGTGCCCTTCGCGCTGGAGGATCGCGGCGAGCGCATGCTGAAGAACATCGAGCGGCCGCTGCGCGTGTTCCGGCTGGCGCCGCCGCAGGGTGCCGCATCCGCCGCCGAGCCCGTGCTGGCGCTGCCCGGCAAGCCCTCGCTGGTCGTGCTGCCCTTCCAGAACATGGGCGGCGACGCCGAACAGGACTACTTCGTCGACGGGCTGGTGGAGGACATCACCACCGCGCTCGCCCGCGTCCGCAGCTTCTTCGTCATCGCCCGCAACTCCGCGTTCACCTACAAGGGCCGCGCCGTGGACGTGCGCCAGGTGGGGCGGGAGCTCGGCGTGCGTTACGTGCTGGAAGGCAGCGTGCGCAAGGCGGGCGGACGCATCCGCATCACCGGCCAGCTGGTCGACGCGACCACGGGCGCGCATCTCTGGGCCGACCGGTTCGACGGCGCGACGGAGGATATCTTCGATCTGCAGGACCGGGTGACCGAGGCGGTGGCCGGCGCCATCGAGCCCAGCCTGACCCGGGCGGAGATCGCGCGGGCCGAGCAGAAGCCCACGCAGAACCTCGGCGCCTACGACCTCTACCTGCGCGGCATGGCCCTCTACAACCGCTACGCGGCGAGCGGGGCCAGCGACGCCCAGGCGCTGTTCCTCCAGGCTGCCTCCCGCGACCCGGGTTTCGGCGCGGCCTGGGGCATGGCGGCGCACTGCTTCGGCTGGCTGAAGACGCTGGGCCGGCTGGATTCGTCGCCGGCCACGCTGGCGGAGGTACGACGGATCGCCGGGCTTGCGGCGGAGCATGGCCATGACGACCCGCATGCGCTGACAGGCGCGGCCGGCGCGCTTGCCTATGCCTGCGTGGATCCCGAGGCGGCGCTGGCGCTGATCGAACGCGCCCTCACGTTCAACCCGAACTGGGCCTATGCCTGGGTGATCCTGGCGAACATCAGGAACTACCTCGGCGATCCGGCAGGGGCGCTCGCGGCCAGCGAACGCGCGCTGCGGCTGAGCCCGCGCGACCCGCGGCGATCGCAATTCCTCCACCAGGGCGCTATCGCCCACGCCCAGTCCGGGCGGGTCGAGGAGGCGGTGAGCTGGGCGAGGCGCGCCGTAACCGAGGCCCCCAATTCCGCCCAGTTCCTTCGCACCCTGGCCGCGTGTCTGGCCATGGCGGGCCGCATCGAGGAGGCGCGCGAGGCCATGGCGGCGATGTGCCGGATCGCGCCGGACGTCACCCTTTCGACCCAGGACCGTTACCGCGGGCCGTATCGCGACGCGGCCTATGCCGCCCGCCTGACCGAGGCCTACCGGCTGGCGGGCATGCCCGAATGACCGATCGCCTCAGGCCCGTGGCATGGTCATGCCGCGAACCCGGAGGGCATCGGTCGCCGTCGCCACCTTGTCCAGCCCGACGAAGGCGGCCCGCGCCTGCCGCGGCGCTCCGCGGCCGTGGCGGATACGCTGCCGCGCGCAGCAGGACCGCCCGGCCCGACAGTGTCCCCGCCTGAAGCGTCCAAGGCGCCCGGCGACGCGGTTCTCGGCAGCCTCCGCGACCGCCCGCCGGGCCAGACCGGTCGGTGTCCGCAAGGCGCGCTTGCGCTTCTACGCGACGGCGCGGAAGACGATGGTCTTCGCGCCGTCCCAGAGGACGCTGCGGCCCACCTTGGGCAGCCGGTCCAGCCCCTCGGTGACCGTCAGGAAGTGGTTGCCCGCCAGCTGCCCGGCCTTTGAGGCGAAGCAGCAGGGCCCGTAGGCGATCAGGATCTCGGTCTCGCTCATGCCGCCCGGATGCACGATCACCTGGCCGGGCGCGGGATAGCTGGTGGCGTTCTCGTACCCGATGGAGAGGTCGCGCTCGCCCATCGGGATCCAGCACGCCTCGCCGGACCAGCGGACATGGATGATCCGGTCGCTGTAGGGCAGCAGCTGGCGGAAGCGCGCGACGGTCTTCGGCGCGTCGGTGGTCTCGAAGCGGGCGGGGAAGAGCTCGCCGCCGATGTCGATGATGATGTCCGCCATGGGG
>CAYNYQ010000358.1:0-5251 GCA_964401305.1 uncultured Acetobacteraceae bacterium | reverse complement strand
CGGCCCGCGCTGCCGGGGCCTTCGCCCCCGCCGCGCCGCGCCGCGCCGGGGCGGCTGCCGCCGGGCCCTCCGCGCCCTCGCCGCCGGCCGCCGCACGGCCGCGGGTGCCGCGCTTGGCCGTGCCGGCCTTGGCGCCGCGCGGCTTCAGCTCCTTGCCCTTCTCGGCCAGCAGCGCGAGGGTCTCCTCCAGCGTGATCTCCTCCATCGCGGCATTGCGCGGAAGGTTCGCCACCATCTTGCCGTGCTGCGCATAGGGGCCGAAGCGCCCCTTGCGGATCTCGACCGGCGCGCCGTCCTTCGGGTGCACCCCGAGCAGCCGCACCTTCGCCCGCGCCTTGGCCAGCAGCTCCATCGCCCGGTTCATGCCGAGCGCCAGCACGTCGTCCCCCGGCTCGAGCGACTGGTAGACGCTGCCGAGCCGGATATAGGGGCCGAAGCGGCCGATGCCGGCGCTGATCTCCTCGCCCGTCTCCGGATCCCGCCCGACGACCCGCGGCAGGGAGAGCAGCGCCAGCGCGCGCTCGAGGTCGAGCGTGTCGGGGTCCATGTCGCGCGTCAGGCTGGCGCGGCGCGGCTTGGTGGGCTTGCCCTTCTCGTCCGTGCCGCCCTCGCCGAGCTGGACGTAGATGCCGTAGGGGCCGCGGCGGACCGTCACCCGCTCGCCCGTCGCCGGGTCGCGGCCGAGCTCGCGCGGGCCCTCGCTGAGCGCCGAGGCGGCCTCGCCATCGGCGCCGGGCACCGCCAACGGCCGGGTGTAGCGGCATTCGGGGTAGTTCGAGCAGCCGACGAAGGCGCCGGTGCGCCCGAGCCGAAGGCCGAGCCGGCCGCCCGCGCAGGCCGGGCAGGCGCGCGGGTCGGTGCCGTCGCCGCGCCCCGGGAAGAAGTGCGGGCCGAGATCCTCGTCGAGCGCGTCGATGACGTCGCTGATCTTGAGGTCCGTCGTGGCGTCGATCGCCCGCTTGAACTCCTCCCAGAAGGCCCGCATCACCGCGCGCCAGTCGGCCCGCCCGCCGGAGATGTCGTCGAGCTGCTCCTCGAGCCCCGCGGTGAAGCCGGTGTCGACGTAGCGCTCGAAGAAGTGCACGAGGAAGGTGGTGACGAGCCGGCCACGGTCCTCCGGGATGAAGCGCCGCTTGTCGAGCCGGACATACTCGCGGTCCTGCAGGGTCTGCAGGATCGAGGCATAGGTGGAGGGGCGGCCGATGCCGAGCTCCTCCATCTTCTTCACGAGGCTCGCCTCGGAGTAGCGCGGCGGCGGCTGGGTGAAGTGCTGCAGGGCCGCGACGCCCTGGGTGCGGAGCGGGTCGCGCTCGGCCATGGGCGGCAGGGTGCGGCCCTCCTCCTCCTCGGCGCCGCCCGCGGCCGGCTGCAGCCCGGCCCGCCGGTCGGCCTCGCTGTCGTCGAGGTCCTCGCGGTAGAGCTTGAGGAAGCCGTCGAAGGCGATGACGGAGCCGGTGGCGCGCAGCCTGGTCCGGCCGGAGGCGTCGGCCAGCTCCACCGTCGTCTGGTCGAGCTCGGCCGAGGCCATCTGGCTGGCCACCGCGCGCTTCCAGACCAGCTCGTAGAGCCGGCGCTGGCGCTCATCGAGGAAGCGGGCGACGCGCTCTGGCGTGTTGCGCACGTCGGTCGGGCGGATCGCCTCGTGCGCCTCCTGCGCGTTCTTCGCCTTCGAGGTGTACTCGCGCGGCACCGCCGGCATGTAGTCGGCGCCCCATTCGCCCTTCACGTGGTCGCGGATCGCGCCGATCGCCTCGCGCGCCATCTGCACGCCGTCGGTGCGCATGTAGGTGATCAGGCCGACCGTCTCGCCGTCGATGTCGACGCCCTCATAGAGCTGCTGGGCGGTGCGCATGGTCTGCTGCGCGCCCATGCCGAGCTTGCGGCTGGCCTCCTGCTGCAGGGTGCTGGTGGTGAAGGGCGGCGGCGGGTTGCGGCGGACGCGCTTCTTCTCGACCGAGACCACGGTGAAGCTGCCGGCCTCGACCGCCGCCTTGGCGCGCATGGCGCTGGCCTCGTCCGGCAGGTCGAACTGCTCGAGGCGCTTGCCATCCAGGTGCGTCAGGCGGGCGGTGAAGGGCGCGCCGATCGGGGTGAGGAACTTCCCCTCGACCGTCCAGTATTCCCGGGCGCGGAAGGCCTCGATCTCCGCCTCGCGCTCGCAGATCAGGCGGAGTGCCACGGACTGCACGCGGCCCGCGCTGCGGCTGCCCGGCAGCTTGCGCCAGAGCACGGGGGAGAGGGTGAAGCCCACCAGGTAATCGAGCGCGCGGCGCGCGAGATAGGCGTCGATCAGCGCGGCATCGAGGTCGCGCGGCGCGGCGATGGCCTGCTGGATGGCGCGCTTGGTCACCTCGTTGAAGGTGATGCGCCGGACATCGACGCCCTTCAGCGCGCCGGCACGCGCCAGCATGTCCTTCACGTGCCAGGAGATGGCCTCGCCCTCGCGGTCCGGGTCGGTGGCGAGGAAGAGGCGGCGGGCGCCCTTCAGCGCGCGCGCGATCTCGCGGACCTGGCGCTCGCCGCGGTCATCGGCCTCCCAGTCCATGGCGAAGTCCTCGTCCGGGCGGACCGAGCCGTCCTTCGGGGGCAGGTCGCGCACATGGCCGAAGCTCGCGAGCACGGTGAAGTCGCGCCCCAGGTACTTGTTGATCGTCTTGGCCTTGGCGGGCGATTCGACGACGACGACGTCGGTCATGCAATCCGATCCGCATGTCTTCGCGGGCCCTGGCAAGCGGGCCCGGCGTGATTCGAGTCCCCCCGGCGCCAGCCGCGCCGCCCCGCACGCGCCCCCGGCGCACCCTGCGCCGCATGGCCGCCGTCAGGCCCCTCCGGCGAGGACCACGCGATGCCCGGGCAGCATCTCCACCCGCCCGGCAAGCTCGAGGTCCAGGAGGATCGCCTGAAGGACGGACGCGGAGAGGTGGCAGCGCCGCAGGATGTCGTCAACCGCAACGGGCGTGATTCCAATAAGTTCAAGCACTTCGTCCGAAGCCCCGGACTCGGCCGGCGGCGCCGGCGGCGGCGGCTCGGGCGCGGGGCCGGCCGCCTCGGCGGCGCGGAGGACGAAGAGCGGCCCTTCCGCACGCGGTGCCTCGGGCAGGTGGGCGAGCACGTCCTCGGCGCTCTCGGTCAGGTGCGCGCCCTGGCGGATCAGGTCGTTGGTGCCGCGGCAGCGCGGGTCGAGCGGGCTGCCCGGCACGGCGAAGAGCTCCCGCCCCTGCTCCAGGGCGAGGCGCGCCGTGATCAGGCTGCCCGAGCGCGGCGCCGCCTCCACCACCACCACACCCAGGGCGAGGCCGGCGACGATGCGGTTGCGGCGGGGGAAGTGCCGCGACTGGGGCGCCGTGCCGAGCGGCGCCTCGGCCAGCACCGCGCCACCCGCGGCGGCGATGCGGGCCTGCAGCGCGGCGTTCTCCGGCGGGTAGGGCTGGTCGAGCCCGCCGGCGATGGCGGCAATGGTGCGGCTCCCCGGTGCGCGCAGCGCCCCCAGGTGCGCCGCGGTGTCGATGCCGCGCGCGAGGCCCGAGACCACGGCATGCCCCGCCTCGGCCAGCGCCTCGGCCAGGCCCTCGGCCATGCGGCGCCCGGCGGCCGAGGCGTTGCGCGCGCCGACGATGGCGACGGCGGGGGCTTCGAGGGCCGCCGGGTCGCCGAGCAGCGCGAGCACCGGCGGCGCATCCTCGGCCAGGGCCAGCAGCGCCGGGTAGCCGGGCGTGCCGAGATGCAGGAAGCAGCCGCCCTGCCGCGCCACCGCCTCCATCTCCCGCGCTGCCTCGGCCTCGGAGGGCGGGCGCAGCGGCGTGCCGCGCTGCGCGGCATGGCCTGGCAGCGCGGCGAGGCTCGCCCGGGCGCTGCCATGGCGCTCGAGCAGGCGGCGGAAGGTGAGGGGGCCGATGCCCTCGGTGCGGGCGAGGCGCAGCCGGGCCAGGGCCTCGCCCGCCGGCATGCTGCCGGCCGCCGCTCGTTGCGGAGTCATGTCGAGCAAGCTTTGGCCGAAGCGCAGCCCCGGCGCCAGCCGGAATCGCGGGCCGCGGTGGCGCCGGACCTGGCAGCAGGCGCCGCGCCCTGCATCAGGCCCGCAGCGCGTCCACCATCTCCGGCGGGCCGAAGACGAAGCGGCGCTCGCGCGGGCGGTCGTAGAGGCCCATCAGCGCCTTCGCCCGCTCCACCGCATCGGCCGGGCCGGCGAAGGCGACCTGCCGGCGCGCGGCATCCTCGGCCAGGCCGAGATAGCCCATCCAGACCCGGGTGAAGGTCTCGAGGTCGGCGGCGATGGTCACGTCCTCGGGATAGCCCGGGCTCTTCATGCAGAGCTCGATCTCCGGGTGCCGGAGCACGAACCACCAGCGGCGGGAGGCGACCTTGGCGCCGGGGATGCCGGAGAATTCGAAGCAGACGACGAAGCGCTGCGCCGGCAGCATGGAGCGCGGGATCTGGCCGCGCACGCTCTGCAGCAGGAAATGCGGGTCGAAATCCTCGGGCTGCAGGATGCTCTGGGTGTGGCGCTGGCCCCAGAGGCTGAGCGCCTCGATGATCGGGCGGAACTCCTCGCCCGCCGGCGTCAGCGCGTAGAGGTGGCCCGCGCCGCTGGGCTTGGCCGCCGTGCGCACGACCCCGTGATGCTCGAGGTCGCGCAGCCGCTGCGCCAGCAGCGTCTTCGACATCAGCGGCAGGCGGCGCTGCAGGTCGTTGAAGGCGGCCGGCCCGCAGCAGAGCTCGCGGACGATCAGCGGCGTCCATCGCTCGGCGAAGAGCTCGCAGGTCTTCGCCACGGGGCAGAACTGTCCGTAACCGGGCATGCGACACACTCCCTCGCGGAGAGACGCCAATTCAAGTCCATTTTCTGTCCTTGAGGCGACAGGTCGCGGCCATCGATCCTGGCCCCGGCGCCAACACGCCGAGGGAGTGACGGCCATGCCTGACACCATGATCGCAGAGCGTCCGCGCACCACCGACTGGATCGCCGAGGCCGACCGCATCGGCCGCGCGGTCGCCGCCCATGCCGCCCGCCACGACGCCGAGGAGAGCTTCGTCGAGGAGGGCTACCGCGCGTTGCGCGAGGCGGGCTTCTTCAAGGCGCTGGTCCCCGCCGAGTTCGGCGGCGGCGATGCGGCCTATCGCGACATCTGCGGCGCGATCCGCCGCCTTGCCACGCATTGCGGCGCGACCGCGCTGGCCTTCGCCATGCACACCCATCTCGTCGCCCTGCCGGTCTGGCGCTGGCGGCACGAGGCGGCGCCGGTGGAGGGGC
>CAYNYQ010000357.1:0-5257 GCA_964401305.1 uncultured Acetobacteraceae bacterium | reverse complement strand
CGCGGCCGGCGCCGCCGCGGGCTTCGGGGCCGCCTGCGCCGCGGTCATCGCCGGGCCGCCGCGCCGCCCCGGGGCGGCATCCACCCGCGCGGAACGCGATCAGGCGGCGGCGGGTCGGCGCGCATGAGGGGGTCCCCGTTCGTCGCCAATCATTCTAATCGGTTCGCTGCCGCGCACAATTCGCACAGGCCGGCGCCGGCGCTCGAAAACCTGCCCGGGCGGCGCCGGTCAGGCGATCACGACGATCTCGCCCGGGCCGAAGGCGGCGGCGCCGCCCTCGATGCCGAGGAATGTCGCGACCCGCGTCGCCCCCGCCCCGCCGGCGCCGTCGCCATCCCACCAGAGGGTCTTCGCGGCGCCCTGCCAGATGAACTGCCCCACCCCGGCCGGCGTCTCGGCGAGGCCGGTCGCGTTCGCCACGAAGGCGGCCGGGGCGCCGGAAACCAGGCCGCCGCCGAACCCCGCGGCCGAGACCTCGATCCGGTCCTCGAGCGGGGCATAGCCGCGGAGGGTGTCGCCACCCTCGGCCGGCCCGCCGAAGCGGAAGAGGTCGGCGCCCGCGCCGCCGAGGAGGTTGTCGGCGCCGAGCCCGCCGATCAGCGTGTCGTCGCCGCCGCCGCCCACCAGCAGGTCGTCGCCGGCGCCGCCCTCCAGCAGGTCGCCGCCGCTGCCGCCTCGCAACAGGTCGTCGCCGAGGCCGCCGGCGAGCGAATCCGCGCCGCCGAGGCCGCTCAGCACGTCCGCGCCGGTGCCGCCCGCAAGGTCGTCCGCGGCCCCGGTGCCCGTGCGGGTCAGCGGCAATTCGGGGTCGTCGGTGACGCTGACCACCAGGTCGAGCGCGAGCAGCGTGAGGCCCTGGCGCACCACCAGCCCGACCTCGTAGCCGTTGTCGTCGCCGGCATCGGCCGGCGCCTCGAAATCGGGCGCGGCGCGAAAGCGCAGCGCGCCGGTGGCGTCCACGACGAAGAGCGCGGCATCCGCCCCGTCCAGCGTCACGGTGAACGGCCCACCCTCCGGGTCGACCGGCAGCGGCGCCGGCAGCGGCCCGGCGGTGTTCTCGAGCACGCTGACCGGCAGGCTGAACCGCGGCGGCTCGTTCACGTCGACGACGGTCACGGCGAGGCTGCGGAGGACCGTGAAGACGCCATCCGAGACGGCGAGGTCGAAGACGTAGGCGTTGCTGCCGCTTGCGGAGCCCGGCGCCTCGAAATCCGGCGGCGTCGCGAAGCGGATCGCGCCCGTCGCATCGACCACGAAGCGCGCCGCGTCAGGCCCGGCGAGCGTATAGGTCAGCGGCCCGCCCTCCGGGTCGATCGCGCGGGTCAGCAGGATGGGGCCCGTGCTGTTCTCCGGCACCACCGGGCCGAGGAGGATCGACACGACCGGCGCCTCGTTCACGTCCGTCACCCGCACCGCGAGGCCGAGCCGGCTGGTCGAGGCGCCGTCATGGGCGACGAGATCGACGCGGTAGAGGTTGTCGCGGTCGCTGTCGCGCCGTGTCTCGAAATCCGGCGGCGCCACGAATTCCACCGCCCCGCCCTTGCCGACCAGGCGGAACAGCGCCGCATCCGGCCCGGCGAGGGAATAGCTGACGCCGTCGCCCTCGGGGTCGACAGTGGCCGGCACGAAGACCGGCGCGCTGCGGTTCTCGGCGAAGGCGAGGGAGAGCACGAAGCCCGGGGGCTCGTCGGCGTCGGTCACCGTGACGGCGACCGCCTGGCTGTCCGCCAGGACGCCGTCCGAGGCCTGCACGACGATGTCGTAGGTATTGTCGCCCCCCGCATCGCCCGGCGCCTCGAAATCGGGTGGCGCGACGAAGCGCACCGCCCCCGTGGCGGGGTCGATGGCGAAGCGGCCGGCATCGACCCCGCCGAGCGACCAGAGGACGCCCTTGCCGTCCGGATCGATGGCCGTCGCCTGGTAGACGGTGCCCGTCGTATTCTCGGCCACGCTGGCGGCCGCGCCCGAGCCGATGACGGGCGCATCGTTCTCGCCCGCGACGCTGACGGCGACGACCTCGCTCGCCGCACCGGTGCCGCCCTCGGCGATGCTGATGGTGAGGCTGCGCGTCGCGGCCGGCTGGTCGCTGATGGTGGCGTAGGTCAGGGCGCGCAGCACCTCCTGCACGATCCTGTCATCGAGGCCGGGATTGTTGACGAAGGTGATCACAAGGTCCGTGCCGACGCCGCCGGAGAGCACGCCGATGTCCGCGCTGCCGAAGCGGACGACCGTGCCGTTCCAGAAGACGTTGTTCGGCAGTTGCACCACCGAGGGCAGGCCGACCCGGTCATCGGCCCCGAGACCGGAGACCGTGATGGTCAGGTCGGAGAAGCCGGTCGAAGCGAAGCTCGCCGTGGGGTCGAGCGTGACGGGGGCGGCGTTCACCGCGCTCTCGGCGAAGAGGACGGCGTCGGCGAAGCTGATGGTGATCGGCATGGGATGCTCCGAGGCGTGCGGCGCCGCCCGCGCGGCGATCCGTGCACGCTCGCACGTCACCGTTGCGACGTAAAATCGGAACGGGCGCGGTGTCAGCCCGCCTCGGCGACCACCCGCAGCACCGCCGTCGCGTACCGGTCGAGCTTGCTGCGGCCGACACCCGGGATCTCCGACAGCGACGCCTCGTCGCGCGGCCGCGCCGCGGCG
Organism: uncultured Acetobacteraceae bacterium; assembly: GCA_964401305.1. Lineage (GTDB taxonomy): Bacteria > Pseudomonadota > Alphaproteobacteria > Acetobacterales > Acetobacteraceae > JAIEOP01. Next base: position 2,614 of record CAYNYQ010000357.1, on the reverse strand, counting down.
ATGGCGGCCAGCGTGTCGTTCTGGAAGATGACATAGGCGGGCACGCCCTGCTCCGCCGCCTCGCGCTTGCGCCAGGCGCGCAGCGCATCGAAGAGCGGGTCGCCGGCCATGGCGGGCTCGCCCCCCGCGCCGCGCGCCGCCCGCGCGGGCACCCCGGCGCCGCCCAGGCTGTCCTCGCGCAGCATGACGCGCTCCTCGCCCTTGAGGATCGGCCGCGCCGCCTCGGTCGGCACCAGCTCGCCATGGTTCTCGATGGCGACGTCGAGCGCGCCGCGCGCCACCAGCTGCCGCGCCACGCTGCGCCAGGCCTGGTCGGGCAGGTCCTGGCCGACGCCGAAGGTGGGCAGTCGGTCATGCGCGAATTGCGCGACCTTGTCGGTCAGCCGCCCACGCAGCACGTCCACCACATGGCCGACGCCGAAGCGCCGCCCCGTGCGCAGCACCGCCGAGAGCAGCTTCTGCGACGCCACCGTGCCGTCCCAGAGCCGCGGCGGGCTCAGGCAGACATCGCAGGCGCCGCACCTCTCGGCCGGCGTGTCCTCGCCGAAGCAGCGCAGCAGGATGCGCCGGCGGCAGGTCGCGGCCTCGGCGATCGCCACCATCGCATCCAGGCGCTGGCGCTCGATCCGCTTCTGCTCCTCCGGCGCCGGGCTCTCGGCGATGCGGTGGCGGGCGAGCGCGATGTCGCCGGCGCCATAGAGCAGCAGGGCGCGGGCCGGCGCCCCGTCGCGCCCCGCCCGGCCGATCTCCTGGTACCAGCTCTCCGGGCTGCGCGGCAGGTCGGTATGCGCCACCCAGCGCACGTCGGGCCGGTCGATGCCCATGCCGAAGGCGATGGTCGCGGCCATGATCACTTGGTCGCCGCGGGCGAAGCGGCGATGCGCCTCGCGCTTGTCCCCGGCATCCATGCCGGCATGGAAGGCCAGCGCGTCATGGCCGTCGGCGCGCAGCCATTGCGCGGTCTGCTCGGTCTTGGCCCGCGTCGCGCAGTAGAGGATGCCCGCCCCCGGCCCGCTGCCGGCGCCACGGATGAAGGCGCGCAGCTGCGCCCTCTCCTGCTCGCGCGGGGCGGCGGCGATGAGGATGTTCGGCCGGTCGAAGCCGCCGCGGAAGACGGGCGCATCGAGCAGGCCGAGCTGGGCGCGGATGTCCTCGGCGGTGCGCGGATCGGCGGTCGCGGTCAGCGCCAGGCGCGGCACGCCCGGGAAGCGCTCGGCCAGCACCGAGAGGCCGCGGTATTCGGGCCGGAAGTGGTGCCCCCACTGGCTGACGCAATGCGCCTCGTCCACCGCGAAGAGGGCGAGGTCCATGCGCTCGAGCCGCTCGAGCGTGGCCTCCAGCAGCAGCCGCTCGGGCGAGACGTAGAGCAGCTTCACCGCGCCGCGGCCGAGGTCGCGCCGGACCTCCCGCGCCGCCTCCTCGGGCAGGTCGGAATGCAGCGCCGCCGCGGCCACGCCCTGCTGGCGGAGGGCGGCGACCTGGTCCTCCATCAGCGCGATGAGCGGGGAAACCACCACGCCGAGCCCGGGGCGGCAGAGCGCCGGCACCTGGAAGCAGAGCGACTTGCCGCCGCCCGTCGGCATCAGCACGAGGCCGGAGCCGCCGGCCAGCACATGGCCGATGATCTCCGCCTGCCGGCCGCGGAAGCCGGGATAGCCGAAGACGCGGTGGAGCACCGCCGCGGCAGCGTCGGTTCCGGCGGGCGGGGTGGAGTCGGGCATGTCCCTCCCTGATGGCATGCCGCGGCGGCGCGGTCAGCGGCCCGGCGCGTTCACGCAGGGCGGAGGCCGCTCCGTTCCGCCCGCGTCGCCGCCCCCGGCCTGGCCGCCCCCGCCTCAGCCGCCGATGACGATCTCGACCCGACGGCTCTCGGTCGGCGCGATGTCGAAGGGCACCGGCCCGCGCGGGCGGATGGCGATGCGGCCGGCGGGGACGCCGCGCTGCGCCAGGTGGTCGGCGACATGGCGGGCACGGGCGTCCGAGAGGGCGCGGTTGAAGGCGACGCTGCCAGCCGGCCCGGCATAGCCGAGGACGGCGATGGGGGCGGTGGGCGCGGCGCGGGCCGCGGCGGCGGCGCTGGCGATCACCTGCTCGCCGTTCTCGTTCAGGGCGGCGCTGTCCTCGGTGAAGAAGACGACGAAGCGCTGGGGCTGGGCGGTCGAGGCGGTGCCGGCGGTCTCGCAGGCGGCCAGCAGCAGCGGGACGGCGGCGAGGGCGAGCAGGCGACGGGTTGGCATCAGCGACTCCGGATTGACGGGCCTCGATTGCTCCGGGAATCCACCCGCGCCGTCAATCGCCGTGGCCGCTCCGTTCCGCGGCGCCGCGCCGTCCCCACCGCGGCACGCCGCATCCCGGGGGACAGGGTCCGCCAGCGCAGGCCCCGGCCGCACCCGAGGTCGTGCAACGTACCGGCTGCAGGGCGGGATCCGATCGATCGGAGGCCCTGGTCTGGAACATCTCGCCCCGGGAGCGGTCCATCACCGACCCCATTCCTGCTGCATAGGCGGGATCGCCGGAGGGCGTCGCGCCCTGCGGCGCGGACCACGCCCAGGGGCGAGGAGCCGGGCAGGATCCGCGATCCGTGCGCGCCGATCCTGGCCGAGAGCAGCCTCCG
>CAYNYQ010000356.1:2059-5260 GCA_964401305.1 uncultured Acetobacteraceae bacterium | reverse complement strand
GCTGGTCAGCGCGCCGCCGGCCGCGCCCGCGGCGCCGCCGAGCAGCGCGCCCGTGGCCGGGCTCCCGCCGGTGATGGCGCTGACGCCGGCCCCGGCCCCCGCCCCCAGCAGGCCGCCCGAGATGGCGCGGTCGCCGGTCGAATAGCCGCAGGCCCCGAGCCCCATGGCGGCGAGGGCGAGCAGGCTGAGCGTCGTCTTGCGCATCGGATCGTCTCCCGTGTTGCCTGGCGGAAACGCGGGGTCGGCGACACCGGTTGCGGGAACGGACGGGAAGGCTTGAGCGCAAGGCGCCGGGGGGCTAAGGCAACCGCCCCTGTCGGCCGCGCCCGTTCTCGTGAGCGCAGGCCCCCGGGGGGAGGCGGCCGTCACCCGGCATCCGGGATCCGCCAGCCGGTTCCTGCCTCGCTCTGGAAGGCCACCACTGCATGTTCGCTCGCCTGTTCGGCTTCCTGTCGGCGGACATGGCCATCGACCTCGGCACCGCGAACACCCTTGTCTACGTGAAGGGCCGGGGGATCGTGCTGAACGAGCCCTCCGTCGTCGCCATCGCCGACCATCGCGGCCGCAAGCAGGTGCTGGCGGTGGGCGAGGAGGCGAAGATGATGCTGGGCCGCACGCCCGGGAACATCGCCGCCATCCGCCCGCTGCGCGACGGGGTCATCGCCGACTTCGAGGTGGCGGAGGAGATGATCAAGCACTTCATCCGCAAGGTGCACAACCGGCGCAGCTTCGCCTCGCCGATGATCATCGTCTGCGTGCCCTCGGGCAGCACGGCCGTTGAGCGCCGCGCCATCCAGGAAAGCGCCGAGAGCGCCGGCGCCCGCCGCGTGCTGCTGATCGAGGAGCCGATGGCCGCCGCGATCGGCGCCGGCCTGCCGGTGACGGAGCCCTCGGGCTCCATGGTGGTCGACATCGGCGGCGGCACGACCGAGGTCGCCGTGATCAGCCTCGGCGGCATCGTCTATGCGCGCAGCGTGCGCGTCGGCGGCGACAAGATGGACGAGGCGATCATTTCCTACATCCGCCGCCACTTCAACCTGCTGATCGGCGAGAGCAGCGCCGAGCGGATCAAGATGGAGATCGGCGCCGCCCGGGTGCCCGACGAGGCCGAGGAAGGCCCGCTGACCGAGGTGAAGGGCCGCGACCTGATGAACGGCGTGCCGCGCGAGGTGGTGGTCAGCCAGCGCCAGGTGGCCGAGAGCCTGGCCGAGCCGGTGACCGCCATCGTCGAGGCCGTGAAGGTCGCGCTCGAGAACACCCCGCCCGAGCTTGCCGCCGACATCGTCGACAAGGGCATCGTGCTGACCGGCGGCGGGGCGCTGCTGTCGCGGCTGGACGAGGTGCTGCGCGACGCCACCGGCCTGCCGGTGACGGTCGCCGAGGACGCGCTCTCCTGTGTCGCGCTGGGCACAGGTCGCGCGCTCGAGGAGATGAAGCGGCTTCGCCAGGTGCTCTCCTCGATGTATTGATGCGGACCTGATCCGGAGCGGGGGAGCGCGGCGTCCGGATCCCCAGGGGCCAAGGAGGGCGCTTGATCCGCCTGAGTATCCCGCTGCGCATGGCGTTGTCGCGGCTGTCGCTGCCCGTGCTGATCGCGGCGGCCTTCGGCGCGATGCTGCTCGGCAAGGCCGACGCGCTGCTGGCCGAGCGGGCGCGGGTGGTGCTGGCGGACCTGCTGACCCCGATCTGGGCGGCGCTGCGCGAGCCTGTCGGCGCGGTGCGCGGCGCGGCCGAGGAGGCCCGCCACCTGCTGGCGCTGCGCGAGGAGAATGCGCGCCTGCGCGAGGAGAACGAGCGGCTGCGCCGCTGGCACGCGGCGGCGCTGGCGCTGGAGGCCGAGGTGGACATGCTGCGCCGGCAGCTCGCCTTCGTGCCCGACCCCGCGCCGGCCTTCCAGACGGCGCGGGTGGTGGCCGATACGGGCGGGACCTATGCCCGGGCGGTGCTGCTGGCCGCCGGGCCGAACCACGGGGTGCGCAAGGGCCAGGTGGCGCTGGACGAGCGGGGCCTGGCCGGGCGGGTGACCGAGGTCGGCGCCCGCTCCGCCCGGGTGCTGCTGGCCACCGACATGAACAGCCGCATCCCGGTGACGCTGGAGGGCAGCCGGGCGCGGGCCATCATGGTCGGCACCAACGGCGCCCGGCCCCGGCTGCAGCACTGGCCGGAGGGCACGCTGCCGGAGGAAGGCGAGCGGGTCGTCACCTCGGCCGAGGCCAATGCCTTCCCCGCCGGGCTGCCGGTGGGCGTGGTGCGCTGGTCGGCCGCCGGTGCGCCGGAGGTCGAGCTCTATGCCCGGCTCGATCGGCTGGACCTGGTGCGGCTCTTCGATTTCGGCCTGTCGGGCATCCTGCCGCCCGAGGCGGTGGGCCGGCGCGAGGCGGCGCGCGGCACCGCCGCCGCGCGCACGGCGCGCTGAGGAGGCGGGCGTGAAGGGGCGCCCTGCGCCGCGGCCGGGGGTGCTGCGCCAGCTCGATGCGCTGGCGCGCACCTTGCTGCCGGGGGCGATCTGCGCGGTGCTGCTGCTGCTGGCGCCGGCGGCGGCCGGGGTGCCTGGGGTGGCCCCGGCGGTCGCGCTGCCTTGCGTCTTCTTCTGGTCGGTGTTCCGTCCCGCGGCCATGCCGCCGCCGGCCGCCTTCCTGCTGGGGCTGCTGCAGGACCTGCTGACCCTCGCGCCCTTCGGCACGGGCATGCTGACGCTGCTGTTGGCGCACGGGCTGGCGGTGCGCTGGCGCGGCGTCCTGGCGCGGTGGTCGTTCCTGCTGGTGTGGCTGGTCTTCGCCGGCTTCGCGGCGGCGGCGGCGGGTCTCGGGTGGCTGCTGCAGGCGGTGCTGGCCTGGCAGCTGCCGCCGGCGACGCCGGGGCTGATGCAGACGGCGCTGACCACCGGCCTCTATCCCCCGATCGCCTTCGGGCTGACGCGGCTGCATGGGGCGATGCGTCGCGCGGAAAGCGCGCCGTGATGGGGCGCGGAAAGCGCGCCGTGATGGGGCGCGGAAAGCGCGCCGTGACGGGGCGCGGAGAGCGCGCCGTGATAGGGCGCGGAGAGCGCGCCGTGATGGGACGCGGAGAGCGCGCCGTGATAGGGCTCGGAGAGCGCGCCGTTATGGGTTGCGGAAAGCGCGCCAGCGCCATGCGCGCGGAGAGCGTGCCGTGAGCGGACCGACCCTCGGCCCCGAGCGGCGCGGCCTGTTCGGCCTTTTC
>CAYNYQ010000356.1:0-1959 GCA_964401305.1 uncultured Acetobacteraceae bacterium | reverse complement strand
TGCCGTGAGCGGACCGACCCTCGGCCCCGAGCGGCGCGGCCTGTTCGGCCTTTTCGGCCGGCGCGCCGCCGCCACCACCTTCAAGGGCATGCTCGGCGTCCGGCGGGAGGAGGAGCGGCGGCGCGGCATCTTCACCCGCCGCGCCCTGGCCATGGGCGGCCTGCAGCTGGCCGCGCTCGGCTTCCTCGGCACAAGGCTGCACCAGCTGCAGGCGGTGGAGGGGGAGCGCTACGCGACGCTCGCCGAGGAGAACCGCGTTTCCGCCCGGCTGATCCCGCCGCCGCGCGGCCGCGTGCTGGACCGCCAGGGCAATGTCGTCGCCGGCAACCGGCTGAACTGGCGCGCCCTGCTGGTGGCCGAGCAGACCCAGGACGTCTCGGCCACGCTCGAGAACTTCTCCCGCATCGTGCCGCTGGCCGAGCACGAGCGGGCGCGCATCGACCGCGAGGTGCGCCGCCGCCGCCGCTTCGTGCCCCTGATGGTCCGCGAATTCCTCACCTGGGAGGAGATGGCGCAGATCGAGGTGAACGCGCCCGACCTGCCCGGCATCCTCATCGATGTCGGCACCACGCGCATCTACCCCGAGGCCGAGCATCTCGCCCATGTCGTCGGCTACGTGGCCCCGCCGGCCGAGCGCGACATGGACGGCGACCCGCTGCTCGAGCTGCCGGGGATCCGGGTGGGGCGCGCCGGCATCGAGAAGCACCACGACCGCATCCTGCGCGGCCGTGCCGGCGCCGTGCAGCTCGAGGTGAACGCCGTCGGCCGCGTCATCCGCGAGCTCGACCGGCGCGAGGGGCTGCAGGGCCAGGACGTGCAGATCTCGATCGACACCGGGCTGCAGAAGGCGATCCGCGGGAAGATCCAGGACGGCACCAGCGTCGTGCTGATGGATGCCCGCAACGGGGAGGTGCTGGCCATGGCCACCCAGCCCTCCTTCGATCCCAACATCTTCAACGCCGGGGTCTCCGCGGCGCAGTGGCGGCAATGGACCGCCTCGCGCTCCACGCCGCTGATCAACAAGGCGACGAACGGGCTCTACGCCCCGGGCTCGACCTTCAAGATGGTGGTGGCGCTGGCGGCGCTGGAGGCGCGGGTGACGACGCCCGGCGAGGGGGTCTTCTGCCCCGGCCATCTCGATTTCGGCGACACGCGCTTCCACTGCCACAAGCGGGCCGGGCACGGCACGCTGGCGATGAAGGCCGCCATCATGGCCAGCTGCGACATCTACTTCTACGAGATGGCGCGGCGGGTCGGGATCGACCGCATCGCCGCCATGGCGAACCGCTTCGGCCTCGGCGTCGAGCTCGACATCGAGCTGCCGGGCACGCGGCGCGGCCTGGTGCCGACGCGGGCCTGGCGCCAGGCGCAGGGCAAGCCCTGGGCGGTGGGCGACACCATCGTGCACGGCATCGGCCAGGGCTTCTATCAGCTGACGCCGCTGCAGCTGGCCACCATGACCGCGCGGCTGGCCACCGGGCGCGCGGTGCAGCCCCACCTGACGCGGGCGATCGGCGGGCGGCCGGTGCGCGGCAGCCGCCCCGAGGACTGGCCGAGCCTCGGCATCCCCGAGCGCGACCTCAGGCTGATCCGCGATGCCATGTACGGCGTGGTGAACGAGGGCGGCGGCACCGCCAACAAGGCCCGCCTGCCGGCCTCGGTCGGTGCGCAGATGGCAGGCAAGACCGGCACCACCCAGGTCAAGCGCATCACCCGCGAGCAGCGCGAGCGCGGCTTCCGGGTCGAGAACCTGCCGCGCGAGTACCGCCCGCACGCGCTCTTCGTCGCCTATGCGCCGCACGACACCCCGCTTTTCGCCGTCAGCGTGATCGTCGAGCACGGCACCAGCGGCAGCCAGGCCGCGGCGCCGCTGGCGCGCGACGTGCTGGTGGAGGCCTTCCAGCGCCTGCCGCGCGGCGGCCCGGCCGGCCCGCGCGTCGCCGAGGCGGCGCCGCCCGC
>CAYNYQ010000355.1:0-5331 GCA_964401305.1 uncultured Acetobacteraceae bacterium | reverse complement strand
CCGCCGAGCAGCGGCGTGTCGAAGATGCCGGGCGCGATGGTGCAGACGCGGATGCCACGGCTGGCGAGGTCGCGCGCGGCGCAGAGCGTCAGGCCGATTACGCCGGCCTTGCTGGTGGCATAGGGGGTCTGGCCGATCTGCCCCTCGTAGCCGGCGATCGAGGCGGTGAGGATGCAGACCCCGCGTCCATCGCCCTCCAGCGGCTCGGCCTTCGCCATCGCGGCCGCCGCCAGGCGCAGCGCGTTGAAGCTGCCGATCAGGTTGACGCGGATCACGGCCTCGAAGGCCTCGAGCGGCATCGGGCTGCCGTCGCGCTCCACCACGCGGCCGGAACTGCCGCGCCCGGCGCAATGCACCAGGATGCGCAGCGGACCCAGCGCCTCGGCCGCGGCGACGGCGGCGCCGAGCGAGGCACCGTCGGTGACGTCGGCGGGCACGAAGCGCGTCGCCTGGCCGAGGTCGCGCGCGGCCGCCTCGCCACGCGGCCCCGGCAGGTCGGTGATCACCACCCGCGCCCCGGCGCCGACAAGCGCCCGGGCCGAGGCCAAGCCGAGGCCGGAGGCGCCCCCGGTCACCAGCGCGACAGCGTTCCTGACGTCCACGCGCGTCGTCTCCCCTGCGATGGAACACGGGGAGGCTCGCGCGGCGTCGCGGCGCGGTCAAATGGCGGATGGGTGGCGATTGACGGCCGGCACCGCGCCCCCGACCCTTGCCGCGGTGGCAGGGGAGGAGCGCGCATGGCCTTGCTGGCGCATTGGGCCGCGAAGGCACCCGGGCGGATCGCGGCGCATTTTCCGGCGCAGGGCGTGGCGCTCACCTACGGCGCGCTCGACACCAGGGCCGAGCGCGTGGCGCGCTGGCTGATCGGCCTCGGGCTCGTGCCCGGCGAGGCGATCGCGCTGCTGCTCGACAACCGCCCCGAATATCTCGAGCTGGCCGAGGGCGCGCGGCGCGCGGGGCTGCACTGGGTGCCGCTGTCGGTGCATCTGCGCCCGCAGGAGGTCGCCTACGTGCTGAACGACAGCGGCGCCAGGCTGCTGGTGGCAAGCCCGGCGCTCGGCGCGCTGGCGGCGCAGCTGGTCGCGGAGGGCGCCGCCGGCGAGCGGCCCCGCTACGCGCTGGGCGAGGGGCTGGCGGGCTATCTCGGCTACGAGGACGCGCTGGCGGCGGTCGACATGGCCGCGCCGCGGGAGGCGCGGCCGCTGGGGCAGGTCTTCCTCTACTCCTCGGGCACCACCGGCCTGCCCAAGGGCATCCGCCGCCCGCTGATCCCCTGGGCCGAGCGCGACCGGCCGATGTGGGACATGACCTGGAAGACGCTCTACGGCTTCGACGAGGCGACGGTCTATCTCTCGCCCGCGCCGCTCTACCACGCGGCGCCGCATGGCTATGTGCAGCGCACGCTGGGCGAGGGCGGCACCGTCGTGGTGCTGCCGAAATTCGACCCCGAGGCGGCGCTGGCCGCCATCGAGCGCTACCGCGTCACGCACAGCCAGTGGGTGCCGACCATGTTCGTGCGGCTCCTGGCGCTGCCCGAGGCGGTGCGGCGGCGCCATGACCTCTCCTCGCACCGCTGCGCCATCCACGCTGCCGCGCCCTGCCCGGTGCCGGTCAAGCGCGCGATGATCGAGTGGTGGGGGCCGATCATCCGCGAGTACTACGCCGGCAGCGAGGGCGTCGGCACGACGGTGGTGGACAGCGAGGCCTGGCTGCGCAGGCCCGGCACGGTCGGGCTGCCGGTGAACGGCGCCAGGGTGCACATCCTCGACGAGGCGGGCCGCGCGCTGCCGCCGGGCCAGGTCGGGCGGATCTTCTTCGAGGGCGGGCCGCGCTTCGCCTACCACAATGCGCCGGAGAAGACGGCGGCGAGCTACAACGAGGCGGGATGGGCGACGCTTGGCGACCTCGGCTGGCTGGACGAGGAGGGCTACCTCTTCCTCTCCGACCGGCGGGCCGACCTGATCCTCTCGGGCGGCGTGAACCTCTACCCGGCGGAGATCGAGGCCGCGCTGGCCGGGCATCCGGCGGTGGCCGAGGTGGCGGTGGTGGGCGTGCCGGATGCCGAGATGGGCGAGCGGGTGCATGCCGTCGTCGTGCCCGCGGCCGACTGGGCCGGGCGGCCGGATGAGGCGCGGGCCGCGCTGGAGGCCTGGTGCCGAGAGCGGCTCGCCGGGCCGAAGCGACCGCGCAGCTGGGAGTTCGCCGGGGAGCTGCCGCGCAGCGAGGCGGGCAAGTTGCTGCGGCGGCTGTTGAAGGAGCGCTACCTTCCCGGCGTTAAAGGTTAGGTTTGCAACACAAAGAACAACGTGGCTGCAGGATTCACCGGGCGTCTTCCACCATGCAGCGAAGAGCGTTCTATATTTTGGATTAATACGCGAAAAAACATATTCTCTTGCGAGAAATGATCCGATTCGCCTAGGTTTGGCACGTTATGGTTGCTGGCCCTGGGCGTCGCACAACGAGACCCCCGCGGGAGCAGGCCGGAGCGAGAGGATCGGGACCTGCGGAACGACCGCCGGTCCGGACCCGCGGATTTCCCTCGTCGATCGGATGGCGCGCATGCTGGCAGGTCAGGAACTGGTCCCGAACATCGCCCTGGAGATGGGCGCCAGCCTGGGCCTGCACGGCATGGCGGACCCGCCGATCGAGGCGGCCGCCGCGGTCGGGTTCCGCCTGGCCGGCCTTCCCGCCGACGCCGGCGCCATCCCGCCCGCGCCGATGAGCCTGGCCGATACCGGCATCGCCCTGCCCGACCTGATCGACCTGCTCGCCAAGACCATGCTGTCCGGCGCGGTCGACACCGTCGCGCGCCTCGCCGACGAGATGAAGCTGCCGCCGCGCCTGGTGGGGGACCTGCTGCAGGAGGCGAGCAGCCGCATGCTGGTGGAGGCGCTGGGCGTCGGGCCGGGCGGCATCGGTGCGGGGCGCGGCCCGATCCGGCAGCCGCGCTACGCCCTCTCCGCCCGCGGGCGGGACTGGGCGCACCAGGCGATGCAGAGGAACGGCTATGTCGGGCCCGTCCCGGTGCCGCTGAACGACTTCGCCGCCCGCATCCGCCGCCAGGCGATCCATGGCGAGCGCGTCCCGCCCGGCGCCGTCGCCCGCGCCCTCGCCGGGCTGGTCGGGGTGGAGCGGCTGATCGCCCAGATCGGCCCCGCGATCAATTCGGGCCGCGCCATGCTGCTCTACGGCCCCGCCGGCAACGGCAAGTCGACGCTGGCGCGGCTGGTCGGCTCGATCTTCCAGGGCATCGTCCACGTGCCCTACTGCTTCGAGATCGGCGGGCAGATCGTCCGCGTCTTCGACCCCGACATCCACCGCGAGGTCGCCTCGCCGGAGGAGGCGCTGCGGACCGCCAACCCCACCAGCATCCGGGCCCGTGGGATGGATGCGCGCTGGGTGCCGTGCCACCGGCCCTTCGTCGTCACCGGCGGCGAGCTCACGCTCGAGATGCTCGAGCTCGGCTACAACCCGGTGACGCGCTTCTACGAGGCGCCGCTGCACGTCAAGGCGATGAACGGCGTCTTCCTGATCGACGATTTCGGCCGCCAGCTCGTCCGGCCGGAGGTGCTGCTGAACCGCTGGATCGTGCCCATGGAGAGCCGGGTCGACTACCTGCGGCTGCAGACCGGCAAGAGCTTCTCGCTGCCCTTCGACGCGCTGGTGATGTTCTCGACCAATGCCGGGCCGGAGGCGCTGATCGACGCCGCCTTCATGCGCCGCATCCCCTACAAGATCGAGGTGCCGGCGCCGGATCCGCAGGAGTTCGCCACGATCTTCCGCAAGGTCTCGGAGAGCCAGGGGATGCATGCCTCCGACGCATCCGTCCGCTTCGTCGTGAGGGAGATCGCCGAGCGTCGCGGGCTGCCGCTGGCCGGGTTCCAGCCGGGCTTCATCCTGGACCAGGTGATGGCGGCCTGCCGCTTCCACGGCGTCGCGCCGCAGCTGGAGGAGGGCGTGCTGCTGGCCGCCATCGACAACCTGCACACCCGGGCCGCGGGCTGACGGCGCCGGGCGCGGCCGGCGCCCGGTGCCGCCGCGCCGCGCGGGAGGCGCCTCAGCCCGTGCGGATGCCGAGCCGCTGCACGCGGCGCTCCTCCATGTCGATGGTCTCCTGCATGAACTTCGCATAGGCCGCGGGGTCGAGGTATTCCAGCGGCTGGTCCAGGCGCTCGAGCACGGCCAGATGCTGCGGGTCGTGCGCGGCGCGGCGGAAGCCCTCGTGCAGCGGCGCGAGGATGGCCGGATCGAGCCCCGCCGGCGCGACGATGCCATAGGGCGAGGTCACGACCATGCCGTCGTAGCCGAGCTCGAGCAGCGTCGGCACGTCCGGGTACTTCTTCACCCGCTCGCGCGTCCAGACCGTGAGGAAGCGGATCTTCCCGTCCTGGTGGAGCTGGCCATAGGCCGTGCCGGCTGTCGCGCATTCGATGTGGCCCCCGAGGATGGCCTGCAGCGAATCTGCCTCGCCGCGGAAGGGGATGTGCTCCACTTCCAGCTTCTCGCGCTCGGCGAGGTCGATCATCGTCAGGTGCGGCGTGCCGTTCGCGCCCGTGTTGCCCCAGCGGTGCTTGCCCGGCCGCGCCTTCGCATCGGCGACCAGGTCCTTCCACGTCTTGAAGGGCGAATTGCCGGGCACCATGATGGTGAAGGTGTAGCCCGTGAGGTGCACCACGGGCGTGAAGTCGCGCCGCGGGTCATAGGCCATGCGCTGCATGAAGGGCAGGCGCAGCGCCGGCAGGGTCATCTGCGCCACCAGGTAGCCGTCGGGCCTCGCCCGCGCCACCGCCGCCGCGCCGAGCGTGCTGCCGGCGCCGGGCCGGTTCTCCACCAGCACCTGCTGGCCGAAATGGCGCGTCGCGGCCTCGGCCAGCGCGCGCATCTGCACATCCGTGGTGCCGCCGGGGGGGAAGGGCACGATCAGCGAGATCGGCCGGTCGGGGAAGCGCGCCTGGGCGCGGGGGGTCGCCGGCAGCGCCAGCAGCGGTGCGCCGGCCAGCAGGGTACGGCGTCGGAAAACGGGCATTGGAGCGTGGCCTCCCTTATTTTGGTGGGTCCCTATAGCGCGGGCCGGGGGTGGCCGGGCAAGCACGCGGCGGTGGCGCGGGCCGCGCCGCGATGTGCCCTGCGTCACAGCCCCCGGGCTGCGCACCGGGCGATGCTGCGTCCACCAGCACAGGAGGACCAGCATGGTCGAGCTTGCAGCCCGCATCCGCGAGAACGCCGGAAGCCACCTTTCCGCGGCGCTGATCCACGGCGCCTTCCTCGGCCTCGCCATCATGATGGCGCGCGTGGTGGTGCTCTGCCACGCCTGCGGCGCGCTCGGCTAGG
>CAYNYQ010000354.1:0-5344 GCA_964401305.1 uncultured Acetobacteraceae bacterium | reverse complement strand
TGCGACTACTGCGTCGCCCACCACACGCCCTTCCTGGTGCCGGAGGGCATCTCGCCCGAGGGCGTCGCGCGCGTGCTGGACTACAAGGACCACCCGGAGTTCACCGAGCTCGACAAGCTCGTGGTGGAATACTCCATCGCCGCCTGGGAGAATTCCCACCGCATCCCGGAGGCGCTGTTCCGCCGCCTGCGCGCGCATTTCTCGGAAGCGCAGATCGTCGAGCTGACCCTGCGCATCACCCTCTGCGGCTTCTTCAACCGCTTCAACGATGCGCTCGGCATCGAGGAGGAGGCGGAGGCCGGGGCGGCGATGAAGGGCCTGGCCGCCGAGTAGCTACCCGGCCGCCGTCGTCACGATGCTGATCTCGGCATGCAGGGTGCGGTGCACGGGGCAGCGGTCGGCGATCTCCATCAGCCGCGCCCGCTCCTCGGCGCTGAGCGCGCCCTCCAGCCGGATCTCGCGGGTGATGCGATCGACCTTGCCCTCGCGCGTCTCGCACTCGGCGCAATCGGCGGCGTGGATCTTCGCATGGCGCAGGGCGACGGAGACGCGGGCCAGCGCGATGCCCTTGCGCTCGGCATACATGCGGATCGTCATGGTGGTGCAGGCGCCGAGCGAAGCCATCAGCAGGTCGTAGGGCCCGGGGCCCGTATCGGTGCCGCCGTAGCTGACCGGCTCGTCGGCCAGGAAGCGATGGCGGCCGACGGTGACGGCCTGCTGGAAGCGCCCCGCGCCGGTCTCCTCCACCAGCACCACGCCGGGCTCGGCGGGCGTGGCGGCGGGCGTGGCGGCCTCCGGCGCCGCGACGAAGCGGCTGGCCCAGGCGGCCAGCACCTTTGCCGCATAGGCCGCGTCGCCGGGGCCCGAGAGCAGGTGGTCCGCGCCCTCGAGCGCGACGAAGCTCTTCGGGTGGCGCGCCGCCTGGAAGATCTGCCGCGCATTGTCGATGCCGACGACGGAATCGAGCGGCGCGTGCATCACCAGCAGCGCGCGGTCCAGCGCGGCGATGCGCGGGCCCTGCGCCTGGCTGCGCACATCCTCGACGAAGCCGCGGCGGATGGTGAAGGGCCGGCCGGCGAGGTCGACCTGCGCCTCGCCCCGCGCCTCCACCTCCGGCACATGGGCGGCGAACTGGTGCAGCACGTGCTCCACCTCGAAGGGCGCGCCGATGGTGGCGACGGCCCGCACCTCGGGGATGCGCGCGGCGGCGGCCAGCACGGCCGCACCGCCCAGGCTGTGGCCGATCAGGATCGCCGGCGGCCGGCCGGTGCCGCGCAGGTGGTCGGCCGCGGCGACCAGGTCCTCGACGTTGGAGGCGAAGCCGGTGTTGGCGAACTCCCCGTCGCTGCCGCCGAGGCCGGTGAAGTCAAAGCGCAGCGTGGCGATGCCCTCGGCCGCCAGCGCCGCGGCCAGCCGGCCGGCCGCGCGGATGTCCTTGCCGCAGGTGAAGCAGTGGGCGAAGAGCGCATGGGCGCGTGGCGCCCCGTCCGGCAGGTCGAGCCGGGCGGCCAGGCGATGACCCTGCCCGCCGGGAAAGTCGAAACGTTCGGAGCGCATGGCGCGGAGGCTAGAGCAATCCCGGACCGGATGGAATCGCCCGATCGGCATGCCCGGCCTGGAAAAGACAGCCGCGGGAGCGGCTTATCCCCGCGCCGGATGCCGGCGGCCGCTCCGGGCTGGTGCCGTGGCGCCCGCGCAGGCAGGAGGCGGCACGTCGCGGCAAGCCAGGTCAGAGCTGCCTGGCCAGCTTCCGCGCCAGCAGGTAGCCGAGGCCGCCCGCGACCGGCGCCGCCGGCAGCACCAGCACCCAGCCGACATGCGCCCCCTGCACGGCAAGGCCGAGGCCGACGCCCAGCATCAGGCCGCCGACCAGGCAGCCCACCACCCCGGCGGTCAGGCCGAGGACGAGGATCTCTTCGCGCGTCACCATGGCGGGCGGGATTAGGTGGCGGCCGCGGCGCTTGGCAAGGCATCCGCCCGGGACGCCCGCCCGCGGCGTCGCCTGATTGACATCCGCGGCCGCGGCGTGTAGGCGGCGCGGCTTCTTCCGGGAATGTGGACGGGTCCCTGCCTCGCGGCCGGTTCGGCCCGCGCCCGCCCGGGCCCATGCCGGGCCCGGGACTACCGGGACAACACCAAGGCAGGAAGGGCCGGACCCCGAAGGGGCCGGCACAGCCGCGCATGACCAAGCGCCTCGAAAGCAAGTACAAGATCAACCGCCGCCTCGGCGTGAACCTCTGGGGCCGTGCGAAGAGCCCCATCAACAAGCGCGAGACCATCCCCGGCCAGCACGGCGCCCGGCGCAAGGGCAAGCCGACGGACTTCGGCGTGCAGCTGATGGCCAAGCAGAAGCTCAAGGGCTACTACGGCAACATCGGCGAGAAGCAGTTCCGCAAGTACTACGAGGAAGCGGTCCGCCGGAAGGGCGACACCTCGGAGAACCTGATCGAGCTGCTGGAGCGCCGGCTCGACAGCGTCGTCTACCGCATGAAGCTGGCGGTCACGCCCTTCGCCGCCCGCCAGTTCGTCAACCACGGCCATGTGCTGGTGAACGGAAAGCGACTGAACATCCCCTCCTACATCGTCAAGGACAATGACCAGATCGAGGTGAAGGAGAAGTCGAAGCAGCTCGCCCACGTTCTCGATGCGGCGCAGAGCGGCGAGCGCGACGTGCCCGAGTACCTCGAGGTCGACCACCGCGCCATGCGCGGCCGCTTCCTGCGCGCGCCCAAGCTCGGCGACGTGCCCTACCCGGTGCAGATGGAGCCGAACCTGGTCGTCGAGTTCTACTCGCGGTAAGGCGTTCTCCTCGCGGTAGCGCAGGTGTTCTACTCGCGCTGACCCATCCCCGCCGGGCGGCGGCCATTCCTGGCCCTGCCCGGCGTCTCCACCGGAAAGCGAAGCTCGGTGACGGTGCCGTTGCAGGCCGGCGCCGGCAACCGGGTGAAGCTGCCGCGCAGCTGCGCGGCCAGCGACTGCAGCAGCCGCGTGCCGAGCCCCGAACGCCGCCAGTCCCGCGGCGCCGATGCGTCCATGTCGTCCTCCGGCGGCGCGCCGATCCCATCGTCGACGACGCTCAGCACGTACTGCCCGCCCTCGCGCAGGAAACGCACCGTCACGCGCCCGGCGCGGCCCTCGGGGAAGGCGTATTTCAGCGCATTCGTCACCGTCTCGTTCAGCACCAGGCCGAGTTGCACAGCGCGTTCGGAATCGATGGCGTGCGCCTCGGCCTCGGCGACCAGCGCCACGGGCCTGAGCCCCTCCCCCGGCCCGGCCGCCTCGATGTCGCGGCAGAGGCCGAGCACGAAGCCGCGGGTGTCGATGATGGCCGCATTGTCGATGTCGGCGGCGGCCAGACGGGTATGCACCCGCGCCAGGGCGAGCGCGTGCTGCGCCGCCTCGCGCAGCCCCTCGCGCACCGCCTCCGACCCGGCGACCCGCGCACGCAGGTGCAGGAGACCGACCAGGGAGCCGAGGTCGTTGCGCGTCCGGTGGCGAAATTCGTGCAGCAGCAGCCTGCGACTGCACTCCGAGCGCGCCAGGTTCCTGTTCGCGTCCCGCTCCCCCGCCAGGGCGCGGTGCAGGGATTCGATCACGAAGGTCATCGCGGCGCCGATGCCGACGAAGAGGCCGAGGGCGACCAGATGCCCAGGATCCCCGACCGAGAACACCGCCGCGGGCGGCAGCAGGTAGATCGCGGCGAGAACCGCCGAGAGCACGACGGCGAACAGGCCGCAGCCATGGTCGAACAGGGCACCGGCGAGGAAGATCGCCACGAAGAAGGTCATGAAGGGGTGGCCCGGCGGCAGCAGCGGCTCCGCCGCCAGGCGCGCCAGCAGCGCGACGACGACCAGACCCATCGTGACCAGGTAGCGCAGCGACCCCGGCAGCGTCCGGGTCCGCTCGATCGCCGCCGTGACCAGGGTA
Source organism: uncultured Acetobacteraceae bacterium (assembly GCA_964401305.1). Taxonomy (GTDB): domain Bacteria; phylum Pseudomonadota; class Alphaproteobacteria; order Acetobacterales; family Acetobacteraceae; genus JAIEOP01. The sequence goes on along the minus strand of CAYNYQ010000354.1, from coordinate 1,417 downwards.
GAGATGCGCATGCGACGGCCTAACGGCCCACGCCGCGGCCGGTTGGCCCCTGCCCGGCTTGTGAGGCCGAGGCGCACGGGGCTCCGGGCTTGCGCCCGGCTGGGCGCGTCGTGGAGGATACGCGCGTGAGCGAACCCTTCCGCCAGTCCGTCACCTTCCTCTACGCCGCCGACCTCGTGGCAAGCCGCCGCTTCTATGCGGAGGTACTCGGCCTGGCCCTGGTGCTCGAGCAGGGCGGCGGGGCCTGCGCGATCTATGCCGCGGCACCGGGCGCGCGCGCCTTCCTCGGCCTCTGCCGCGCCCGAGGGCCGCGGGAGATCGCCAACCCGCGCACGCCCGGCGGCGTCGTCTTCACCCTCGTCGCCGAGGACGTCGAGGCCTGGCATGCGCGCCTGGTCGCCGCCGGCGTGCCCGTGCTCGGCCCGCCGGCCTTCTCGGCGGAATACGGGATCACCGGCTTCTTCTTCCGCGACCCGGACGGCTACCTGCTCGAGATCCAGCGCTTCGAGGGCGCGGACTGGCCCGCCCCTGCCACGGCCTGACCACGCGCGGTCCAGGGCGCGCCGGCGCTTTTGCGGGCAACCCCGGCGCCCAGTTGCCGTTCCGATCCGTGCCGGAGGCATGCCGCGACCCGAACCGGGCCGAGGTGCGTCTCCGCCGGGTCCTGAGGAGGCGCGCATGAATTGGAAGATCACGGCCACGGCGACCCTCGCGCTTGCCGTGGCGGCCTGCGGCACGGGCCGCGACGAACGCGTATCCGGCGGCGCGGCCACGGGCGCCGCGACCGGTGCCGGGATCGGCGCCCTGGGCGGGCCGGTCGGCGCCCTGGCCGGGGCGGCCATCGGCGGCGGCGCGGGCGCGGTGACGGGCGCCACCACCAGCCCGAGCACGCTCAACCTCGGCGAGCCGCCCTGGAGCAACCCGGAGGTGCGCACGCCGCTCGGCGACGACCGCGGCGGCGGGCGCAGCGCCAGCCGGGGTGGCGGCGGCGGGCCATCGGCCGGCACAGCCGAGGTCAGGCAGGCGCAGCAGGCCCTGGCCCGCGCCGGCTACGACCCCGGGCCGGTGGACGGCGTGATGGGTCCCCGCACGGCCGAGGCGCTGCGCGACTTCCAGGGGAGCCAGGGCATCCAGCCGACCGGCCGGCTCGACGGCCGGACGCGCCAGGCACTGGCCGCGGGCGGGTCGGGCCAGGGCGGGACGAGCACCGCGGGCCAGGCCCGCGACCGGACCACGCCGGGCGGTGGCGCCCCGACGGCCACGGGGGCCGGCAGCGCCCCGGCGCCGGGAACGGGTGGCGGCCCCTCCTCGGTCGGCGGCACGGGCACGGCGGTCTCCCCCGGCGGGACGGGATCGACCGGCCCGGGCGGCACGACGGGTGTCGGCAGCGGCAACCAGCCCGGCACGGGCGGGACGG
>CAYNYQ010000353.1:0-5354 GCA_964401305.1 uncultured Acetobacteraceae bacterium | reverse complement strand
GGCCGCGGCCCTTGCCGCTGCCGCCGCGGCACTCGGACGCATCGCCGGGACGACCGAGGCGAGCATCGGGGAAGCGGCGACGGCGCTGGCGCGGATGCTGCTCGCCGCCCTCGACGCGGCGCTGCCCGCGGCCGCGGCGCGGCTCGCGCCGGAGAGCGCGCTGCATCTCGCCGCGGCGATGCGCCCGGTGCTGCAGCGCGCCGGCGCCGTCACGCTGCTCGTGGCACCCGGCTTCGCCGCGGCGGTGGCGGAGCGGCTCGGCGACCCGCGCCTGCGGGTGGCGGAGGATGCGGCGCTCGCGCCGGGCGATGCGCGGGCCGAATGGGGCGATGGCGAGGCGACGGCGCTGCTGGCGGACCGCCGGCTGGCGATCGCCACGGTGCTCGAGGCGCTCGGCCTCGCGCCCGACGGGAAGGGAGATGGGACGGCATGAGCGAGAACAGCGAGGGCAACGGCTTCGAGGCGATGCCGCCCTCCACGGGCGGGGCCGGCGCCCGCACGCAGGGCCCGACGCCCGGGGCGGTGGAGCTCGAGGCGGTCTACGACATCCCGGTGCAGGTCAGCGCCGTGCTCGGCCGCGCCACCATGCAGGTGAGCCAGCTGCTCAAGCTCGGCCGCGGCGCGGTGGTCGAGCTCGACCGCAAGCTCGGCGAGGCGGTGGACATCTACGTCAACAACCGCCTCGTCGCGCGCGGCGAGGTGGTGATGGTGGACGACAACCGCCTCGGCGTGACCATGACCGAGATCGTCAAGGCGGAGCGCGCCGGATGATGCGCCTTCTCGTCATCGGCGCGCTGGCCGAGGAGCTCGGCCAGGCCGCGCGCATGGCCCAGGCCCGCGGCGCGCGGGTGACGCAGGCCGAGGGCGTCGCCGCCGGCCTCGCGCGGCTGCGGGCGGAGGGCGCCGACCTCGTCTTCTGCGACCTCGCGCACGACCTCGCCTGGCTGCTCGAGCGCCTGGCCGGGGAGCGCATCGCCTGCCCCGTCATCGCCTGCGGCCGCAACGTCGATGCCGCCGCCGCCGTCGCCGCCATCCGCGCCGGGGCGAAGGAGTTCCTGCCCCTGCCGCCCGATGCCGAGCTGATCGCCGCCATGCTGGCCGCCGTCGCCGGCGAGGCGGAGGCGCCGGTGCACCGCGACCCGGCGATGTCGGCGCTGCTCGAGCGCGCGACGCAGCTCGCCCGGGCCGAGGCCTCGGTGCTGGTCACCGGCGAGAGCGGCACCGGCAAGGAGGTGCTGGCGCGCCACATCCACGCCGCCTCGCGCCGCGCCCGCGGCCCCTTCGTCGCGCTGAACTGCGCAGCCCTGCCGGAAAGCCTGCTGGAGAGCGAGCTCTTCGGCCACGAGAAGGGCGCCTTCAGCGGCGCGGTCGCCGCGCGCAAGGGCAAGTTCGAGCAGGCCGAGGGCGGCACCCTGCTGCTCGACGAGATCGGCGAGATGGACCCGCGCCTGCAGGCCAAGCTGCTCCGCGTGATCCAGGAGCGCGAGGTCGACCGGCTCGGCGGCACGCATCCGGTGAAGGTCGATGTCCGCCTGCTGGCCGCGACCAACCGCGACCTCGGCGCCGAGGTCCGGGCCGGGCGCTTCCGCGAGGACCTCTATTTCCGCCTCAACGTCGTCGCGCTGCACATCCCGCCGCTGCGCGAGCGGCCGGCCGACATCCCGGCGCTGGCGGCGCATTTCGCCCGCCGCTTCGCCGATGCCAACGGCCTGCCGCGGCGCGCGCTCGGCGCCGATGCGCTGGCGGTGCTGGCGGCGCATCCCTGGCCGGGCAACGTGCGCGAGCTCGAGAACACGCTGCACCGCGCCGTGCTGCTCGCCGAGGGGCCCGCGATCGGCGCCGCGGCGATCGAGCTGACGCCGCTGCCGCCGCGTGCCGCGGAGCCCGGCGCGCCCCTCCCCGCCGCACCTGGCGCGCAGCCCGCGCCTGCCGTGCAGGGCGGCAGCGTCGCCGCGCTGATCGGGCGCCGCGTCGAGGAGGTGGAGCGCGATCTGATCCTCGAGACCCTCACCCATTGCCTCGGCAACCGCACGCGGGCGGCGGAGATCCTCGGCATCTCCATCCGCACGCTGCGCAACAAGCTGCACGAGTACCGCGCCCAGGGCGCCGCCGTGCCGGTGGCGCCGGGCCAGCCGCCCTTTGGCCAGCCCGGCTTCGAGGCGCCGGCGGCCGCGGCCGCGCGCTACGCCGCCGCGGCGGCGCGCTGAGCCATGGGGGGCGGAGCCGGCCTCACTTTGCCGCCCTGGCTGCAGCCGCTGCTGCGCCAGGCGCAGCCCGGCGGCGACGTGGCGCTGGCGCTCGGCGTCGTGCTGCTGCTGGCGGTGCTGGTCGTGCCGCTACCGACGCTGCTGCTGGATGCGCTGCTGGCGGTCTCGCTCACCGCCTCGGTGCTGGTGCTGATGGTGGCGCTGCTGCTGCGCCGGCCGCTCGACTTCACCGCCTTCCCGCAGGTGCTGCTGCTGACCACGCTGCTGCGGCTTGCGCTCAACGTCGCCACCACGCGCGCCATCCTCACCCACGGCCATGAGGGGCCGCAGGCGGCGGGGCATGTGGTGGCGGCCTTCGGCGGCTTCCTGATGGGCGGCGACGTGATCATCGGGCTGATCGTCTTCGCCATCCTGCTGATCATCAACTTCATGGTGGTCACCAAGGGCTCTGGCCGCATCGCCGAGGTCGCGGCGCGGTTCAGCCTGGACGCCATGCCAGGCAAGCAGATGGCGATCGACGCCGATCTCTCGGCCGGGCTGATCGAGGAGGCCGAGGCGCGCCGGCGCCGCCGCGAGCTCGAGGAGGAGAGCGCCTTCCACGGCGCCATGGACGGCGCGGCGAAGTTCGTGCGCGGCGATGCCATCGCCGGGCTGATCGTCACCGCCATCAACCTGCTCGGCGGCATCGGCATCGGGCTGCTGCGCCACGGCATGGGCTTCGGCGACGCGATCACCACCTTCGCCACCCTCACGGTGGGCGACGGCCTGGTCAGCCAGATCCCCTCGCTGCTGATCTCGGTCGCCGCCGGCATCGTCGTCACCAAGGCCGCCGGCGACGACCGCGCGGACGAGACGATGGCGCGCCAGCTCGGCGGCGGCTGGAAGCCGCTGGGGCTGACCGCGGGGGCCGCGGCCTTCCTCGGCCTGCTGCCGGGCATGCCGCTGCTGCCCTTCCTGGCGCTGGCCGGCGGCGCCGGCTGGCTCGCCTGGAAGGGGCGCGGCGCGGCCGTCGCCGCCGCGGCACCGCCCGCCGCCCCACCGCCCGCCGCGCCCTCCGAGCCGCCGGTGGCCGAGGCGTTGCGCATGGACCTGCTGCGGGTCGAGCTCGGCTACGGGCTGCTCTCGCTCGCCGCCGGAGAGGCGCCGCGGCTGACCGAGCAGATCCGCGGCCTCCGGCGCACGCTGGCGCAGGAGATGGGCTTCGTGCTGCCCAGCGTGCGGGTGCAGGACAACATGGAGCTGCCGCCCGACACCTACGTGCTGCGGGTCAAGGAGATCGAGGCCGGGCGCGGCCAGCTGCGCCCGCCCATGCACCTCGCCATCGACCCCGCCGGCGGCGTGCCCGCCATGGCCGGGGAGCGCACGACCGAGCCGAGCTTCGGCCTGCCCGCCCTCTGGATCGAGGAGGCGCTGCGCGAGGAGGCGCTGGCGCGCGGCTGCACCGTGGTCGACGCCGCCGGCGTGCTGGCGACGCACCTGACCGAGACCGTGCGCGAGCACATGCCCGACCTGCTCTCCTACGCCGAGACGCAGAAGCTGCTCGAGGAACTGCCGAAGGAGCACCAGAAGCTGGTCGCCGACCTGGTGCCGGCGCCGGTCGGCGTCGCCGGGGTGCAGCGCATCCTGCAGGCGCTGCTGGCCGAGCGCGTCTCCATCCGCGACCTGCCGACCATCCTCGAGGGCGTGCAGGAGGCCTATGCGGCGGGCGCGGCGCAGCGCGGCCTCACCGCCGTGCTCGGCATGGTGCGGGCGCGGCTGGCGCGGCAGCTCTCCGACCAGGCGCGCGGGCCGCAGGGCTATGTGCCGCTCGTCACACTCTCGGCCGAGTGGGAGCAGGAATTCGCCGAGAGCCTGGCCGGCCCGCCCGAGGACCGCCAGCTCGCCATGGCGCCCTCCCGCCTGCAGGCCTTCATGCTGAAGGTGCGCGACGTCTTCGATGCCGCGGCGGCCGCGGGGGAATCGCCGGTGCTGGTCTGCTCGGGCGGGATCCGCGCCCATGTCCGGGCGATCGTCGAGCGCTTCCGCCCCGCGACCACCGTGCTGGCGCAGCAGGAGATCCATCCGCGCGCCCGCATCCGCACCCTGGGCAGCCTGTGACGACCCCGGCCCCCGCAGCCCGGCGCGGCGCCGCATGAGGCTGCGCGTCTTCCGCGCCGCCCGGATGGCGGAGGCGATGGCCCTGGTCCGCGCCGCGCTCGGCGAGGAGGCGGTGATCCTCGGCAGCCGCCGCGTCGCCGGCGGGGTGGAGGTGACCGCCGCGCTGGAGCCGGCCGAGCCGGTGCTGGTGCCGCCCGCCGCCGCGGCACCGCAGCCCGGCCCGGAGCCGGCCCGGGGCGAGCCGGTGCTGATCCCGCCCAACCGCAGCCCGGCCCCGGCTCCGGCGGCGCCGGCGCTCGCGCCCGGGCTGCTCCGCCACAACCTGCCGCCCGGCCTGGCCGCGGCGCTGGCCGGCATCCCTGCCCCTGCCCTGCCCGCGCTTCTCGCCCGGCGGCTCGGCTTCGCCGCCCTGCCGGAGGGCTGCACCCGGCCGCTGCTGCTGGCCGGGCCGCCCGGCGCCGGCAAGACCCTCACCTGCGCCAAGCTCGCCGCGCGGATGGTGCGCGCGGGCCGGCCGCCGCTGGTGGTCAGCACGGACCATGCCCGGGCCGGCGCGGCGGAGCAGATCGCCGCCTTCACCCGCCTGCTCGGGCTGATGCTGGCCCTGGCCGAGGCGCCGGCCACCCTCGCCCGCGCCCGCGCCCATGCGGCGCCCGGCCAGCCGGTGCTGGTCGACACCGAGGGCTGCGACCCCTTCGACCCGCAGCAGGCCCGCGACCTGCTGGCGCTGGCCCGCAGCATCGAGGCCGAGGTGGTGCTGGTGCTGCCCGCTGGGCTCGACCCGGCGGAGGCGGCCGAGCTGGCGCGCGGCTTCGCGCTGCTCGGCGCGCGCCACCTGGTGCCGACGCGGCTCGACCAGTCGCGCCGGCTGGGCGGCGTGCTGGCCGCGGCCGAGGCCGGGGGGCTGGCGCTGACCGAGGCCGGCACCGGCCCTGGCGCGGCGGATGGGCTGACCGGCATCACCCCCGAATGGCTGGCCGGGCGGCTGCTTGGCGCCGGCACCGCCTCCCCCCTGGCGGGGGCGGCGGCATGAGGAAGGACGCGACGGGC
>CAYNYQ010000352.1:3099-5362 GCA_964401305.1 uncultured Acetobacteraceae bacterium | reverse complement strand
GATGGCGCCCGACGTGTTCCGCCTCTTCCACGCCTTGGGCGTGCCCTTGCGCAACTGGACGTGCAGGATGCCGATCGGCCGCCCCGCCTCGTCCACCACGAAGAGGGCGGTGATCGCCCTCTCGTTCATCAGCCGCAGCGCCTCCGCGGCCAGGGTCTCGGGGCCGATGGTGCGCGGCGAGCGGGTCATGACCTCGCCCGCCTCGCGCGCGAGCAGGGAGGCCTGGGGCGCCGCCCCGCCGGGCTGCAGCGCGCGCCGGAGGTCGCCATCGGTGATGACGCCGACCAGCCGCCCGCCCTCGACGATGCCGAGGCAGCCGAAGCGCTTCTCCGACATCGCCACCAGCGCGGCATCCATGCGCATGCCGGGCGGGGCCAGCGGCATCTCGGCCCCGGCATGCATCAGGTCCCGCGCGCGCGACAGCTTGGCGCCGAGCCGCCCGCCCGGGTGGAAGTCCCGGAAATCGGCGGCGGTGAAGCCGCGCCGGGTCAGCAGCGCCACCGCCAGCGCATCGCCCAGCGCCAGCTGCATGGTGGTGCTGGTGGTGGGCGCGAGGCCCATCGGGCAGGCCTCGGGCGCCGGCGGCAGCAGCAGCGCCACGTCCGCGGCGCGGGCCAGCGCGCTCTCGGCCCGGCCGGTGATGGCGACGAGCGGAAGGCCGAAGCGGCGGGCATGCGCGACGAGGTCGGCCAGCTCCGGCGTCTCCCCCGAATTCGACAGCGCCAGCACCGCATCGCCGGCCAGCACCATGCCGAGGTCGCCATGCGAGGCCTCGGCCGGGTGCACGAAGAGCGCGGGGGTGCCGGTCGAGGCCAGGGTCGCGGCGATCTTGCGGGCGACGTGCCCGGACTTGCCCATGCCGGTGACGACGACGCGGCCCGAGGCGCCGGCCAGCAGCGCCACGGCCCGGGCGAAGCCGGCATCCAGCGCATCGGCAAGCTGCCCGAGGGCGGCCGCCTCCAGCGCCAGGACGCGGCGGGCCACGGCGAGGTCGGCCGCCCTGCCGGCGCCCGGCGCAGCCGGATGGTCCGCGGCCGGCGCGGGGAAATCGGTCGGGGAGAGGTCCACGGGGCGATGTATGGTCCCGGCCGCCCGGGGGGTCAACGACGCCGTGCAACCATGAACAAGAATCGTGCCAAGCCGCGCCGGGCCTGGCCGTTGCGCGGCCGTCCCGGGGCGAGGGCGGCCCGGCGCGCTCGGCCCGCGTCGGGGCGCGGCCCGCCCCCCTGCGCTCAGCCCGCGGCGAGGAAGCCCTCCACCAGCTCGAGGAAGGCCGCCGGATTCTCCGCATGCACCCAGTGGCCCGCGCCGGGCACGGTGGCGAAGCCGGCGGCGGGGAAAAGGGTGCGGATACGGTCGTGATGCGCGGGGCGGATGTAGTCCGACCGCTCCCCGGCCAGCACCAGGACGGGCCCGGGATAGGGGCCGGCGAGGTCGGGGAAGGCCTCGATGACGGGCATGGCGGCGGCGATCGCCTCGAGGTTGAGCCGCCAGGCCGGCGCCGGCCCCTCGAAGCGCAGGTTCTGCAGCAGGAAGGCGCGGATGCCGGGCTCCGGCACGGCGGGCGCCAGCGCCGCCTCCGCCTCCTTCCGGCTCAGCCCGGGGCGCAGCGGCAGGGCCAGCATCGCCGCGACATGGCCGCGCAGGCCGGGCGGGTAGGCGACGGGGGCGATATCGGCCACCACCAGTTGGGCCACCACCGCGGGCCGCGCCAGGGCGAGCGCCATCGCCACCTTGCCCCCCATGGAATGGCCGACCACCGCGGCAGGCGCCGCCCGCAGCGCCGCCAGGGTCTCCGCCACGTCGGCGGCCATGGCGGGGTAGTCCATCGCCGGGTCCCAGGGGCTGGCGCCGTGGTTGCGCAGGTCGAGCGCGATCACCCGCCGCCCGCCCGCGGCTAGCCGCTTCTGCACGCCGCCCCAGTTCTGCGCCGCGCCGAAGAGCCCGTGCAGCAGCACCACCGGCGCCTGCCCCGGATCCGCCGTGCCGAGGTCCACCGCGTTCAGCCGCATCGCCCCGCTCCCTGCCTGCCTTTGCCGTCCATGTCGGGCGGGCCGATCCAGCCCTTCACGCCGTCCGGCGCTGCGGCCATCGGGCCGCCTTGTATGGTTGGCGGGCCGATTCAGCCCTTCACGCCGTCCGGCGCTCCGGCCATCGAGCCGCCTTGTATGGTTGGCGGGCCGATTCAGCCCTGCGCGCCATTCGGCCCTCCGGCCATCGGGCCGCCTAGCCCCGCGCGGCGAGCCAGACGCTGGCCCCGATC
>CAYNYQ010000352.1:0-2999 GCA_964401305.1 uncultured Acetobacteraceae bacterium | reverse complement strand
CTCCGGCCATCGGGCCGCCTAGCCCCGCGCGGCGAGCCAGACGCTGGCCCCGATCAGCACGGCGCCCAGCACCAGGTCGAGCCCGAGCGGCTCGCCGAGCCAGAGATGCGATACCGCCACCCCCATGGCCGGGATCAGCAGGAAGCCGACCGAGGTCATCACGCCCGAGAGCCGCCGCCCGGCCTCGATGGTCGCCCAGGTCCCGATCGGCGCCGCGACGCAGCCCACGAACAGCGCCTCCCACAGCGCCGCCGCCGGCACCCCGCCCGCCGGCGCCCGCCACAGCGCCAGCGGCAGGATCAGCGCGGCGCCGAGGGCGAAGCACCAGGGCAGCAGCTCCAGCACGGGTCGGCCGGGCGGGAAGCGGCGGGTGACGAGGATGGCGATGGACCAGGCAAGGCTCGCCCCCAGGAGCAGCCCATAGCCCGGCAGCATCCCGAGCGAGGCGCCCGAGAGCAGCGACCAGGGCGCCATGAGCATGGCGACCCCGAGCAGCCCGATGCCCGCCGCCCACCATTGCCGGGCGGAAACCCGCTCCCCCAGCACCAGCACCGAGAGCGGGATCAGCCAGAACACGGTGACATTGCCGAGGATCGCCGTCCGCCCGGCCGGCACGCTGTCCAGCGCGAGATGCGCCATGGCGAAGAAGCCGCCGATCTGCAGCAGCCCGACCGCGACCACGGTCGGCCGGTCCGCCCGCGCCGGCAGCCTGAGCCGCCCGAGCAGCGCCAGCAACGCGCCCGAGACCAGCGCGGCCAGCCCGGCCCGGTGCAGCGCGAACCACAGCGGGTCCGCCCCGGCATCGAGCGCATACTTGGTGATCGGCCAGATGCCGCCGAAGAGCAGCACCGAGACCAGGAGGTAGCGCAGCCCGGCGAGCGGCGAGGCCGCCCCCGGCGCGGCCGCGAGCGCCGTGCTCAGCCGGCAACCTGCAGCATGATCTTGCCGATATGCGCGCTGCTCTCCATCAGCCGGTGCGCCGCCGCCGCCTCGCGCAGCGGGAACACCTTGTAGATCGGCGGCGCGCAGCGGCCGGCCTCCAGCAGCGGCCAGGCCTTGGTGCGGAGCTCGGCGGCGATGGCGCCCTTCTGCGCCGTGGTGCGCGGGCGCATGGTGCTGCCCGTGACCGTCAGCCGGCGCAGCATGATCGGCAGCAGGTCGGCCTTGTCCACCGTGTTGCCGCCGAGCATGGCGATCAGCACCAGCCGCCCGTCCATGCGCAGGCTGCGCAGGTTGCGCTGGAAGTAACCGCCGCCGACCATGTCGAGCACGACGTCCACCAGCCTGCCATCCGTCAGGCGCTTCACCTCCTCGACGAAGTCCTGCGTCTTGTAGTCGATGGCGGCATTCGCGCCGAGGTCGAGGCAGGCCTTCACCTTCTCGGCCGAGCCGGCGGTGGCGTAGACCGTCGCGCCGAAGGCCTTGGCGAGCTGGATCGCGGTGACGCCGATGCCGGAGGTGCCGCCATGCACCAGCACCGTCTCGCCCGCGGCGAGCCGGCCATGGCCGAAGAGGTTGGCCCAGACGGTGAAGAAGACCTCCGGCAGGGCGCCGGCGCGGATGGCGTCGAAGCCCTGCGGCCAGGGCAGGCATTGCGGGGCGGGGGCGACGCAGTACTCGGCATAGCCGCCGCCATTGGTCAGCGCGCAGACCCGGTCGCCGGGCTTCCAGGGGGCCGCGTCGGGGCCGGCGGCCACCACCTCGCCGGCGACCTCGAGGCCGATGACCGGGCTCGCCCCCGGCGGCGGCGGGTAGGAGCCGCTGCGCTGCTGGATGTCGGGCCGGTTCACGCCGGCGGCGAGGACGCGGATCAGCACCTCGTCGGCGCGCGGCGCGGGCAGCGGGCCGGTGGCCGGCACCAGCACCTCTGGCCCGCCGCCGGCGCCATGCGCGATGTAGGTCATGCTGGCGGGAAGGTTGGGTTCGGCCATGGCGGTCACTCCCGGTTCGGCCCAGGCTTCCGGTCTGGCGCGGGCGGCGTCAAGCGCCGGCCGCGCGTGTCGCATCCGCGGCCGGAGGCGCACCTGCCGCGTGCGCCGCATCCGCGGCCGGAGGCGCACCTGCCGCGCGCGCCGCATCGTCGGCCGGAGGCGCGCCGGCCGTGCGATGAAGGATGGACAGCGCGCCGCGTCGCGCGTTCACTCCGCGCCGTTCCGCCATGCCGCCGTGCCGCGAGGAGGTTGCCCGATCAGCATGCACCGCGCCCCGCGCCGCCTGCTGCTGGCCGCCGCGCTCGCCGCCGCCGCCACCGCCCCGGCGCGCGCCCAGGCCCAGGCGCCGCCCGCCGGGACGGAGCTGCGCTTCGGCGCCCTCTTCCCGCTCTCCGGCCCGCTCGCGCTGCTGGGCGACGAGAGCGTGCGCGGGCTCGAGATGGCGGCGGAGCAGCGCAACGCCGGCGGCGGGCTGCTCGGCCGGCCGGTCCGCCTGGTCCGCGCCGATGTCACCGAGCCCGCCCAGGCGCAGGCGGAGGCGCGGCGCCTCGCCACCCTGCCGCCGGCCGAGCGCCCCGCGGCGCTGTTCGGCACGCTGGACGGGCAGCTCGCCCTCGCCGCCTCGCAGGCGGCCGAGCTGGCCTCGATGCCCTATGTCGAGCTGATCGCCGGCCTCGATGCGCTGACCGAGCGCGGCTTCCGCTTCCTCTTCCGCGTCTGCCCGCGGGCGACGGAGCTCGCCAGCACGGCGCTCGAGGCCGTGCCGCCGCTCGCCGCGCTGCTCAATGCCGGCTCGCCGGCCGCGCTCCGGCTCGGCGTGCTGCACGAGGACGCGCCGGGCCCGCAGGCGCTGGCCGAGACGCTCGAGGCGCGCATCCGCGAGCTCGGCCTGACGCTCGCCGCCCGCATCGGGTTCCGCGAGCAGCCCCCGGCCGAGGTGGCGGCGGCCCTGCGCCGCCTGCGCGCCGCCGAGGCGCAGGTGGTGCTGCACTGCGCCCGCGGGGCGAGCCCGGTGCCGCTGTTCCGCGCCCTGCGCGAGGAGGGCTGGCGGCCGCGGGCGCTGATCGG
>CAYNYQ010000351.1:0-5406 GCA_964401305.1 uncultured Acetobacteraceae bacterium | reverse complement strand
GCCCGGGACGCCGCCCGCCGGCCGCGACCGCGCGCCGAGCCCGCGCGAGCGGCTGGCGGCGACGCCGGGGCGCTTCAGCCTGGACCAGGCCGTGGCCGTGGCGGCGCCGGGCGGCGACCCGCTGGCGCTGCGCTACCGCACCGTCGCTCGCCTCGGCTTCCCCGCCGGCGAGGTGGTGGGCTTCCGGCCGGAGCAGCGGGCGCTGGTCGTCTCGAGCTTCGGGCTGATCGGGCCGGGCGGCGTGCTGCCGCGGCACCAGACCGCGATGGTCGCGGCCGAGCTGCGCAAGCGCTCGCGCGCGCTGCACCACTTCATGGACATGCTGGCGACGCGCTTCACCGGCCTCTACGTGGCGGCGGGCGCGAAGTACCGGCCGACCAGCGACCCGGCCCCGGCCGAGCGCGCCCTCGCCGCCGCCGCCGGCCTCGCGACGCCCGGCCTGCTGGAGCGCACCGGGCTGCCGCGCGAGACGGCGCTCTACCATGCCGGGCATCTCTCCGCCCGCAGCCGCTCGGCCGAGCGGCTCGCCGCCATGCTGGAGGAGGAGACCGGCAGCACGGTCCGGCTGGAGGAGTTCACCGGCGGCTGGGTGCGGCTGCCGCCGGCGGAGCGGACACGGCTTGCCGGCGGGCGGCGCGGCGCCCTGCCCGAGGGCCAGCATGCGCGGCTCGGCGAGGGCGCCGTGCTCGGCGTGCAAAGCTGGGACGCGCAGTCGCGCTTCGTCGTGCGCATCGGCCCGGTCGGCCGGCGGGATTTCGAGGCGCTGCTGCCGGGCCAGGCGCTGCATGCGCGGGTGGTGGCGCTGACGCGGCTCTTCGTCGGGCTCGACACCGGCTTCGCCATCGCCCCGGCGCTGGAGGCCGGCGCCATCGGGCGCCTGGCGCTCGGCCCGGCGGGGGGGCGGCTCGGCTGGTCCACCTGGCTGGGCCTGCCGCCCGGCCGCCCGCGGCGGGGCCCCGGCACGGAGCCCTGCTTCGAGCCGCGGGGCGCGGGGCGCTGACCCGGCCTGCTTCGGCCGGATACCGGGGCACGGCATCGGCCCACGTCGGTCCGATGGCCGGGACACGGCATCGGCCCACGTCGGTCCGATGGCCGGAGCACTGCGTCGGCCCACGTCGGCCCGATGGCCGGGGCACTGCATCGGCCCGAGGGCCGGGGCGCCTCGGGCACGCGGGGCCGCAACCGCCCGCCCACCCTGCCGGCTGCCGCGGCGGGACAACGCCTTGCGGGAGGGTCCTAACCGACATCTCAACTTTCTGTGAAAATGCGCCCATGCCGTGAGTTCGCCCTTCCATGGTGCGACTGAGTGATGTGCGCGCATCGACTCTGCGGTATTGTGTCTCTGGAATGAATGAGGTCACCGTGACGGTTCGGAAATTTGCGGCGCCGCTTGGCGTGGCGCTGGCCCTGGCCCTGGCGACGCCGGCGGCGGCGCAGCGCGACCGCAGCGGCGAAGCCGAGGTGCAGCGGCTGATCGACCAGCTGCAGCCCGGCACCACCCGCGGCATCCGCGTGCCGGCCGAGCCCGCCCCCGCCCGGCCGGAAAGCGCCGCCCCGCAGGAGCGCGTGGCCGCACCCGCCCGCCCCGCGCCGCCGCGGCCCGCGCCCACCACGGCGCCGCAGGGCGTGCCGGCGGTGTCGCTGACCGTGCTCTTCGCCTCGGGTTCGGCCACCCTGACGCCGCAGGCGGAGCGGGAGCTCGATGCGCTCGGCCGGGCGCTCGTGTCGCCCCAACTGGCCCCCTACCGCTTCCGCATCGAAGGCCATACCGACACCGTCGGCCCGCGGGACATGAACCAGGCCCTGTCGGAGCAGCGCGCCGCCTCGGTCCGGCAGTTCCTGGTCCAGCGCTACGGCGTGCAGCCGGAGCGGCTCGACGCCATCGGTATCGGCGAGGACCAGCCGCTGGTCCGCACGCCGGACGAGACGCCGGAGCGGCGCAACCGCCGCGTCCAGGTCCTCAACCTCGGCAGCTGACCCCGTGCCGCCGGCCGCCCCCCTCCCCGCGCGACCGACCAGCCGCGCAGGCGCGGCATCGGCGGCCGCGCGGTCCCCCGCCCCCCACCCCCCGACGGAGCCTGCCCGGCCATGCGAAGCCTCGCGCTGCTCTTCGGCACGGTCGCGCTGACGACTGCCGCCGCCCTCCCGCTCTCCCTGCCCACATCGGCCCTGGCGCAGAGCGACGCCGCGGCCCAGGCGCTGATCGACCGGCTCAAGCCACGTGCCGGGTCCGGCACGCGCGGCATCCGGGTGCCCGGCGGCGACCCGGCGCCGGCCGCCGCCCCGGTGGCCCCGGCACCGGTCTGGCAGGCGGCCCCCTACCAGCCGCGCCCGGCGCAGGAGCCGAGCCGCCCCGCCACCGCCGTCGTCGCCCCGCGCCCGGCCGCGGCCCCGGTGCGCGAGACCACCTCGGACGCGCCCTCGGTCTCGATCACCGTCACCTTCGCCAGCGGCTCGGCCACGCTGACGACGGAAGCCGAGCGGGCACTTTCCCCCCTCGGCCGCGCCCTGACGGCGGCGGAGCTCGCCCCCTATCGCTTCCGGATCGAGGGCCATACGGATTCGGTCGGCGACGCGGCCATGAACCAGAACCTCTCCGAACGCCGGGCCGCGGCGGTGCGGGACTACCTGATCCGCACCTACGGGGTCGATGCGGCCCGGCTGGTCGCCGTCGGCTTCGGCTCATCCCAGATGCTCGTGCAGACGCCGCCACAGACCGCCGAAGCCCGCAACCGCCGGGTGCAGATCGTCAATCTCGGCAACTGAGCCGAGCCGCGCATGGAGGGGGAGTCGGGCGACGACACCGTACGCCTGCGACCGGCCGGCCGGAGCGACCCGCACCCCACCAGGCAGCCTCCGGAGGGCAAGCCACCGGGCACGGCCGCGGCAGAGCCGGCGCGGCGACCCTCCCGCCGGGCGGCACCGGGCCGCGGCGCTGAGCCCGGGCGGGTGGCGGCGGGCATGACGACCACCGCACAAGGCTGGCGGCGCGCGGCAGGCTTCGGCCTTGCGGTCGTGCTTCTTGCCTTCGGCGCCGGGATCGCGGCGTGGATCGCGTCCACGCCGCGCGCCCCCGAGGTGCCGCCACCCGCCCCTGTGGCGGAGGCCCCGCCGCCCCAGCCCCTTGGGACGACCGGCCCGCCCCAGCTGCCGGCCGGGCCGTCCGCCGTGCCGGAGGCCGCTTCGCCGGCGGTGCGGGCCGAGGCCGCGCAGCCGCCTGTCCGGGTCGATGCCGCGCCGCCCCCGGCCCAGGCCGCGCCGCCGCCGGGCATGGCCCAGCAGGCCGAGAGCCCGCCGCCGCCGCTGCTCACCGAGGCGGAGATCCTCGCCCTCGCGCCCGAGGCGCCGCGCATGCTGCGCCTGCGCGAGAACCCGCGCGTCTTCGTCCTGCTCTTCCCGACGCTCGAGGCGCAGGGCGCCGCGCTGAACCGCATCGCGGCGCTGATCGAGAAGGCGGGGCTGCCGCGCGACCGGCTGCTCGACGATGCCGAGCTCGCCGCGGCCATCGCCCGCAGCGGCGACGCCGCCGCCACCTGGTATCTCGGGCACGACTACAACGGCACCGACCTCGCGCGCTTCTTCGCCCTGGCCGAGCGCGACGGGCTGCGGCTGAGCGCGGAGGAGCTCTGGGTGCGCGACCGCTTCCGCGAGGCGCGGGCCCTGGTGCCGGCCGGCGAGGAGGTGGCGCTGGTCTCCACGGCCAATGCCGATGCGCGCATGGATCCGGCGATGCGCGCCGCCATCCTGCGCCACGAGATCGGCCACGGGCATTTCTTCACCCTGCCCGGGGTCGCGCGGCACGTCCTCGATGTCTGGCGCCACCGCTTCGCCGAGGCCGACCGCCGCGCCTTCCGCGGCTTCCTCGCGCGCGAGGGCTACGACGCCGCGAACGAGACGCTGATGGCCAACGAGACCATGGCCTACCTGGTGTTCACGCCCGACCCGCGCTTCTTCGCGGCGCGCCATGTCGGGATGGCCGAGGAGGAGGTCGCCCGGCTCCGCGGCCTGATGCGCGAGGGCATGCCGCTGCCCTGACGCGGCGCGCCCGCGCTCGCGGCAAGCCCGGTGTCAGCGCTGCGGCACCGTCTCCACCAGCAGGGCGCGGGCGGTGATGCGCGCGCCCTGGGCCTGCAGCGCGCGGACCCGGGTGGTCAGCGTCGCCAGGTAGTCGGCCTGGTTCTCCACCACGGGCCGGCGCTGCGCGAAGATCGGCCGCTCCGAGGCGAAGACGACGACGAGGTCGGTGCCGAAGGGCTCGTCCACCTCCCAGCCCGGGAAGCCGGGGCCGGGCTCGCCGAGCGCCACCTGCGACCGCGCCGGCTCGGCGCGCGAGGGCACCAGGTGCACCACCTCGCCCGACTTCATGAAGTAGCTGACGTAGAGCTGCGACGGGTAGTCCGGCATGTCCACGCGCATGCGCAGCAGCTCGCCCTTGGCGAGCGGCGTGGTGCCGATCACGCGGGCGCGCGGCGGTGCCTCCGGCGCCTGCACGACGATGGGGCGGATGGCATCGAGCGCGGCGCAATAGGGCCCTTCGAAGCTCTGCAGCTGCAGCTGCACCGCCTCCGGCGCGATGCCGCGGCTGTCGAGGGCCTGGCGGATCGCCGCCTCGCCGCCGCGGCGGAGCATGCCGGCGAGGGTGATGCGGTCGTCGGTGACGCTCCAGGTGATCAGCGAGCAGGGCTCGGCGATCGCGGCGGCAGCGGCGGCGGCGCGCAGCTGCGCGCGCTGGCGCTCGACGGTCGCTTCCGAAGCAGCGGTGGAACGCTGCTGGTCGAGCTGCCGCTGGCGCTCGAGCTCGGCGGCGCGCTGGGCCTCCTCCTGGCGCTGCCGCTCGGCCTCGGCGTCGCGCTCGGCATCGGCCTGGCGCTGGGCCTCCGCGCGGCGCTGCGCCTCGGCCTGGCGTTGCGCCTCGGCCTGCCGCTGCGCCTCGGCCGCCCGCTGCGCCTCGGCCGCCCGCTGCGCCTCAGCCTGTCGCTGCGCCTCGGCCGCCCGCTGCGCCTCGGCCTCGCGCTGCGCATCGGCCTGCCGCTGGGCCTCGGTCTGGCGCTGCGCGTCGGCCTGGCGCTGCGCCTCGGCGGTGCGCTGGCGCTCCTCCTCCGCGCGTTGCGCCGTGGGGTCGGGGGCGGTCGGCGGCGGCGCCTGGCGCGGCGGCTCGGCCTCGGCGAGCTGGCGGCGCAGGCGCTCGGCCTCCTCGCGCGCCCGGCGCTCGGCCTCGGCCTGGATCTGCGTCTCGCGGTCCGGCGTGGCGACCGGCGGCGTGGCCGGACCGCCCTGGCCGAGCAGCAGCCAGGCGGCGAGTCCCGCGGCAGCGAGCCCGCCGCCGGCACCGAGGATCAGGCCGATCGGCGCCTTGCGGGCCGGCGCTGCCGGCGGCGGCGCGCCGGGCGGCGGCGCAGCCGGCGC
>CAYNYQ010000350.1:0-5415 GCA_964401305.1 uncultured Acetobacteraceae bacterium | reverse complement strand
CCCCGGTGAAGGACCGCCGCCATGACCGCGACGCTGCCCGGCCCCGATGGCCGTCCGCGCTGCGCCTGGTGCGCCGCCACGCCGGACTACGTCGCCTATCACGACACCGAATGGGGCTTCCCCGTCGCCGATGACCGGCGGCTCTTCGAGAAGCTCTGCCTCGAGGGATTCCAGTCCGGCCTCGCCTGGCGCACCATCCTCGCCAAGCGCGAGAACTTCCGCGCCGCCTTCGCCGATTTCGAGATCGACCGCGTCGCCGCCTTCACCGCGCGCGACGTCGAGCGGCTGCTCGCCGATGCCGGCATCGTCCGCCACCGGGGCAAGATCGAGGCGGCGATCAACAATGCCCGCCGCGCCCAGGCGCTGGTGGCCGAGCAGGGCTCGCTCGCCGCCTACATCTGGCGGTTCGAGCCGCTGGGCGCGGCGCCGCAGGCCACCACTTCGCCCGCCTCGGTGGCCTTGTCGAAGGACCTGAAGGCGCGCGGCTGGGCCTTCGTCGGGCCCACCACGGTGCATGCCTTCCTGCAGGCCATGGGTCTGATCAACGACCATGCCGAGGGCTGCGTCATCCGCGCCGAGGCCGAGGCGGCGCGGGCGGCCTTCCACCGCCCCTGACCGGCCCGCGGCGGCCTGTCGCCCGGGCTCGCCGCCGGGTCACCAGGGCATGCTGTCCAGCGGCCCTCCGGCCTCTGGCGGGCTTGGCGGCACTGCCGCCAAGGTCGGCGCGGGGCGGCGCCCCTCTCCAAGGCCGCCCACCTGCTCGGCGACGAAGTCGATGAAGGCGCGCACCCGCGGCATGCGTTGCCGTCCCGGCGCCACCACGGCCCAGAGCGGCACTTCCTCCGACACGTGGTCGGCCTCCAGCAGCGGCACCAGCCGCCCCAGCCGGATGTCCTGCGCGACGAAGAACGCCGCAACCCGGATGATGCCGAGCCCGGCCAGGGCCATGCCCCGCACCGCCTCCGCGCTGTCGGTCGCCGCCCGCCCGCGCACCGTCAGCGTCCGCACCCCGCCCTTGCCGTCGCGGAAGGGCCAGGCCGGCAGGCGCGCCAGCCCGTGCACCACCAGGCAGTCGTGCTGCAGCAGGTCCTCGGGCCGCGCCGGCGTGCCGCGTCGCGCGAGATAGGCCGGCGCGGCGCAGATCACCCGCCGCCCGTCGGCGAGCTTGCGCGCGATCAGCCCGGAATCGTCGAGCGAGCCGACGCGCAGCAGCACGTCCGCCTGCTCGGCCACCATGTCGACGCGCCGGTCCGTCACGCCGAGGTCGAGCGTGATCTCGGGGTAGCGGGCGAAGAAGCCCGGCAGGATGGGCACCAGCCGGTGCCGGGCGAAGGCGGTGCCGGTGTTCACCCTGAGATGCCCGCGCGGGCGGGCGCCGCCGGCCATCGCCTCCGCCTCCGCCGCCTCGATCAGGGCGAGGATGTCGCGGGCGCGGGCGGCATAGGCCTCGCCTTCGGGCGTCGGCGCGAGGCGGCGCGTGGTCCGGGTCAGCAGCTTCACGCCGAGCCGCGCCTCCAGCCGGGCGACCAGCTTCGACAGCGCCGAGGGGGTCAGGCCGAGATCGCCGGCGGCCGGGGCGAAGCCGCCGCGCTCCACCACGCGCAGGAAGGCGGCCATCTCGTCGGGACGCGCCATTCGTGAAGCCCGTTCATGAGTGACGGTCCATCCTACCCGATTATCGCCCCGGGGGAACGGTACCAGATCACGCGCACCACTGGAGACACGACCATGACCCACTCGACCCTTCCCCATGCCGCGATCGAGGCCGCCGTCGCCCGCGCCCGCCAGGAGCGCGCGGCCACCGTCAGCGCGATGCTGCTCGGCGGCCTGCGCGCCCTGCGCCGCCTGGCCGCCGCCCTGACCGCTGGGCGTCCCTCGGTCGGCGCGCGGCCGCAGCCCGCGCGCGGCTGATCCGGCAGCGCCGGGCGCCGCCCCCTGCCTTGACGCGCCGGCCTTGACGCCTCGGCCGGCGCCCCCTCCCATCGCCGCATGCGCACCGAAGCCTGCGACGCGATCGTGATCGGCGGCGGCCTCGTCGGGGCCGCCATCGCCTGGGGCCTGGCGGGGCAGGGGCTCGCCACCGTGCTGCTGGACGAGGGCGACCTCGCCTTCCGCGCCTCCCGAGGCAATTTCGGTCTGGTCTGGGTGCAGTCGAAGGGCTTCGGCGCGCCGCACTACCAGCGCTGGACCCGTGCCTCGGCGGCCGAATGGCCGGCGCTGGCGGAGGATCTCGGCGCCCGCACCGGCCTCGACCTCGGGCTGCGGCAGCCGGGCGGCGTGCATCTCTGCCTCTCCGAGGCGGAGTTCGAGGACCGCGCGCAGCGCATGGAGCAGATGCGCCTCGAGGCCGGCAACACGGGCTTCGAGTACCGCATGCTGCGCCCGCCCGAACTGCGCGAGATGCTGCCCGGCCTAGGGCCGCGCGTCGTCGGCGCCTCCTGGACGCCCTATGACGGCCACGCCAATCCGCTCGGCCTGCTGCACGCCCTGCATCGCGCCTTCACCGCCGCCGGCGGCCGCTACGTGCCCGAGGCGAAGGTGGAGGCCGACATCCACGCCGCGCCGCGCGACTTCGCCGTCACCGCCGGCGGCCGCCGCTTCGCCGCGCCGCGCGTGGTGCTCGCCGCCGGCCTCGGCAATGCCGAGCTCGCGCCCGCCTTCGGCCTCGCGGCGCCGGTGCGCCCGCAGCGCGGCCAGGTGATCGTGACCGAGCGCGCGCGGGAGGTGCTGCCCATGCCCGTCACCACCATCCGCCAGACCACCGAGGGCTCCGTCATGCTCGGCGACAGCGTCGAGGAGGTCGGCTTCGACACGCGCCAGAAGCCCGAGGTGATCCGCGTCATCGCCGAGCGCGCCACCGCCTGCTTCCCCTGGATCGCGCGGCTGAACATCGTGCGCGCCTGGTCGGCGCTGCGCGTGATGGCGCCCGACGGGCTGCCCATCTACGACGAATCCGCGCGCTTCCCCGGCGCCTTCACCGCCAACTGCCATTCCGGCGTGACCCTCGCCGGCGCCCATGCCCGGCTGCTGGCGCCGATGATCGCCGGCGGCGGGCTCGACGCCGAGCGCCTGGGCCGCTTCTCCGCCGCGCGCTTCGCCGCCGGCACCGCCTGAGATGTTCCGCCCCCGCCCCGCCGCGCATCCGCCCGCCATCGAGGTCTTCGTCGAGGGCGCGCCGGTGCGCGTGCCGGCGGGCGCCTCGGCCGCCGCCGCGGTGCTGCTCGCCGGCGCCTTCCGCATCCGCGAGACGCCGGTCAGTGGCGCGCCGCGCCTGCCCTATTGCCTGATGGGGATCTGCTTCGACTGCCTCGCCGAGATCGACGGCGTTCCCAACCGCCAGGCCTGCCTGGTCCCCGTCGCGCCCGGCATGCGCATCCGGGTGCAGCACGGCGCGCGGGCGGCGCAGCCCTAGCATGCACGACCTCGCCATCATCGGCGCCGGCCCCGCCGGCATGGCCGCCGCCATCGAGGCCGCGTCGCGGGGCCTCTCGGTCCTCGTCGTCGACGAGAACCCGGCCCCCGGCGGCCAGGTCTTCCGCGGCATCGAGGGGCCGGCGGCGCGCGATCGTGCCCTCGGCGCCGACTACCGCGCGGGTGCGGCGCTGGTGCGCGCCTTCCGCGCCACGCCCGGCATCGAGTACCGGCCCGCCACCACGCTCTGGCACCTGGACCCGGAGGAAGGCGCGCTCTTCCTCGCCGCCGGCGATGCGACGGAGGAGGTGGCGGCGCGGCGCATCCTGCTGGCGACCGGCGCCGAGGAGCGGCCCGTCCCCATCCCGGGCTGGCACCTGCCCGGCGTCATGACCGCCGGCGCGGCGCAGATCATGCTGAAGACCACGGGCGGCGTGCCGGCCGAGCCGAAGCGCACCGTCCTCGCCGGCCAGGGCCCGCTGCTCTGGCTGCTGGCGGTGCAGCTGCTGCGCGCCGGCGCCGCGCCCGCCCTGATCCTCGAGACCCGGCCCGCCGGCCGCGTCGGGCCGCTCCGCAGGGCACTGGCGGCGGCGGCGCTCGGCGGCGGGGCGGGGCTGCTGGCCAAGGGGCTCGCGCTGGTCGCCGAGGCGAGGCTGGCGATCCCCGTGCACCGTGCCACCACGGGGCTCCGGGCCGAGGGCGACCTGCGCCTCCGCCGCGTTGCCTGGGCGGGCGGCTCGCTGCCCGCCGACCTGCTGCTGCTGCACGAGGGCGTGGTGCCGGCGACGCAGGTCTCCCGCGGCATCGGGCTCGAGCACGCCTGGGACGCGGCGCAGCGCTGCTGGCGCCCGGTGGTCGATGCCTTCGGCGCCGCGTCGCATCCGCGCCTCGCCGTGGCGGGGGATGGCGCGGGCATCGGCGGCTGGCAGGCGGCGGTGGCGGCGGGGCGGCTCGCGGGGCTGGATGCCGCGCGGCGCCTCGGGCGGCTGGAGGAGGCCGATTTCGCCCGCGCCGCCGCCGCACCCCTGGCCGCCCGCCGCCGCGCCCTCGCCCTTCGCCCCGTGCTCGACGCGCTCTACGCGCCGCCCGACTCGGTGCTCGCTCCGCCCGATGACACGGTGCTGGCCTGCCGCTGCGAGGAGGTGACGGCGGGGCAGGTCCGCGCCGCGGCGCGGCTCGGCGCCACCGGGCCGAACCAGGCCAAGGCCTATCTTCGCTGCGGCATGGGGCCCTGCCAGGGCCGGCTCTGCGGCGCCACCGTGGCCGCGCTGATCGAGCAGGAGCGCGGGCTGCCGCCGGGCTCGGCCGGGCTCTACCGGCCGCGCGCGCCGTTCCGGCCGATCACCGTGGGCGCGCTTGCCGGGGGCGGGCAATCTCCTGTTCATGTCGGGGACGCGGGGGCGTAACCTTATCAGCCGGCCGGCGATCACGCGCACCGCAGGCGGGGGCGGCCGCGGCCCGGATGGCCGGGCCGGGGACAGCGGGGCCGCGGGGGCGGCTTGGCGGGCAGGGGGGCAGGCATGTATCACGCAGGCGTGCGACCGATTCTCAGCCTGATGCTCGCGGTGGCGACGGCTGCGTCCATCCCGTTGGCATCCCAGGCCCGGGCCACGGCCCGCGTCGAGGCGGGCGCGCCGGCCGGCGGCTTCGCCGCCGAGGCCCGGGCGCTCGAGCGCCTGGCCGGGCGGCTGCAGCGCCTGGCCGAGGACGGGCTCGACCCCGCCGCCTACGCCATCCCGCCCGATGCGCTGGAGCGCCAGGATCCCGCCGCCTGGCGCGCCGCCCTGCACCGCGCCGCCGCCGCCGCCCTGGCCGACCTGCTGCATGGCCGGGTGCGGGAGATGCCGGGCCGGGCCGACCTGCGGCGCGACCCGGCGCGGATCCCGCTCGCGCCCTGGCTGGCCGAGCTCGCCCAGGCGGCCGAGCCGGCGCAGGTGATCGACCGCGCGGCGCTCGCCACGCCGGATGCCGCCGCGCTGCGGGCGGCGCTGGCGCGGGCCCGGG
>CAYNYQ010000349.1:0-5462 GCA_964401305.1 uncultured Acetobacteraceae bacterium | reverse complement strand
AGGATGCCGCCGCCGTGCTGCGCCAGCAGCTCGCCCATCACCCCGGCATCGACGCCGGGGACGGGGATGTAGGTGCCGAGGCGGTAGACGATGAGCGCGCCCAGGGTGAACCAGATGCGCTTCTTCAGCTCGGTCGCCTTGGCGAGGACGCCGAGGTTCAGGTTGGCCGCAAGCTGTTCGGCGGCGGAGGCCATGCGGGTCCCATCCTCCTCATGGCAGCGGCGCCGCCTGGTCGGGGGGCGCCGCCGTCAGGATTGTCGCGCCCGGAGCCCGGCAGGCGCACCGATGGCGGCCTGGCGGTCCGTGCCCGTATCTCGTCGCGGGCGGCGCGGCGGTTTCCCACCGACGCCGGGCCCGACCCTAGAGCAATATCCGCCCGGAGGGAATCATCCGATCGGCGTTCCTGCCCTGAAAACATAGTCTCTAGAGCAGCTTACCCCTGTTGCCGCTCCCCGGGCGCGCGGGCCATCGGGGCCAGGCGCCACGGTGCGCGCGCCGGCTCAGCCCTCGGCGCTGGCCTCCTCGGCCGCCGGGGGGTTCAGCAGGGTGATGCTGCCGCCCGCTTCCTGCACCGCCGCGACCGCCTTGGCCGAGGCGCCGGAGACGGTGATGGTCACCGCCCGCTTCAGCTCGCCCATGGCCAGCAGGCGCACGCCGGCGAGCGTCGCCTTGGTACGCACGATGCCGGCCGCGCGCAGCGCCGCCTCGTCGATCGGCTGGTCCGCCGGCAGGCGGCCGGCCTCGATCGCCGCATCGAGCGTGCCGAGGTTCAGCGGCGCGTATTCCCGACGGAACGGGTTGTGGAAGCCCCGCTTCGGCAGGCGGCGATAGAGCGGCAGCTGGCCGCCCTCGAAGCCGTTCAGCGCCACGCCCTCGCGCGCCTTCTGGCCCTTCACGCCCTTGCCCGAGGTCTTGCCCTTGCCCGAGCCGATGCCGCGGCCGAGCCGCTTGGACTTCGGCCGCGCACCCGGATTGTCGCGCAGTTCGTTCAGCTTCATCGTCAGTCTCCCAGGACCGGCCGAGTCACGCCTCCGGGCGCTGCTGCGCCCTCCGACGACCGGACGGTCAACCCTTCCCCGGGGTCTCGTCCACCTTCACCAGGTGGGCGACCTTCCGGATCATGCCGCGGACGGAGGGTGTGTCCTCCAGCTCCCGCGACCGGTGCAGCTTGTTGAGGCCGAGGCCGATCAGCGTCTCCCGCTGGCCCGGCTTGCGGCCGATGGGCGAGCCCACCTGGGTCACCCGCACGGTCGGCTTGTCAGACATTGGCGGCGGCCTCCCCCGCCTCGGCCGCGGGCGCATCCTTCCGCGGGCCCAAGATGTCGGCCACCTTCTTGCCGCGGCGCGTGGCAACGGCACGCGGGCTGGTGCAGCGCGAGAGCGCCGCGAAGGTCGCCTTGACCATGTTGTGCGGGTTGGTCGAGCCGGTGCACTTGGCGACCACGTCGCCGATGCCCAGCGTCTCGAACACTGCGCGCATCGGACCGCCGGCGATGATGCCGGTGCCAGGCGGGGCGGCGCGCAGGATCACGCGGCCGGCGCCAAACTCGCCGATGACGTCGTGGTGCAGCGTACGGCCCTCGCGCATCGGCACGCGGATCATGGTCCGCTTTGCCTGCTCGGTCGCCTTGCGGATCGCCTCCGGCACCTCGCGCGCCTTGCCGGCGCCCCAGCCGACGCGGCCCTTCTGGTCGCCCACCACGACCAGCGCGGCGAAGCTGAAGCGGCGTCCGCCCTTCACCACCTTCGCCACGCGGTTGATGGTGACCAGCTTGTCCTTCAGCTCGTCGCCTTCGGCGGTCGAGGGACGATTGTCGCGGTCGCGGTCGCGGCCGCGGCCACGACGGCGATCACCGCCCTCGCCACCCTCGCCGCCGCTCCTCGGTTCGCGTGCCATCGGGTACTCCTCAGAAGTCCAGGCCGCCCTCTCGGGCGGCGTCGGCAAGGGCCTGGACCCGGCCGTGATACAGATAGGGGCCGCGATCGAACACGACCTTGGTGACGCCGGCGGCGACCGCGCGCTCGGCGACCTTGCGGCCGACCGCGGCAGCGGCCTCCTTGTCGGCGCCGGTCTTCAGCGCCTCGCGCAGCTCCTTCTCGAGCGTCGAGGCGGCAGCCAGCGTGCGCGCCGCGCCGTCGTCGATCACCTGCGCGTAGATGTGCCGCCCCGAGCGATAGATGGAGAGCCGCGGCCGCCCGCCGCCCTTCACCTTGATCTGGTAACGCAGCCGCGCGCGCCGGCGCGCCTGCAGTGCGAGCTTGTCGGCCATTACTTCTTCTTACCCTCCTTCCGGAGGATCTGCTCGTTCACGTACTTCACGCCCTTGCCCTTGTAGGGCTCGGGACCGCGATAGGCGCGGATCTCCGCCGCGACCTGGCCGACCTGGCGCTTGTCGGCGCCCTCGACCTTGATCGAGGTCGGCTTCTCGCAGGTGATCTTGATGCCGAGCGGCACCGGGTAGCGGATCTCGTGGCTGTAGCCGAGATTCAGCACCAGGTCCTTGCCCTGCACCGCGGCGCGGTATCCCGTGCCGTTGATCTCCATCTCCTTGGTGAAGCCGGTGGAGACCCCCTGCACCATCGAGTTGATGAGGCTGCGGGTCGTGCCCCACATGGTGCGGCTGCGGCGATCCTCGCCGCGCGGCTTCACCGCCACCTGGTTGGACGCGATCTCCACGTCCACCTCGTTCGTCAGGTCGAGCCTCAGCTCGCCGTTCTTGCCCTTGGCCACCACGGTACGGCCCATAAGCGCCACCTGGACGCCCGCGGGAACCACGACCGGGTACTTGCCGACGCGAGACATGCCCTTGGCCTCCGTCAGAACACGCGGCAGAGGACCTCGCCGCCGACATTGGCGGCGCGGGCCTCGTTGTCGCTCATCACGCCGCGGGGCGTGGACAGGATCTGGATGCCGAGGCCGTTGTAGTACTTCGGCAGCTCCCGGATCTTGGAATAGACGCGCCGGCCCGGCGTGGAGATGCGGGTGATCTCCTTGATGGCCGGCTCGCCCTCGGAATACTTCAGCTCGATCTCGAGCCGACGGATCCCGGGGCGCAGCTCCTCGGTGCGCCAGGCGCGGATATAGCCCTCGCGCTTGAGCACCTCGCAGACGTTCTCGCGCAGCTTCGAGGCCGGCGCGATGCAGCGGGTCTGCCGCGCGCGCTGCGCGTTGCGGATGCGCGTCAGCATATCGCCGAGCGGATCGGACAGCGACATCTTCGCCTGCCCTCCTTACCAGCTCGCCTTGGTCACGCCGGGGATCTGGCCGGTGTTGGCCAGCTCGCGCAGCATGTTCCGGCTGAGCTTGAACTTGCGGTAATTGCCGCGGGGACGCCCGGTCACCTCGCAGCGCAGGCGCACGCGGTTGGCGGCGCCGTTGCGAGGCAGCTGGGCAAGACGGATCGATGCCTCGAACCGGTCCTCGACCGGCAGGCTGCGGTCCATCACGATGCCCTTCAGCTGCGCACGCTTCTGCGCATGCAGCTTGGCGAGGCGCTCGCGCCGCTTGTTCTTCTCGACGGAAGAGGTCTTGGCCATACGGTCTCGGTCCTCCGGAACCTGCCGCGCCCCGGGTTCCCCGGGCACGGCGGTTTTCCAAATGGGTTCAGCTGGCGAAGGGAAGGTCGAAGGCCTTGAGCAGCGCCTTCGCTTCCTTGTCGGTCTTCGCCGTGGTGACGAACACGATGTCCATGCCGCGGATCGTGTCCACCTTGTCGTAGTTGATCTCGGGGAAGACGATCTGCTCCTTCAGGCCGAGCGCAAAATTGCCCCGCCCGTCGAAGCCCTTGTTCGCAGGAATGCCGCGGAAGTCGCGCACCCGCGGCAGGGCGATAGTCACCAGCCGATCCAGGAACTCGTACATCCGCGCCTTGCGCAGCGTGACCTTGCAGCCGATCGCCTGGCCCTCGCGGATCTTGAAGCCGGCGATCGCCTTCTTGGCCTTGGTCTTCACCGGCCGCTGGCCGGAGATCGACGCGAGGTCGGCTACGGCGTTGTCGAGCTTCTTCTGGTCAGCCGCCGCCTCGCCCACGCCCATGTTGATCACGATCTTCTCGAGCTTCGGGATCTCCATGGGATTGGCGTAGCCGAATTCCTCGGCGAGCTGCTTGCGCACGACCTCGTCGTAGCGCCGGCGCATCCGCGGCAGCTCGGCCGGCGCGGCCTTCGCCTCGCCCGCCGCCGCCTGGATGGTGACGCCGCGCGACTCGCCGCCCGACGGCGGCGCACCGGCGCCGCCCTTCTTGTTCGGCGCGCTCGGCTTGCCGCCGCCGCCGCCCTTCTTCGTCCCGCTCATCGGTCGAGCACCTCACCCGAAGCGCGCGCCACGCGCACCTTCCGACCATCCTCGAGCACCGTGAAGCCCACCCGCGTCGGCTTGTCCGACTTCGGGTCGATCAGCGCGATGTTCGAGAGCTGGATCGGCGCCTCCTTCTCCTGGATGCCGCCAGGCTGGTTCAGCCCCTGCGGCTTCTGGTGGCGCTTGACCATGTTCACGCCCTGCACCAGGGCGCGGTTCTCCTTCGGCAGCACGGCCAGCACCTCGCCGCGGCGGCCCTTGTCGCGACCCGCGAGGACCTGCACCCGGTCGCCCTTCCTGATCTTGGCGGCCATGGGACTACAGCACCTCCGGCGCCAGGCTGATGATCTTCATGTACTTCCGCGCACGCAGCTCGCGCACGACGGGTCCGAAGATGCGCGTGCCGATCGGCTCGCCCTGCTTGTTGATCAGCACGGCGGCATTGCCGTCGAAGCGGATGGCCGTGCCGTCCTGCCGCCGCACCGGATAGGCGGTGCGGACGATGACGGCGCGATGCACCTCGCCCTTCTTCACCTTGGCGCGCGGAATCGCCTCCTTCACGGAGACGACGATGACGTCGCCCACGGAGGCGGTCTTCCGCTTCGAGCCGCCGAGCACCTTGATGCATTGCACGCGGCGCGCACCGGAGTTGTCGGCGACATCGAGGTTGCTTTCGACATGGATCATGCCACCCGCTCCCTCAGGCCGAAGGCTGCGTCGCGGCGGCGACCACGTCGGCGCCGTAGCCGGCGCCGTTGCGGGCGATCACCATCCAGCACTTGCGCTTGGAAATCGGCGGGCACTCCTCGATCTCCACAACGTCGCCTTCCTTGCACAGGTTGGCCTCGTCATGCGCGGCGTACTTCTTCGAGCGCCGGATGAACTTCTTGTACAGCGGGTGCATCACGCGACGCTCGACAAGCACGGTGACCGTCTTGTCCATCTTGTCGCTGACCACCCGGCCCGTGAGGACTCGCTTCGGCATCGCCGCCGGTCTCCCCTTACGCCTGGGTTGCGGCCGTGGCGCGGCTGCGCTCGGCCATGATGGTCTTGATCCGGGCGATGTCGCGCCGGACCACCTTGATCCGCCCCGTCGCCTCGAGCTGGCCGGTGGCCCGCTGGAAACGCAGGTTGAACTGCTCCTTCCGCAGGTCGAGCAGCATCG
>CAYNYQ010000348.1:3258-5483 GCA_964401305.1 uncultured Acetobacteraceae bacterium | reverse complement strand
ACAGCTTCCACAATACCGGCGCCGGCCCGCTGACCTTCCTGTGGCTGATCCTGCCTGGCGGGCTCGAGACCTTCTTCGCCCGCATCGGTCGCCCGCGCGCCGAAGGCGAGCCGCCGCCCGCGCCCTTCCCGCGGCCCGGGAACGTGCTGCAGATCGAGGCGGAGACCGTCTTCGGGCGGCTGCCGCCGAAGCCGGGCTGACGCGACCCGGCCACCGCACCGCCCGTAGCCGCGGCGGGCCCGAACCGCGCAGGGGCAATCGCACAAGGAACGCCGGAGCCAGACGAGCAGGCAGGCGCGGTCGACCGAAAAGAGCCCTGCATCCGACGTAACCGCCGGGCGCCATGCAACGTACCGCTATGTTAGCAACGCCATGTCGCGGCGGCGACGGATCTGCCCCACTCCCTGGCACCGCAAAGCCATCTGCCGCGCCTTGAGGCGAAGCAGCACCTCCCCTGGTTACGGAGCGGGCACGGTGACGCTTTTTGACTACCCGCCAAAGGCCGCTTCGAATAAGAGATTTCTCATGAGCGAAGCTCCCGTCCCGCTGGAGGCACGCAGAGAGGGCGCCGTGCTGACGCTGTCCCTGAACCGCCCAGGGGCCGGCAATGCGCTCGACGCCGCGCTGGTGGAGGCGCTGCTCGCCGCCCTGCCCGATGCCCCGGACCCGGCGCTGCGCCTGATCGTGCTGCGCGGTGCGGGGCGGCTGTTCTGCGCCGGCTTCGACCTGGGCGGGCTGGAGGGCGAGAGCGACGGCGACCTGCTGCTGCGCTTCGTGCGCATCGAGCAGCTGCTGCAGGCGGTGCGCCATGCGCCGGTGCCGACGCTCGCGCTGGCGCACGGCCATGCGCTCGGCGCCGGTGCGGACCTCTTCGCCGCCTGCACCTGGCGCGTCGCCGCACCGGGCACCCGCTTCGCCTTCCCCGGCGCCCGATTCGGCCTGGTGCTGGGAACGCGGCGACTGGCGTCTCTGATCGGCGCCCAGGCGGCGCTGGACCTGACGCTGCGCGGCTGCGGGATGGATGCGGAGGGCGCGCTTGCGTGCGGTCTTGCAACCGACCTCGCGACGCAGGAGGATTGGCCCGGCCTTGCCGTGGCCCTGGCCGAGGAGGTCAGCGCGCCGCCGGCGGCCGCCCAGCGTGCGTTGCGCGGCGCGGTCCTGCCCGGCGACGGGCGCGACGCGGATCTTGCCGATCTCGTTCGTTCGGCAGCCCTGCCAGGCCTGGGGGGAAGAATTCGGGCCTATGCCGCTGCCGCGCGCGCGGGCCGCCAAGGCGGCCGGGCGGCAAGCCACGACGGAGGACAGGGTGTTCGACGGTGAGAACCTGCCTGGCCTGGCCAGGCTGGAAGCGAGCGCGGAGGAGGCGGCGCGCATGCTTCGCCTGCTTGCGAACGAGAAGCGGCTGCTGATGCTGTGCCATCTGGTCGGCGCCGGCGAGATGAATGTCGGCGCGCTTGCCGATGCGGTCGGGCTCTCGCAGTCCGCCCTGTCCCAGCACCTGGCGCGGCTGCGCGAGGAAGGCCTGGTGGCGACGCGGCGCGAGGCGCAGACCATCCACTACCGCCTGGCCGACCCCAAGGCCGCGCGGCTGCTGGCGTTGCTGCGCGACATCTACTGCCCGCCGGACGCGACCACCTGCGGCTGAGCCGCACGCCACCCACGAATGCCTGAATAGAGGGCAGGCCGCGCGAATTGCGGGCGGAAATTCCGCCTATTGCGGCGGGTTGCCGCTTGCGCGATCATCCTTGCCATCACGGCCCCAGGGCCGCGGCGGAGGATGCCCCGCGGGGCGCCACCTCCACCTCCAGGGAGAGACGACGCCGGATCGCCGGCCGGGCACCACAGGAGCCCGGACCGCGTGGCCGACGCATGCGGGCGCCCCAGCGCGCCGCAGCCCCCGCCGCGTGAGAGGCTGGCCCGCCGGGCCAGCCCGTCCGTGCTCCGCAGCCGGGGATGCGGGTCATGGCGCTGGCGATGGATGCGGCCACCGGGGGAAGCGACCCCGCCGCGCTGAGCCTGGCCGAGGCCGCCGGGCTGATCCGCCGCCGTGCCCTCTCCCCGGTCGAGCTGCTGGACGCCGTGCTGGCGCGGATCGAGCGGCGCGATGCCGGGCTGCATGCCCACGTCACCCTGCTGCCCGACCGCGCCATGGCGGCCGCCCGCGCCGCCGAGGCCGAGATCGCCGCCGGCCGCTGGCGCGGGCCGCTGCACGGCATCCCCTATGG
>CAYNYQ010000348.1:0-3158 GCA_964401305.1 uncultured Acetobacteraceae bacterium | reverse complement strand
GGCACCGCGGTCGCGGCGGGCTTCTGCATGCTGGGCATGGGCTCCGACACCGGCGGCTCGGTGCGGCTGCCGGCGGCGGTGCACGGGCTGCACGGTCTCAAGCCGACCTATGGCCGGCTCTCCCGCGCCGGCATCCTGCCCAATGCCTATACGCTCGACGTCGCCGGGCCGCTGACCCGGCGCGCCATCGACGCGGC
The DNA here is from genome assembly GCA_964401305.1 of uncultured Acetobacteraceae bacterium. Classification (GTDB taxonomy): domain Bacteria; phylum Pseudomonadota; class Alphaproteobacteria; order Acetobacterales; family Acetobacteraceae; genus JAIEOP01. The sequence continues at coordinate 2,961 of CAYNYQ010000348.1, read as the reverse complement.
GCTGGCGATGGACGTGCTGGCCGGCCACGACCCGGCCGACCCGACCAGCCTCGACCGGCCCGTGCCCGCGCATGCCGAGGGCATCGCGGCCGGTGTCCGGGGCCTCGCCATCGGCGTGCTGCGCCGCTTCCACACCGAGGACTTCTCCGCCGACCCCGAGGTGGTGCGCGCCTTCGACGACGCCGTCGATGCGCTGCGCGACGCCGGCGCGCGCATCGTCGAGGTCACGGTGCCCTACACGGTGCAGCAGTACCGCGAATGCATGCGGCCGATCAGCAGCGCCGAGGCGCTGTCGATCCACGGGCCGGACGTGCGCGCGAAGTTCGCGCTGATGGGCCGCGCGCTGCAGGCGAAGTTCCTCGCCGCCATGGCCATCCCGGCCGCCGACTACGTCACCGCGCAGCGCTGGCGGCGCGAGATGGCGGCGGCGACGGATGCGGCGATCCGCGGCTGCGACGCCGTGCTCATGCCCTGCGTGATGACCCGCGTGCCCCGCTGGGAGGAGGGCGAAGCGCGCTTCCAGCAGTTCATGATGGCGAGCGCGACGGCGGTGCTGAACGTCAGCGGCCATCCGGCGGCCTCAATCTGCACCGGCTTCGATTCCGCCGGCCTGCCGCTCTCGGCGCAGATCGTCGCCCCCTACCACGCCGAGCCGATGCTGCTGCGCGTCGCCCATGCGCTCGAGGAAGCGACCGGCCATTGGCGCCGGCTGCCCGCGGGCGGCTGACCCCATCCACCCGATAGAATGACGGAGGCAGGCATGACCGATACGCCCATGACCCGCGCGGAGGCCATGCGCCTGCTGCTGCGCTTCGGCGTGACGCCGGAGGATGCGATGGCCGGGCGGCTGATGGAGGCGGCGGACCGCATGGCCGCGAACCTCCTGAAGCTGCCGCAGGACCTGCCGGCGGGGCTCGAGCCCGCGAGCGCCTTCGCGGTGCCGCGGCCATGAGCGGCGCGATCTCCCGCCGCGGCCTCGTCGCCGGCGCCGCCGCCCTCGCCGCCGTCCCGCCCGCGCAGGCGCAGGCCGAGACCGTGCTGCGCGTCGCCATGACGCTCTCCGACATCCCCTACCTCGCCGGCCAGTCCGACCAGGGCGGCGAGGGGTGGCGCTTCGTCGGCGTGACGCTGCACGACAGCCTCGTCGGCTGGGACCTCTCGCGCGCAGACCGGCCCAGCACGCTGATCCCCGGCCTCGCCGAGGAATGGGAGGCCGACCCCGCCGACCGCACGCGCTGGACCTTCCGCCTGCGCCGCGGCGTGCGCTTCCACGACGGCAGCGGCTTCGACGCCGACACCGTCCTGTGGAACATGCAGAAGCTGATGGACCAGCAGGCGCCGCACTACGACCCGCGGCAGGTGGCGCAGACCTTCGGCCGCATGAACCTGATCGACAAGGTCGAGAAGCGCGACGCCGGCACCGTCGTCTTCACCACGAAGACGCCAGATGCGCTGCTGCCCTGGTACTTCGGCCGGATCATGTTCTCCTCGCCGGCGCAGTGGGAGAAGGTCGGGCGCAGCTGGGAGGCCTATGCGCGCAACCCCTCCGGCCTCGGCCCCTGGAAGTTCGACCGGCTGGTGCCGCGCCAGCGGCTCGACCTGGTGAAGAACACCGAATACTGGAACCCGGCGCGCGTGCCGCAGACCGACCGGCTGGTGCTGCTGCCGATCCCGGATGCTAACACCCGCGTCGCCGCGCTGCTCTCCGGCCAGGTCGACTTCATCGAGGCGCCGCCGCCCGACGCGACCCAGCGCCTGAAGGCCGCCGGCATGCAGATCGTCACCAACCGCTACCAGCACATCTGGCCCTGGTTCCTCAGCCGCGTGGATGGCACGCCGACCACCGACCTGCGCGTGCGCCGCGCGCTGAACCTCGCCATCGACCGCGACGGCATCGCCGGGCTGCTGCAGGGCTTCGGCGCGCCGGCGGTGGGCAGCGTGCCGCCCGGCCACCCCTGGTTCGGCGAGCCCTCCTGGCGCATCCGCTACGACCCGGCCGAGGCGCGGCGGCTGCTGGCCGAGGCCGGCTACGGGCCGCGCAACCCGCTGAAGCTGAAGGTGACCATCTCCTCCTCCGGCTCGGGGCAGATGCAGCCGCTGCTGATGAACGAGGCGATGCAGGAGATGCTGCGCGCGGTGCATGTCGAGGTCACCTTCGAGGTGATCGACTGGTCCACCATGACGCAGCGCCGCGCCCGGGGCGCGCAGTCGCCCGACCAGGTGGGGGTCGCCGGGCTGAACAATTCCTGGACCTGGGTCGATCCCGATTTCGGCTTCGTCAGCACGCTCGGCAGCGACCGCATCGCGCCGCGCGGCAACAACTGGACCAATGTCCGGCTGCCGGAATTCGACCGGCTCTCGGCCGCCATCCGCGCCGAGTTCGACCGCGAGAAGCAGGATGCGCTGATCGCCGAGCTGCACGCGAGGATGGTCGAGGACGCGACCTGGCTTTTCGTCGTGCACGACCTCAACCCGCGGGCCATGTCGCCGCGGGTGAAGGGCTTCGTGCAGGCGCAGAACTGGATCCAGGACCTGACGCCGATCCGCATGCAGTGAGCGGCGTCGCGCCCGGGATCAGGGCGCCGCGGCGACGGTGTCGGGGATCAGCTTGAAGGGGTAGCCGGGGTCGCGGTAGTCGCCGCGCTCCTGGCGCTTCGGCAGCTTGATCTTCTCGCGCTTCGGCGCCTCGTAGGGGATGTGCGCGAGCAGGTGACGGATGATGTTCAGCCGCGCCCGCCGCTTGTCGTCCGAGGGCGCGACATACCAGGGCGCCCAGGGCGTGTCGGTCGCGGCGAACATGGCGTCGCGCGCGCGGGAGTAGTCGTACCAGCGGCTGTAGGACTTCAGGTCCATGGGCGAGAGCTTCCAGAGCTTTCGCCCGTCGCTGATGCGCGCCTCGAGCCGCCGCGTCTGCTCCTCCGGGCTGACCTCGAGCCAGTACTTCAGCAGGATGATGCCGGA
>CAYNYQ010000347.1:0-5490 GCA_964401305.1 uncultured Acetobacteraceae bacterium | reverse complement strand
TGATCCGCGGCATGTTCAACATGCAGGGCCAGGCGACCGCCGGCGTCTCCACCGTGGGCCAGGCCGCCGCCGCGGCGGCGCTCGACGGCCCGCAGGATCTCGTGCGCGAGCGGCAGGCGGTCTACCGCCAGCGCCGCGACATGGTGGTGGAGATGCTGAACGCCGCCCCCGGCATCACCTGCCACAAGCCCGAGGGCGCCTTCTACGTCTTCCCCAACATCGCCGGCTGCCTCGGCCGGACCACGAAGGGCGGCCGCAGGATCGAGACGGACACCGACTTCGTGCAGGCGCTGCTCGAGGAGAAGCGCGTCGCCGCGGTGCAGGGCACGGCCTATGGCATGTCGCCCTACATGCGCATCTCCTACGCGACCGATACCGCGAGCCTCACCGAAGCCTGCAGCCGCATCCAGGAATTCTGCCGCGAGCTGACATGATACGCCCGGGCCGGGACGAGGACGCGGCGGGCTTCATCGCGCTGATCGGCGCCTGCTGGGCTGAGTATCCAGGCTGCATCCTCGACGTCGATGACGAGCTGCCGGAACTGCGCGCGCTCGCCACCTGTTTCCGCGACGCCGGCGGCGCGCTGTGGGCGGCCGAGCAGGATGGCGCGCTCATCGGCATGGTCGGCGCGCGCCCGCTGCGCGAGGATGCGGCCTGGGAGATCTGCCGCATGTACGTCGCGGCCGAGGCGCGCGGCGCCGGCCTCGCCCGGCAGCTGCTCGACACCGCGGAGGCGCATGCCCGCGCCGCCGGCGCCGCGCGCCTGGTGCTCTGGACCGACACCCGCTTCACCCGTGCGCATGGCTTCTACGAGAAGAGCAGCTATGTCCGGCAGGGCGCGATCCGCATCCTCGACGACCGTTCGAAGTCGCTCGAGTTCCGCTACGCCAAGCCGGCCGCGGGCCTGGTGGTGGAGGCGCTGGACGCGGCGGCGGCCGCCAGCGCCGAGCGGCGCCTCGCGGAGATCCTGGTCGCCTGCGTCGAGGCCGGCGCCAGCGTCTCCTTCCTGCCGCCGCTGCCGATGGAGACGGCGCGCCGCTTCTGGCGCAAGGTCGCGGCCGATGTCGCCGCCGGGTCGCGGCTGCTGCTGGCGGCCTGGCAGGAGGGCGCGCTGGTCGGCACGGTGCAGCTCGACCTCGGCACGCCGCCGAACCAGCCGCACCGGGCGGAGGTAGCGAAGCTGCTGGTGGACCCGGCCGCGCGCCGGCGCGGCGTGGCGCGCGAGCTGATGCTGCGGGCCGAGCAATCCGCGCAGCGCCTGGGACGCAGCCTGCTGACCCTCGACACCCGCGCCGACGACCATGCCGAGCCGCTGTACCGCTCGCTCGGCTGGACCGAGGCCGGGCGCATCCCCGGCTGGGCGGTCAACCCGGACGGCAGCTACGCCGACACCATCTTCTTCTGGAAGCGGCCCGGCTGAGCCGCGCATGGCGGGATCGGCGCAGCTCCTGCTGGCCGGCCTCGTGCTGCTGGCCCTCGGCGGCGAGATGCTGGTGCGCGGCGCGGTGCGCGTGGCCGAGCGCTTCGGCGTCTCGCCCCTCGTCATCGGGCTGACCCTCGTCGGCTTCGGCACCTCGACCCCGGAGCTTGCCGCCAGCCTGCAGGCCTCGCTCGCCGGCTCGCCGGGGATCGCGGTCGGGAACATCGTCGGCTCCAACATCGCCAACACCCTGCTCATCCTCGGCGTCGCGGCGCTGATCGCGCCGATCGCCGTGACCTCGCGCGCGCTGGGGCGGGACGGCCTGGTCTGCCTGGCGGCGACCCTGGCGCTGCCGGCCGCCGGGCTGATGGGTGGCCTCGACCGCCCGACGGGGGTCGTCTTCCTCGTGGCGCTCCTCGCCTATGTCGCCCTGGCACTGCACCAGGAACGCCAGGGCAGCGCGGAGCACGGCGCCGTCTTCGACAAGGCGGAGGCCTTCAGGGCGGCGCATCCCGGCAGCCTGGGCCCACCGCCGCCGGCGCCGCCCGCGGGCGGTCTCCTCCTGCCGCTCGCACTCGCCTTCGGCGGCCTCGCGCTCGTCGTCCTCGGCGGCCGGCTGCTGGTGGACGGCGCGGTCACGCTGGCCCGCGCGCTGGAGATCCCGGAGGCGGTGATCGGCCTGACCATCGTCGCCATCGGCACCTCGATGCCCGAGATCGTCACCTCGATCATCGCCGCGCTGCGCCGCCAGCCGGAGATCGCCTTCGGCAACGTGATCGGCTCCAACATCTACAACGTGCTCGGCATCGGGGGCGTCACGGCCGTGGTCGCACCCACCCCGGTGCCGGCCGAGATCATGGCGCGCGACGCCTGGGTGATGGTCGCCGCCTCGGTGCTGCTGCTGGTGGTGGCGCGGACCTGGTGGCGCATCGGCCGGCGCGAGGGCACGGTGCTGCTGGCCCTCTACCTCGGCTACCTGGCCTGGCTCTGGCCGCGCTGAGGGGTGCTTGCCCGCCCGGCCCGCGGCGCGCAGGCTGGCGCGGCACGACGGAGGGCAAGCCCATGATCTCCCCCGCCTGGTGCCGCATGATGGCGGCCTACAACAGCGAGATGAACCGCCGCATCTACGCCGCGGCCGAGCCGATCCCCGACGCGGAGCGCAAGGCCGGGCGTGGGGCCTTCCATGGCTCGCTGCACGCCACGCTGAACCATCTGCTCTGGGGCGACCGGCAGTGGATGAGCCGCCTCGACCCCGACCACTTCGCCAAGCCGCCGCCCGGCTTCGACGCCAGCCGGCGCCTGTTCGACGACTTCGCCGCGCTGCGTGCCGCCCGCGTCGAGGCCGATGCCGGGATCGAGGCCTGGGCCGGCCGCCTGACCGAGGCGTGGCTAGCGGGCGACCTCACCTGGTTCAGCGGCGGCACCGGGCGGGAATGGACCCTGCCGCGCTGGATCACGGTGACCCATCTCTTCAACCACCAGACGCATCATCGCGGCCAAGTGCATTGCCTGATCACCCAGGCCGGCGTGACGCCGGAGGCGACCGACCTGCCCTTCATCCTCGATCTCGAGGCGCTCGGGCTGCTGCAGGGCGTCAGTCCAGGGTGATGTTGTTCTCGCGGATGATGCGGCCGAGCGTCTCCACCTCGCGCCGCGACAGCCGCTCCATCTCGGCGACCGTCATGGGGCGGAGGAAGACGCCGCCCTGCTCGGCACGCTGCCGCGTCTCCGGCTGCTCGGCGGCGGCGCGCAGCGCGGCGTTGATCCGCTCGACGATCGCGGCCGGCGTCCCCGCGGGCGCGAAGAAGCCGAACCAGGCGTCGACGACGAAGCCAGGCATGCCGGCCTCGGCGGTGGTCGGCACCTCGGGCAGGGCCGGGATGCGCGCCTCGCTGGCGATGGCCAGCGCCTTCACCCGCCCGCCGCGCGCCAGCCCGATGGCGGAGGAGGGCGTGGTGATGAAAAGCTCCACCCGTCCGCCCGCCACGTCCTGCAACGCGGGCGCGGCGCCGCGATAGGGCACGTGCTCCATCGGCACGCCGATGCTCTGCGCGAAGAGCGCGCCCGCCACATGCTGGATCGTGCCGTTGCCGGAGGAGGCGTAGTTCACCCGCCCCGGGCGCGTCCGGCACCAGGCGACGAACTCGACGAGGGTCCCGGGCTCCAGGTTGGGCGCAATGAAGATGCCGTGCGGCGCCACCGTGCCGAGCCCGATCGGCGCCAGGTCGCGCAGCGGGTTCCAGCCGAGGTTGCGGATCATCGCCGGGTTGCCGCCGTGGTAGCCGCTGTACTGCAGCAGCAGCGTATAGCCGTCCGGCGCCGCGCGGACGACGTGCTGGATGGCGATGTTGCCGCTGGCGCCGGGACGGTTCTCGATCACCACCTGCACCCCGAGTGCCCGGGCCAGCGGTTCCTGGAACAGCCGGGCCGCGAAGTCGGAACCGCCGCCCGGCGGGTTCGGGACGATCACGGTGATGGGGCGGGCGGGCCAGCCGGGCTGGGCCCGCGCCGCGGCGGGCAGGGCCAGCCCGGCGGCAAGGCCGAGCAGGGCCCGTCGGTGCGCGTTCGGCGTCATGGCGTGGCCTCCCGGGCGGTTGCGATCCTCTATCCTCCCGGCTCCCGGCCCGGGCAAGTGTCACGTGCCGAGGAACGCGTCGAGCCGGGCGAGAACCGCCTCCGGCGCCTCCTCGGCCAGGTAGTGCCCGCTCTCGACCGCGCCGCCCTCGACCGGGCCTGCCGCATGGGCCCGCCAGATCGCCAGCGCGTCGTACCAGGCCTCGATCCTGCCCTTCCGCCCCCAGAGGACGAGCAGCGGGCAGCCGAGGCGGAGTCCGGCGGCCCGGCTCTCGCGGTCATGCGCGAGGTCGATGGTGGCGGCGGCGCGGTAGTCCTCGCAGATCGCAGCGACCGTGCCCGGCTCGCGCAGCGCGGCCAGGTAGTCGGCGCGCGCCTCGGGGTGGAAGAAGCCGCGGTCCTTCGGCTCGCGCGCGGTGTGGATGTCGAACCAGTCCTCGACGTCGCGCAGGATCATGCGTTCGGGGCGCGGATGCGGCTGGGCGAGCCAGAACCAGTGGTAGTAGCCCATGGCGAAATCCATGTCCGCGCGCTCGAAATGCTCGAGCGTCGGGATGATGTCCATCACGCAGAGCCGCGCCACCGCCGCAGGGTGATCGAGTGCCAGGCGATGCGCGACGCGGGCGCCGCGGTCATGCGCGACGACGTCGAAGCGGGGAAAGCCGAGATCCGCCATCAGCGCCACCATGTCCTGCGCCATCGCGCGCTTGGCATAGGGCGCGTGGTCGACGCTGGGGGGCGGCTTCGAGGAGAAGCCGTAGCCGCGCAGGTCCGGCGCGACCACGGTGAAGCGCGCGGCGAGCGCCGGCGCGACCCGGTGCCACATCAGGTGGGTCTGGGGGTTGCCGTGCAGCAGCAGCAGCGGCGGGCCGGCGCCGCCGCGGCGTAGCCTTATCCGCTGGCCGTTCGCCGTGCGGGTCTCCAGCGCGAAGCCGTCGAAGAGCATGATGGATCCTCCCGCCCGCAGCCTGCCACGCCGCGGGGCGGGCGTCAGGCCGCGGCGCGGCCCCCGTTGACCGCCCCCCGCGCCGGGGCCAGCCTTGCCGCCCCCAGCCACGACCCAACGAGGGAGGACGCGATGTCCGAGGATTCCGCGCTGTTCGACAAGGGCCTGCCGATCCGCCGCGAGGTGCTGGGGCCCGAGTATGTCGACAGCAGCATGCAGAAGGCCGACGACTTCATGATGGCCTTCCAGCGCGCCACCACCGCCTGGGCCTGGGGCTGGGCCTGGGGCGACCCGACGCTGGAGCGCAAGACGCGCTCGATGCTGAACCTCGCCATGCTGACCGCGCTCGGCAAGACGCCGGAGATCAAGCTGCACGTGAAGGGCGCGCTGAACAACGGCCTCACCGTCGAGGAGATCAAGGCGGTGCTGCTGCACGCCACCGCCTATTGCGGCATCCCCGCCGGGCTCGACGCCTTCAAGGCGGCGCACGAGGTGCTGGTGGCGGAAGGCGCGATCAAGCCGCATCCCGGAAAGCCCGCCTGATGGCCGC
>CAYNYQ010000346.1:0-5537 GCA_964401305.1 uncultured Acetobacteraceae bacterium | reverse complement strand
GCCGCGGCCAGCGCATCGACATGGCCATGCTCGACGTCGCCATCATGATGCAGGCCAGCCATGTCGCGGCCTATGCACGCACGGGGAAGAACCCCCGCCCCCGCGGCAACGACCACGAGCACGCGACCAACAGCGCCTACGCCACGAAAGACGGCCTGCTGATGCTGGGCGCCTCCAACCTGCGCCAGCAGAAGCGCCTCTGGGCGGCGCTCGGGCGCGAGGACATGACCAAGCGCACCAACCGCGAGCGCCATGCCGACCGCGACCGCGAGGCGGCGGTGCTGCGCGACATCATGCTGACCCGCACTGCCGACGAATGGGAGCAGTACCTGCAGTCCCGCCACGTGCCGGCCAGCCGGGTGCGCAAGCTGGGCGAGGCGCTGGCTGACCCGCAGCTCGCCCACCGCAACATCCTCCACCACTTCCCGGAGGGCGCGCCCGGCGTGCCCGGCGCCTTCGGCGTGCCGGTCGCCGCCTTCAAGCTGGCGCATGGCGGCGCGCAGGTGACCAGCCCGCCGCCGGTGATGGGCGCGCATACCGAGGAGGTGCTGCGGGAGCTCGGCTACGACGCCGCCGCCATCGCCGCGCTGCGCGCGCAGAAGGTGGTGTGAGGCGATGGCACAGCGCTTCCGCTTCCTGCTGACCCTGCCCTTCAGCCTCTCCCCGGGTGCGGCCAACCACTACTACAAGGAGGCCGGCACGAAGGAGGAGCGGCTGATGAACCACGCCGTCCTCGCGCCGCTGCTCGAGGACGTGGACTGGGAGCTCGACCCCGGCCCGCATGCGCCGCACGGCGAATGGCCGGTGGAGACGCGCGAGGAGTTCATGATCGTCGGCGCCGCCCGCCTGCCGATCATCCGCCGCGCCTGCGAGAGCGGCCGCTACCAGGCCATCGTCATGCTCGGCGGCGGCGACCCGGGCTTCGTCGAGGGGCGGGAGATCGCCCGCAAGTACCGCATCCCGGTCACCGCGAACGCCCATGCGCAGATGCACATCGCCGGCATGCTGGGGGCGCGGTTCAGCGTGATCGACGTTGCCGAGACGCACAACGCGCAGATGGCCGATCTCGTCGTGCGCTACCGCATGACGGACCGCTGCGCCTCGATCCGCAACATCGACCACCCGCTGCCCCGGCCCGTGCACATGGGCCGCCGCACCCTGCAGGGCCAGGCGGACCTGCATGCGCGCGGCGCGGACAGCTCCATGCTGGAGGCCGCGGTCGAGGCCGCCATCGCCGCCATCGAGCAGGATGGGGCGGAGGTGCTGATCTTCGGCTGCTCGGCCGCCTTCTGGCTGCAGAAGCCGCTGCAGCAGCGGCTGCTGGAACTGGGCTGGGACGTGCCGGTGCTGGAGGGCTACGCCTCTGCCATCGCCATGGCGAAGCTGCTGGTCGGGCTCGGCGTCGATGCCTCCGGCCTTGCCTTCCCCGGCGACCCGCCGCCGCGGATCCGGCGCTGGCGGCGGGTGTGACCGGGGACGCGTCACATTTCCCTGCCCATCCGGGCCGGATAGTGTAACGTATCGCGGGGCGCGGCGATGGCGCAGTCGCCCGTCCCGACCGATGCCGGAGAGACCCGCCGATGGACATGCCCCTGCCCGCGACGCGGCACCGCCTGGACCCGCTGGACGCCGAGGAGATCGCCGCGGTCCGGCGCCTGGTGCAGGGCGCGCCGGGCTACCGACCGAGCCAGCGCTTCGCCCTGGTGAAGCTGGAGGAGGCCGCACCGGGCCGCGGCGCGCGCGTCACCCTGCTGGATCGCGCCTCGGGCGCCGTCGTCGTGGCCATGGTCGATCTCGCCGGCGGGCGCATCGCCGAGTGGCGGGAGATCCCGGTGCAGGCCCCGCCCTATGGCCAGCCGCCCGTGCTGGTCGAGGAATTCCTTGAACTGCCCGGCATCGTGAAGGCCGATCCGCGCTGGGTCGCCGCCGTGACGCGGCGCGGCATCACCGAGGCCGACCTGCCCCTGGTGCAGGTCGATCCCTTCTCCGCCGGCCATTTCCCGACCGCCGAGACTGCGGGAAGGCGCCTGGTGCGCGCCGTCGCCTATTGGCGCGCGGGGCCGAAGGACAACGGCTATGCCCACCCCATCGAGGGCGTGGTCGCCGTGGTGGACCTCAACGCGCGCCAGGTGGTGGAGGTCTGGGACGACCCCGTCGCCATCCCCGTGCCGCGCACCCGGGCCAACTACCACCGCGAGGCGCTGCCCCCGCCGCGCACCGACCTCAGGCCGCTGCACATCCATCAGCCCGAGGGGCCGAGCTTCACGGTGGAGGGCTGGGAGGTCGCCTGGCAGGGCTGGCGCTTCCGCGTCGGCTTCTCGCCGCGCGAGGGGCTGGTGCTGCACGACGTCTCGATCCGCGACGGCGGGCGGCAGCGCAGCATCCTCCGCCGCGCCAGCATCGCCGAGATGGTGGTGCCCTATGCCGATCCCGGCACCAACAACTACTGGAAGAGCGCCTTCGATTCCGGCGAGTACGGCCTCGGCAAGCTGGCGAATGCGCTGGAGCTCGGCTGCGACTGCCTCGGCCTGATCCACTACTTCGACGTGCCCGCCGCCGACGACCACGGCCAGCCCTTCGTCATGCAGAACGCCATCTGCCTGCACGAGGAGGATTACGGCATCCTCTGGAAGCATTTCGAGTTCCGCACCGGCGTGCACGAGGTGCGGCGCTCGCGCCGGCTGGTGATCAGCTTCTTCGCCACCGTCGGCAACTACGACTACGGCTTCTACTGGTACTTCTACCAGGACGGCACGATCCAGCTCGAGGCCAAGCTCACCGGCATCATCCAGACCGCGGCCGTCATGCCGGGCGAGCGCTATGCCTGGGGCGGCATGGTGCTGCCCGGCCTCGGCGGGCCGACGCACCAGCACCTCTTCTGCGCGCGGCTGCACATGGCGGTGGACGGGCCGCGGAACAGCGTGACGGAGCACGAGTTCGTCCCGCGCCCCTGGGGACGCGACAACCCGCACGGCAATGTCTTCGACACCACCGCGCGCACCCTCGCGCGCGAGCTCGACGCCTGCCGCGAGGCCGATGGCCGCACGGGCCGCTACTGGAAGATCGTCAACCCGAACCTGGCCAATGCCGTCGGCAATGCGCCGGGCTACAAGCTGGTGGCGCAGCCGAGCCCGCTGATGCTGGCCCAGCCCGGCAGCACCGTGCATGCGCGCGGCGCCTTCGCGACCAAGCATCTCTGGGTCACGCCGCACGACCCGGCGGAGCGTTTCCCCGCCGGCGACTTCCCGAACCAGCATGCCGGCGGCGACGGACTGCCGGCCTGGGTGCAGCGCAACCGCAGCATCGAGAATGCCGAGATCGTGGTGTGGCACAGCTTCGGCCACACCCATGTCTGCAAGCCCGAGGACCTGCCGGTGATGCCGGTGGAATATGCGGGCTTCATGCTGAAGCCGAACAATTTCTTCGCCGCCAACCCGGCCATGGACCTGCCGCCGGAGGCCGACGCGGCCAGCGTGCAGCACGGCGCCGGCGGCGCCTGCTGCACCTGAGGCCGGCGCGCGCGGTCAGGCCGAGGCGCTGGGCCGCGCCTTCATCATCGCGTGGTGCGCGACGATGTTGGCGAAGTCGGGGTTGAGTGGCTGCCCCACCTGGGCGCCGAAGTCGAGGAAGCAGAACAGCAGGATGTCGGCGAGCGTCAGGCGCTCGCCGCAGACGAAGCGCCTGCCCTCCATCTGCCCGTTCAGCCAGCCGATCCTGTCCTGCGCCGCGGCCTTGAGCCCATCGGCGGCCTCCGGGATGCAGCGCATGCGGTTCTGGAACAGCTTCAGGCCCTGGGAGAAGCGGAAGCCGTTGGCCAGCGGCTCGGCGATGCCGAGGTCGATGCGGCGCGTCCACATCCGCGCCTCGGCGCGCTCCTGCGGCGTGGCGCCGAGCAGCGAGGTGCCGGGCGAGATCTCGTCGAGGTATTCGCAGATGGCGGTGATCTCGGCGAGGACGCTGCCGTCGTCGAGCTCGAGGCAGGGCAGCTGCCCGGCCGGGTTCTTCGCCATGTAGGCCGGCTGGCGGTTCTCCCCGCCGCGCAGGTCGATGGTCGTCTTCGGCACCTCGATGCCGCGCTCGGCCATGAACATGCGCACGACCCGCGGGTTCGGGCCGACCGAATCGTAGAGCAGCATGCGTTGCCTCCCTCGCCACGCACCCCTCGCGCGCGGCGGCGCATCATCGCCCGGGCGAGGGCGCGGCAAAAGCCCCTGGTGCGGGTGCGCCTCAGGCGCCGCGCAGGAAAGGGTTGCGCTGCCGCTCGTGGCCGAAGCTGGACCCGGGCCCGTGACCGCACAGGAAGGCAATGTCGTCGCCGAGCGGCAACAGCTTGCCCTCGATGGCCGCGATCAGCGCGGCATGGTCGCCATAGGGAAAATCCGTCCGCCCGATCGAGCCCCGGAACAGCACGTCGCCCACCAGCGCGACCCGCAGCGCCTGGCTGACAAAGACCACGTGGCCGGGCGTGTGGCCCGGGCAATGCAGCACGGCGAAGTCCTGCCCGCCGATGACGACGGTGTCGCCCTCCGCCAGCCAGCGGTCGGGCGTGACGTTGCGCGCCGGGATGTCCCACTTCGCCGCCTGGTCCTCGAGGCTGTCGAGCAGGAAGCGGTCGCGCAGGTCGGGCCCCTCGATCGGCACCGGCGCGCCCTGCGCCGCGGCCAGCGCCTCGCGCAGCGCCGCGGCGCCGGAGGCGTGGTCGACATGGCCATGGGTGAGGAGGATGCGCTCGACCGTCACCTTCAACTCGGCGACGGCGCCAAGGATCCGCTCCACTTCGCCGCCAGGGTCGACGACGACGCCGCGCCCGGTCTCCTCGTCCCAGAGTACGGCGCAATTCTGCTGGAAGGGCGTCACGGGAATCACGGCGGCCTGCAGGGCCATGGACGAAGCTCCTCGATCCGGGCGGGGAGGCTAGGGCAAGATCCGATCGGGCGGAATCATCCGATCGGATTTCCGGCGCCGGAACACCAGTGCCTGGAGCAGCTTGCCTCCACGCGAATGCAGCGCGCCCACGGTCCATTACGGTTGAGGCTGTTCCTTGGCGGACCGGCGGCGAGCGCAAGGGCCGGCCCGGCCGCGACGCCGCGAATGACATCTCGGTCACCTTGCGATCCGGCATTCCGCTGCCGGCAGCCCCGCAGGGGACGCTGCCCAGCCAGGAGGCAGTTGCCGCGACCGCTGCCGAGTCGATGCCGGCGTTGCGTGCAGTTTTTCCGCCCAACCGCCCCGATCAGCCTCGCAATGGCTGGCACGGCGCTCGCAACCATGGGCGGGCGCCGCGCCACGGAGGCGCGCCGAAGGGCCGGCCCGACGCCCGATCGATGCCAAGACTGCACTGGAAGGAAAGCCCATGTCGTCCTCTCCCACCCTCACCCGGCGCACGGCGCTCCTCGCGGGCCTCGGCTCCGCGCTGACGCTGCCGGCGATCCGCCCCTCCCTCGCGCAGGGCGCGCCCATCAAGGTCGGCGTGCTGCACTCCCTCTCCGGCACCATGGCGATCTCCGAGACCGCGCTGCGCGACACCGTGCTGATGA
>CAYNYQ010000345.1:3345-5550 GCA_964401305.1 uncultured Acetobacteraceae bacterium | reverse complement strand
CGCCAGCGCCGCGAGGATGACGCCGACGAAGGGCCGTTCCGCGATGCGGGCGAAATCGGCGAGCTGGTAGAGCACCAGCATGCCGAGGGTGAAGGCGAGCACCGGCCCCACCCCGCCGCCGCGCGGCGTCGGCACGCTGTGCGCGCTGCGGTGGTTCGGCAGGTCGAGGATGGGCCGCGCGATCATGCCGCGCACGGCCACCGCGGAGACGAGCGCGAGCAGCCCGGCGAAGCCGAGATGCTGGAGGAGCGCGGCGAGGGTCATGCGCGGCGGCGCGGCGCGCCGGGGCGGCCAGGCAGGTGGCGGCGGATCATGGGCGCGCGGGGTGTGGCCGAAGCCCGGCCGCGCGGCAAGGGCACGGTGGGTGTGCTGGACGTCCCGGTCCAGCCCCGCGCGCTCAGGCCACGCTCTTGCGGGTCCGCTCGCTTTCCGTCTTGAGCTGGCCGCAGGCGGCCAGGATGTCGCGCCCGCGCGGCCGGCGGATCGGGCTGGAATAGCCGGCGGCGTTGACGATGGCGGCGAATTTCGCCGTCTGCTCGTAGGTGCTGGTGCGATAGGGCGCGCCGGGCCAGGGGTTGAAGGGAATCAGGTTCACCTTGGCCGGGATGCCGTGCAGCAGCCGCACCAGTTCCCGCGCCTCGGCCTCGGAATCGTTCACGTCGCGCAGCATCACGTATTCGAAGGTGATGCGCCGACTGTTCGAGGCGCCGGGATAGCGCCGGCAGGCGTCCAGCAGCTCGGCGATCGGGTATTTCCGGTTCAGCGGCACGATCTCGTCGCGGAGGTCGTCGCGCACGGCGTGCAGGCTGACGGCGAGGTTCACCCCGAGCTCCCGCCCGCAGCGGTCCATCATCGGCACCACGCCGCTGGTGGAAAGCGTGATGCGCCGGCGCGAGAGGCCGATGCCCTCCCCGTCCATGACGATGCGCAGCGCCTTGGCCGTCTCCTCGTAGTTGTAGAGCGGCTCGCCCATGCCCATCACGACGATGGTCGAGAGCCGGCGCGGCTGGTCGTCCTTCGGGCTCGGCCATTCGCCGTAGGAATCACGCGCCGCCATGAACTGGCCGACGATCTCCGCGGCGCCGAGGTTGCGGGTGAGCCTCTGCGTCCCGGTGTGGCAGAAGCGGCAGGAGAGGGTGCAGCCGACCTGGGTCGAGATGCAGACCGCGCCGCGATCCTCCTCGGTGTCGGGGATGTAGACCGTCTCCACCTGCTGGCCGTCGCGCCAGCGGAACAGCCATTTGCGTGTCTCGTCGCGGCTGGTCTGCTCGGTCGCCACCTCCGGCCGGCCGACCACGTAGCGCTCGGCCAGCTTCGCCCGCATCGGCCCGGCGATGGAGGTCATGCGGGCGAAGTCGCGCTCGCCCTGGTGGTAGATCCAGTGCCAGAGCTGCTTGGCGCGGAAGGGCTTCTCGCCGATCGCCGCCATCTCCGCCTCGAGCTCGGCGCGCGAGAGGCCGACCAGGTCGCGCCGCCCGTCCGGCAGGGTGGCCGGCGGCGGCGCGAAGAGCGCGGACTTCATCAGGATCCGCTCGTCCTCGGCCGAGGACAGGATCGGGGCGCGCCCCGCCGTGCCGCCGCTCATCGCTGCGCCCCCGCCGGGCATTCCTTGCCGATCGCCTCGAAGGCGGCGCTGAAGCCGCTGAGCGAGAAGGCATCCGTCACCGTGCCCCGCCCGCCGGCCGCCGGGCCGCGCGCCACCGCCTCCCGCCCGTTGCGGAAGGCGCGCAGTGTGGCGGCACGGTCGCGCGGCGCCGCGCTGGCGCCCGCGGTGTAGAATTCGAGCTCGGTGGTGCCGACCGTCACCGCGACCGTTGCGTTGGCCGGGTAGGTGTAGCCGGCGGTGAGGATCACGGCGTCGCGCTGGCCCTGCCGGTGCAGCACCGTCAGCAGCACGTTCTGCCGGCCGCCAGGCTCGCTGCGCGTCGGGCGGGTGAAGGCGTAGCAGACCTTCCGGCCGTTCTCGACATGCATGGCCGCGGTCCAGTCGCCGTGATCGCCGAGGCGGGAGGGGCGCTGCTGCGCCGCAGCCGGCCCCGCCATCGCGAGCAGCAGCGCGCCGAGCGCGAGCGCGCACCCGGTCCACGCCGCGACGGGCGCGGCAGGGATCCCGCGGGCATGGACGACGGCGATGCCGGACATGCCTGCTAGATACGGAGCCCGCCCCCCCGCGGCAACCGCCGCCCAAGCCATGCATGGCAACCG
>CAYNYQ010000345.1:0-3245 GCA_964401305.1 uncultured Acetobacteraceae bacterium | reverse complement strand
GCCCGGGCGATGAGCGCCGCCGACCCCGCCGATGCCCGCCTCGCCGCCCAGTACGAGGCCTTCCCCTACCCGCAGCGCGACCCGCGGGAGGAGGCCAGGCGCCTGATCGTCGGCAGCCCGAGCCATCTGCGCGAGGTGGACCACTGGGTCTTCGGCGCCCGCCGCCCCGCCACGCGGCCGCTGCGCGCGCTGGTCGCGGGCGGCGGCACCGGCGACGGCACGATCATGCTGGCGCAGCACCTCGCCTGGGCGAAGCGGCCGGGCGAGGTGACTTGGCTGGATCGCTCCGGCGCGGCGCGGCGCATCGCCGAGGCGCGGGCGGCGGCGCGCCGGCTCGACAACATCCGTTTCGTCGAGGGCTCGATCCTGGAACTGCCGGGCAGTGGCCTCGGCCCCTTCGACTACATCGACTGCTGCGGCGTGCTGCACCACCTGCCCGACCCGGCGGCGGGGCTGCACGCGCTGCTCTCGGTGCTCGCGCCGGGCGGCGGAATGGGGCTGATGGTCTATGCGCCGCATGGCCGCACGGGCGTCTACATGCTGCAGGACGCGCTGCGCCTGCTGGCCCCGCCGGAGGAGCCGCCGGCGGCACGCGTCGAGATCGCCAAGCGGCTCTGGCGCCAGGTGCCGGAGACCGCCTGGCTGAAGCGCAACCCCTGGCTGACCGACCACCTCCAGGGCGGCGATGCCGGGCTCTACGACCTGCTGCTGAACCCGCGCGACGTCGCCTTCACGGTGCCCGCGCTGCACGCGCTGCTGGACGCGGCGGGGCTGCGCGTCGCCTGCTGGGTGGAGCCGGTGCGCTACGACCCCGACCTCTTCCTGGCCGATCCCCGGCTCAGGGCCCGCACCGCGCAGCTCTCGCCGGTGGAGCGCGCGGCGCTGGCCGAGGCGGCGGCGGGCAACATGGGCATCCACATCGTCTACTGCGTCCGCGCCACCGACCCCGAGATCCTCCCGCCCTGGGACGACATGGCGGCCGTGCCCGTTCTGCGCGAGCTGGAGGGGCCGACCGTGGCGAAGGGCCTGCCGAAGGATGGCGCGCTGCCGGTGAACTTCGACGGGCTGCGCGCGGTGCTGCCGCTGCCGCGGCTTGCCGGCGCCATCCTGCAGCGCGTGGACGGGCGGCGCAGCCTCGGCGCGATCGCCGACGAGCTGGCCGGCATCGGCATCTCGCGCGAGCAGTTCGCGCGGGAGCTGCCGCTGCTGCGCCACGCGCTGGAGAGGCTGAACAAGCTGCTGCTGGCCGCACCGGCGGCGTGAGCGCGCGCGCCGCCATCATCGTCTTCGGCGCGGCGGTGCGCCCCGACGGGCGGCCGAGCGGCACGCTGCGCCGGCGCACCGCGGCCGCGGCGCGCTTCGGCGAGGCGCTGGCGCCGCCGCCTCTCTATGTGCCCACCGCCGCGCGCGGCCGGCATGGAGAGGCGGAATGCACCGTCATGGCCCGGCTGCTGCGCGAGGAGCACGGCATCCCCGCGGCGCGCATCCTCGAGGAGCCCACGGGCACCGACACCCTCTCCTCCGTCCGCGCCGTCGCGGCGCTGCTGCGCGGCCATGCCGGGCCGGTGCTGGCCGCGACCAGCGGCTACCACCTGCCGCGCTGCGTGCTGCTGCTGCGCCTGGCGGGCCTGCCCGCCCGCGCGGTGCCGCCGCCCGCCGCCTCTTCCCGCTGGCGCGCGCGCTGGTGGTGGCGCCTGAGGGAAGTGCCGGCGCTGCCCTATGATGCCGCGCTGATGCTGTGGCACCGCGCCCGCGGCCGTCTTTGAGGGGAGGAGGAGCATGATGCGGCTGCATGGGCATTGGCGCTCGCTGGCGGCGATGCGGGTGCGCATCGCGCTGGCGCTGAAGGGCATCCCCTGGGAGGAGACCAGCGTGGACATCCTCGGCGGGGCGCAGTTCGAGCCCTCCTACCGCGCGGTGAACCCGCAGGCCGTGGTGCCGGCGCTCGATCCGGGCGATGGCGGGCCGCCGCTGGTGCAGTCCCTCGCCATCCTGGAGTGGCTGGAGGAGACGCATCCCGCGCCGCCGCTGCTGCCCGCCGATGCGCGTGGCCGGGCCCGGGTGCGCGGCCTGGCGCAGATCCTGGCCGCGGACACGCACCCGCTGCTGGTGCCGCGCATCCGTGCGCGCCTCGGTGCGCAGTTCGGCGCCGACGAGGCGGCGATCACCGCCTGGTCGCTGGAATGGATGGGCCGCGGGCTGCAGGCGGTGGAGGACATCCTGGCGCGCGACGCGGTCCCCGGCGCCTGGTGCCATGGCGAGGCGCCGGGCATGGCCGATATCTGCCTCTACGGCGTCGTCGGCGGCTGGCGGCAGCGCGGCGGCAGCCTGGAGGGAATGCCGCGGGTCGCCCGCATCGCCGCCCGCTGCGACGCCGATGAGCGCTTCGCCGCGGCGCAGCCGATGCGCCAGCCCGGGGCGCCGAAGCCCGCCTAGCGGGCCGGGCCTGCCGCAAGCCTGGGCAGGGGCCGCCCCCGACTCGCCCAGCGTGCGGGCAATCGCGCCGCGCGACGCGTCCCATGCCATGCGCCAGGGCGGCGCGCCCATGGCACGGGCCTTGCGTGCGCCTGCCCCGAACGGGCCGTCGGGGCCCGACGCCGGGGACGCCGTACCATGACGATGCCGACCAATCGCCGCACGCTGCTGAAGGGCGCCGCCGCCACGGCCGCGGCGCTGGCCGCGCCGGGCGTGCCCTCCGCCGCCGCGCAGGGACGGCGCGAGACGCTGCTGCTGATCAGCGAGAACCCGCCCAACAGCACGGACATCCACGGCGTCGGCGCCAACCGCCCGGCCTATGAGGCGAGCTGGAACCTCTACGACCGGCTGATGACCTTCGGCGTGAAGAAGGACGCCAACGGCAATGACCACTACGACTACGAGAAGCTGCAGCCCGAGCTGGCGGAGGAATGGAACCTCACGCCCACCAGCGTGACCTTCAAGCTGCGCCGCGACGCCAAATTCCACGACGGCACGCCGGTGACCGCGGCCGACGTGAAGTGGAGCTTCGACCGCGCTGTGACGGTGGGCGGCTTCCCCACCTTCCAGATGCGCGCCGGCAGCCTGGAGAAGCCCGAGCAGTTCGTCGTCGTCGACGACCGCACCTTCCGCGTCGATTTCGTCCGCACCGACAAGCTGACCATGCCGGATCTCGCCGTGCCGGTGCCGGTGATCATGAACAGCGGCCTGGCGAAGAAGAACGCGACCGCGCAGGACCCCTGGGCGATGGACTGGCTGCGCTCCAACCC
>CAYNYQ010000344.1:0-5583 GCA_964401305.1 uncultured Acetobacteraceae bacterium | reverse complement strand
CATCCACGGCGTCGCGCGCAGCCGCGCCTTCCGCTGCCTCTGGGCGGCCGAGGAGGCGGGCCTCGCCTATCGCCACGATCCCGTGGCCTTCGGGCCGGAGGGGCACAAGGGCGCCGCCTTCCTGGCGCTGAATCCGAACGGCAAGCTGCCGGCGATGACCGATGGCAGCTTGGTGCTGTTCGAATCCCTCGCCATCAACCTGCACATCGCGGCCAAGGCCGGCGCGCCCCTGATGCCCGCCGGCGAGGACGCCGCGCGGGCGCTGCAATGGACCCTCTGGGCCGCCACCGAGGCCGAGCCCAACGCCATGCAATGGGCCTACAACACCTTCATGCGCCCGCCGGAGCAGCGCGACGCGGCGCTCGCCGCCGCCGGGGCGGAGGCGCTGCGCCAGCGCCTCGCCGTGCTGGAGCAGCACCTCGCCGACCGTCCCTTCCTGCTGGGCCAGGGCTTCACCATCGCCGACTGCAACCTCGCCGGGGTGCTCTACGGCAGCTGGTTCAACCGCTTCGACTATGCCCGCGTGCCCAACGTGGCGGCCTGGCTGGAACGCTGCCTGACCCGCCCGGCGGCGATGGTGGCGCGCCGGCTGCGCGAGGGCTGAGATGGCGCGCCCCGACCGTCGCCGCACGGCGCCACCCGCCGGGGCCGCCCCGCCGCCGGTGCCGAACACGCCGGAACCGGGGCCCGAGGCGCGGGCCGCGCTCATCGCCGCTGCCTGCGCGCTGGACGGGCTCGGCTTCATGCCGGGCAAGTCGGGCAACCTCTCGATCCGCACGCCGCGGGGCTTCCTGATCACGCCCTCCGGCCTGCCCTATGCCGCGACGGCGCCGGAGGACCTGGTGGAGGTCGCCGAGGATGGCCGGGTGCTGGAGGGGGCGCGCCGCCCCTCCTCCGAGTGGCGCTTCCATGCGGCGATCTATGCCGCGCGGCCAGAGGCGGGCGCGGTGGTGCATACCCACAGCCCCTTCGCCACGGCGCTCTCCTGCGCGCGGCAGGGCATCCCGCCGCTGCACTACATGATCGTGCAGGCGGGCGGGCCCGACATCCGCTGCGCGGCCTATGCGACCTTCGGCACGGCGGCGCTGGCGGCGGCGACGGTCGCGGCGCTCGAGGGGCGGCGCGCTGCGCTGCTGGCCAATCACGGCGTGGTGGCGCTGGGGCGGAGCCTGGCCGCGGCGCAGGCCCTGGCGATGGAGGTGGAGAACCTGGCCCGGCAGTACCTCGCGCTCCGCGCCGCCCGCCTCGCGCCGGTGCTGCTGACGGAGGAGGAACTCGCCGAGGTCACGGCCGGCTTCGCCGACTACGGCCGGGCCGGCTGAACGGCCCGATGGCGGCAAGCGCGGGCCCGGACCGGCCCGCGCCCTGCCCGCCGCAGGGTCAGCGGAAATTCAGCTCCTGGATCGAGCAGGTCTCGACCCCGCGACGCTCCACCGCCCGGCCGCCCGAATAGACGACGCGGAGATCGACCGTGCAGACCCGCCCGGCGGGGAGGCGGATGTCCACCGAAGCCCCCGGCGGCAGCACGTTCTGGCCCAGCCGGTCCGGCCCCCAATTGTTGTCCGTGCTGAGGGAGACGTAGACCTCCTCCACCGTCGCGCCGCTGCGGTTGACGAAGCGAAAGCTCGGGTTGGCGCCGGCCACCGCGCCGCCGCCGCCGCCCCAGACGACGCGGCTGAGCTGGCAGGCATTGACCTGGCGCCGTTCCTCGGACCGTCCGCCCTGGAAGACGACGCGGATGTCGAGCACGCAGTCCGAGAGCTGCGGCACCACCCAGACCGCCTGGCCCGCCGGCAGCACGTTGGCGCCGAGGATGTCCGGGCCCCAGCTGTTCACGCGGGAGGGCGAGACATAGACCTGCTCGATGGTCTGGCTGGTGTTGTTCACCAGGTTGAAGCGGTTCTGCGCCTGGGCCGGCGCCGTCCAGGCGACGCCGAGCAGCAGGCCGAGAAGAAGCAGGATCCGAACGCGCACCGAAACCTCCCCGGGGCAGGAAATGTCCGCCATCGATCTGACGCACGCGCAACCTATCACGGGTCTGGTGAAGGGGAAGTGTGCGCGCCGCGCGAGTGCCGCCGGGCGTGCGCCCGATCCCTGCGGTTGCATCGCGGTGGCGCCGTGCCGAGCCGGCTGCTAGCCTCGGCGCATGCATCCTTCCGGCCCTCCGTGGCGTCTCGCGCTGCTCGCCGCGGCGCTGCTTTCCGCCTGCGCCGCCGGCACCGATGGCGGCCCCCGCAGCCCGAGCGGCCAGCCGCTCTCCGGCGCGTTCGGCAACTACCTGGTGGGCCGCTTCGCCGCCTCGGAAACCGATACGCGCACCGCGGCCGAGACCATGCTGCAGGCGCTGCGCGCCGAGCCCGAGAACCCCGAGATCCTCAGCCGCGCCTTCCTCGCCGCCCTGCTGGACGGCCGGCCGGAGGCGGTGCGCCTCGCCCGGCGCCTGCCGGAGAACCCGGCCGCCAACCTGCTGCTGGCCGGCGCGGATGCACAGGCGGCGCGCTGGGACCGGGCGGAGCAGCGGCTGCGCCAGCTCGGCCGCGCCGGCCCCGTGCAGGTGCTGCAGCCGGCGCTGCTGGCCTGGGTGCAGTTCGGCCGCGGCCAGCCCGACCAGGCGCTGGCGACGCTGCGCCCCCTGGCCGAGGGCAACCGGCTGCGCGCGGTGAACGCGCTGCATGCAGCGCTGATCGCCGACCTCGCCCAGCGGCCGCGCGACGCCGAGCGCTTCGCCCGCATGGCGGTGACGGACCAGCCGAACCCGCCCTGGCGCCTGGCGGTGCTGGCGGCCGGGGTGCTGCACCGCGCCGGCAAGCCGGAGGAGGCGCAGCGTCTGCTCGGCCAGATCGCCACGACGGGCGACGACACGGCGCTGGCCGCGCTGGCGGCGTTGCGCGGCAACCAGCTCGGCGCCCGCGCCATCGCCTCGCCGACCGAGGGCATGGCGGAGGCCTATGCCGCCCTGGCCGGGGCGCTGCGCCAGCAGGGGGCCGGCGACTTCGCCCTGGTGCTGGGCCAGCTCGCGCTGCGGCTGCGGCCGTCCTTCGCCCCGGCGATCGTGCTGATGTCGGACGCGCTGGCCGACGAGGAGCACCCCGAGGAGGCGCTGGCGCTGCTCGAGCGCGTGCCGGCGGAGGATGCGCTCGGCCCCGTGGTCGTGCTGCGCCGTGCCGTGCTGCTCGACCGGCTGGACCGGCTGGACGAGGCGACCGCCCTGCTGCGCCAGCTCACCGCCGCCTATCCGGACCGGCCGCAGGCGCCGGCCCGGCTCGGCGACCTGCTGCGCGGCCGCAGCCGCTTCCCCGAGGCCGCCGCCGCCTATGACGAGGCGCTGGCCCGCGTGCCGCAGCCCGGGCCGCGCGACTGGCCGCTGTTCTACGCCCGCGGCATCGCCCGCGAGCGATCCGGCGACTGGGCCAGGGCCGAGCAGGACTTCCTGCGCGCGCTCGAGCTCTCGCCCGAGCAGCCCTACGTGCTGAACTATCTCGGCTATTCCTGGGCCGACCAGGGCAAGGAGCTCGACCGCGCCAAGGCGATGCTGCTGCGCGCCACCGAGCTTCGCCCGCAGGACGGCAATATCGCTGACAGCCTGGGCTGGGTGCTCTACCGGCTCGGCGACCATGCCGGGGCGGTGCACTGGCTGGAGAAGGCGGTGGAGCTCGAGCCGCGCAGCAGCGTGATCAACGACCACCTGGGCGATGCCTATTGGGCCGTGGGCCGGCGCAACGAGGCGCGCTTCCAGTGGCGCCGCGCCATGGCCCTCGAGCCCGAGCCCGAGGAGGCGCCGAAGATCGAGGCCAAGCTGCGCGACGGCCTGCCCGAGGCGCCGGCGAGCACGGCGCAGCGCGCGCAGTGATGCGCGGGCCCGCGGGCCGCGGCTGCCACCCTCCGTGACCCTGGTGCGGGAGGCCGCGCCGGCCAAGGTGAACCTCTACCTCCGGGTCACCGGCCGGCGGGCGGCGGATGGCTACCACCTGCTGGACAGCCTGGCGGTCTTCGGCCCGGCGGCGGATGCGCTGGCCGCCGCGCCCGCCCCGGCCGGCCTTGCCCTCGCGGTGACAGGGCCCGAGGCCGCGGCGCTGGCGGCCGAGCCCGACAACCTGGTGCTGCGCGCCGCCCGTGCGCTGGCCGCCGCGGCCGGGCTCGCCGATCCGGCCGCGGCGCTCACGCTGGAGAAGCGCCTGCCGGTGGCCTCCGGCATCGGCGGCGGCTCGGCCGATGCGGCCGCGGCGCTGCGGGCGCTCGACCGGCTCTGGGGCACGGGGCTGGGGACGAGGCGGCTGGAGGCCGTGGCGGCGGGCTTGGGCGCCGACGTGCCGGTCTGCGTCGCGGGCAGCCCGGCGCGGATGCAGGGCGTGGGCGAGATCCTGGCGCCGGCCCCACCCCTGCCCCGCTTCGCACTGCTGCTTGCCAATCCGCGCCTGGCGCTGCCGACGCCGGCGGTGTTCCGCGCGCGGGCCGCGGCGGGCGCCGGCTTCTCGGCGCCGACGGCGCTGCCGGCGGGGGGCTGGCCGGATGCGGCGGCGCTCGCGGCCGATCTCCGCGGCCTCGGCAACGACCTGGAGGCGGCGGCGATCGGGCTCTGCCCGCCGATCGCCGGGGTGCTGGCGGCGCTGGCCGCGCAGCCTGGCTGCCTGGTGGCGCGCATGAGCGGGTCCGGGGCCACCTGCTTCGGCCTCTTCGCCACGGCGGTGGAGGCGGACGCCGCGGCCGCCGCCCTGCCCGCGGGCTGGTGGCGCCACGCGGGCTGGGCCGGCACGGCGGGCTGACGCGGCCCGCGCAGGCGGCAAGGCGGGAGGCGTCCAGGCCTTTACGCGCCCGCCGCCGACCCCTTATTCGCCCTCGCGGCGCGCTGGGGCGTAGCCAAGCGGTAAGGCAGCGGATTTTGATTCCGCCATTCCCAGGTTCGAATCCTGGCGCCCCAACCAGCCAGTCAGCACGTCGCAGACGATTTCGGTCTCCAGCAGCCGTAGCCACAAGAGGGCCGGCTTTCCGGCCAGACACCGGCGGACCTCGGCCCCGCCGTACCTGAGAGACGGCGTTGGGGCGGGCTCGACGGCGGAAAGGCCTCGGCCGTCTCTCGGGGCCTTTTCGGCAGTACGGATGGTGCGACCTGGGCGTTGTTGACGGGCCGGAGGATCCGGGCCGCGGCCCGCGGAATAGAGCGTTGCTACAGCAGAGCTTGCCTGCAGCCGTCCGGGTCAGACGAAGCCGAGCGCCTTGCGCTGCTCGTCCCAGTCGGTCGGCAGCCGCGTGTCGCGCATCAGTTGAGATGCCGTGAGACCCGCCGGCTGACGACCATCGATGATCGCCTCCACAAGGTCCGGGGCGAGCCAGGCCAGGCGAACCAGTCGCGTGACATAGGATTGCGACAGCCGCTGCTCGGCCGCGAAGGCCGTCAGGCTCGGCGCGCTGCTCCGCACCAGCGCCTCACGCAGAGACCAGGCCTTTGCTATCAGTCGAACCAGCGATGGGTCAGACTGGGTCGCGGGGACGCTCGATCCGACCAGCAGCGCCATCTCGCGCCCAGCGCGACGGAGGGCCACAGGCTCTGTGATGATGATCAGGGGAAGGTCTGCTTCGGCCTTT
>CAYNYQ010000343.1:0-5589 GCA_964401305.1 uncultured Acetobacteraceae bacterium | reverse complement strand
ACCCGCTCACCATGCTCTGCTGCTCGGCGGTAAGCTGCTGCCCCGACTGCACCATCCGGAGGATTGCGGGGCACTGCTCCATGCGCGCTTGGTGGTCCATCGGCATGGTTTGGTGCTGAGGCGCGCAGGCCGACAGACCAAACACCAGTGCGGCTGTGACTGCGGGGGCGAAGACCCGCGTCGGGAGTAGAGACATGATCATCCCTCTTCGAGAAACGTGGAGCCGCATTTCCGGCGTTTTCCTCTCCCGACGCACTTAACAGCGCGTCCTTGTCCTCGTTCAAACCCTCCTGGTCCCTTTCGCCGTGTCGCCGCGCACAGAAGACAGCACGCCGTGTCCGGCTGCCGCCTCGCCCATCCGGTCGGCACCCGCATGACGTTCGGGCCGATCCGGACATCGGGGGTCGGTTGGGCAAGGGCTGCCTCGTGGAGCTACGGAGCGAGGACGATGCTTCCTGCGGACTGACGCGTGCCCGCAGCTGAGACGTCATCCTCAATCAAACTTCGTTAGCCGGAAAGCGCGAGCAGCGCGGGCAACGTCTTCAGCAATACTATGTTACGTTGCGCATCAGGCGCGCCATTCGAGAAGGGCATCCCAAAACGAGGCCAGTTGGGACGGACCTAGGCTCGTGCCGTCTTCCTTCACGCCGCCGCGTCCGGTGTGGCTGAGGCATGCAGCCAATCAGCCGCCTGCTGCGCCTTGCTGGCAGCCGTGAAGATCGCCCGCGGGTCGCCGCGCAACAGGTCAAGCCAGCCGGCGACGTACTGCGCATGGTCCTCGCGCGGCTCCGTCGCCACGCCGAGCGTCGCCGAGAGGAACGCCGCACCGAGCTCCGCCACGAGTTCCTCCGCCGCATAGGCGGCCGTGCGGAACCGGCCGGACAGGTCGCGCGCCAGTCGCGAGGAATGCCCAGTCCAGTGCGTCACCTCGTGCGCTAGCGTCCCGTAGTAGCCTTCCGCGTCACGGAAGTCTGCAAAGCGGGGCATCTGCACCTGATCCGTCGCCGGAGCGTAGAAGGCCCGCGTGCCGCCGTGCTGCACGGTCAAGCCGGGCAGGCAGGAGAAGAAGCCCTCCGCCGCCGCGATGCGCCGCTCTTCGGGGAGGATGGGTACGGCGTCGGCCGGCGCGGCGTAGCCATCGATCTGCGCCACGTTGAACACGCTGTAGGCTTTCGCCCAGGGTGCCCGCCGGCGGCTCTCCTCCTCGGCGTCCTGGGTGTCGTCTCCCTTCGCCCGGTCGGGGAACTGCCAGTAGACCACCGTCGCCGCCTTCTCGTCGCCGCGCACTTGTGCACCGAGCGCCTTCCACTGGCGGTACGTGCCCCACAGGCCGGCCTCGTAGCCCTTCGCCTCCGCCTCGCCCCACAGGATGACGGTGTTGATGCCGCGGTAGCCGCTGCGGCTCGTGACGTTCATGGGCAGGCTCGTCGGCGCGCCGGCGTCGCGCCTGCGGTGCCAGGGCATGCGCCAGTCCTTCCCCTTGGCGGTCCCGGCCTCGATCGCCGCCACGATGCGGTCGGTGATGCGCCGGTAGGTGTCGGCCCGGTTGGTCGTGCTGGTGTCGCTCATTTGGTCTCTGCCTTTCGTTTGGGGAGCAGCGCGCTGCTCCCCTGGCGTCGCCGAGACCGGGGGAAGGGGGGGTGGCATGCGGGCGGGCTTGGCAGGGTTGCCGGCAAGGGGAGCGGCTTCGCTCCCTGCGGCCGGCGGCCGTGCCATGCCGTAGGCGGCGTGCCTGGGGGACCTCTGGGGCAGAGCCCCATGGTGCCCCTCACGGGCCGCGTCCGCGGCCATTCGCCATTTCTACTGACTGATCATTCGATTATTTCCAGGACTTGGACGGTGCTCAGGATTTGAGTCGCCACCAACCTCTCGCCCGGAAAGACTGATTGCGCCTACATTTCGTGATCACTAAATGCCTTGGCATGCGCGAAGAGCTGCTGCTAGGCACACGCAAGAGTGGCAGAACAGAGACCGAGATGAAGAGGTCGGTTTTATGTTCCTGGATCGTGGCGACCGCACTGATGGCCGGTCCCGTGGCGCGCGCCGAGGATTTCTGGGGCTGCGAGGTCATGCTCTGCCTTGCCAGTCCACGTGCTGGTCCGGCATCCCCGCCTG
The DNA here is from genome assembly GCA_964401305.1 of uncultured Acetobacteraceae bacterium. Taxonomy (GTDB): domain Bacteria; phylum Pseudomonadota; class Alphaproteobacteria; order Acetobacterales; family Acetobacteraceae; genus JAIEOP01. Next base: position 3,474 of record CAYNYQ010000343.1, on the reverse strand, counting down.
CCATCCTCTGATGGAGCGGCTGCGGCAGCACCTCAGCCGCAAGCGGCCATTCCCATCCTGTCCGCAGGCTTCGGCGCCGGCCACCAGCCCGTCACCGATGCAGCCCTCTCCGGTAGCGCGGCCATGACCTCACCCGACATCGTCGGCTTCCGGAATGACGCGGCCGTGGCCAAGCCCGCGTTTCCGCCGCCATCCGATTCGCCTATTCCGGTTTCCGGGAGGGGTGGGGGCGAATCGTGGATTGCGTGGTCCAGGAAGCCGACGTGCGCGCGGGTCTCGCCGGGGGCGGCGAGATCGAGAGCGTCGTCGTCCTCGCCACGAAGGGACCGGATGGCGAGACGGATTACGTCCCCTATCTCCTGCCGAGTTGGCGGCGCGGCTTCGTCGTGCTCGGTCTGTTCCGTGGTCCGGGGCTGCGCGGCTACCGCGACCTCGACCGCCTGGTGCGCTTCCTGCGCACCGAGTTCCGCTACGGCGGCATCATCCAGCTCGCACTCGAGGACGATCCCAAGCTGTCCAAACATCGCTCGCTTTCCGCAGCCCGTGCCGCCGCGTCTCCCGACAACGCGGCCCAGCGGGAGGAAGCCCGCGCCCAGTCCCGCGCGGCCGCCAAGATCAGGGGCAAGCGCGATACCGCTGCCCGCATTGCGGAGCTGGAGCGCCAGGTCGCGGCGCTGCTGCGGGACCGGAGCGCCAACGGCAAGGTGGACGGCTCCGGGGACTGATCCCGCGCGCGGTCGGGAGACGGCCGCGTGATCCTCGACCTCGCCGCCTTCGCCGCGCTCGCCGCCGCCTGCGCCCCCTCCGTCGCGCCGGAGACGCTCGCCGCAGTCGCGCGCGCCGAGAGCGGCTTCAACGCGCACGCCATCAACCTGAACGGCGCCGGCGGCGGGGCGCAGCCCGTGGGCACGCGGGAGGAGGCGATCGCGCTGGCGACGGAGCTGGTCGTCGTGCGCGGGCGCTCCGTGGACCTTGGCCTGATGCAGGTAAACAGCGCCAACCTGGGGCGCCTCGGCCTGAGCATCGCCGACGCCTTCGATCCCTGCCGCAGCCTGCAGGCCGGCGCCCGCGTGCTGGCGGAGGGCTACGCCGCAGCGGCGCGCGGCGATGCCGACCTGCAGCGGGCGCTCCGCGTGGCGCTCAGCCGCTACAACACCGGCCACCCGGAACGCGGCTTCGCCAACGGCTACGTCGGGCGCGTCGAGGCCTCGGCCGAGCGGGTAGTGCCCGCCATCCGGCTGCGCGGCGAGGCGTCGGTTAACCCCACACCCCCTGCGCCGCCCACGGAGGCCGCCTCGCCCGCCGCCCCTCCCCCACCCGGGCCGCCGGCTTGGGACGTATTCGGGCAGGCGCGGCAGGCCCGCCAGCACGTCTACCCGTCGGTTGTCCCCACACCCTCTTCGCCCTCGGTCCAGACCCCGGCCGCCACCCCGGTCAGGACCGCGACCGCGTCCACGCCAGCAGGAAGCTCCTCCCCATGACCGCGTCTGCCTTCCGCCTGCCCTCCCGCACGCTCGCCCTCGGCTTGCTGGCCGGCGGCGCGGTGCTGCTCGCCGCCGACCCGGCCCTCGCGCAGGCCGTAGGCGGCGGCGGGTCGCTGGAGACTTTCCTCACCAACATCGTGAACATCATTACCGGCCGGGTCGGCCAGCTCATCGCGGTGATCGCGATCGCCATCAGCGGCGTCGCCTGGATGATGGGCGCCGCCTCGCCCCGCGCCTTCTTCGGCACCGTCGCCGGCGTGGCGATCGTCTTCTCGGCGGCGTGGATCGTGCAGCAGATCACCGGCGGCGGCGGCATCTGACCATGGAGGAGGCCCGCCTCACCGAGGACACGCTGTTCCTGGCCTGCACCCGGCCGGCCATGGTGTGGGGCGTGCCGATCGAGGCGATGGCGGTCAACGCCATGCTGACGAGCCTCGTCTTCATCCTGATGAAGAACCCGCTCTACGGGGTCGCCGGCGTCGGCCTGCACGTCGCCTTCCGGGCGCTCGCCGACCGCGACCACAACTGCTTCCGCGTGCTGTTCCTGTGGATCGAGACGAAGGGGCGGTCGCGCAACGGCGGCCTCTGGGGCGGCTCCTCGGCCAGCCCGCTCGACCTGCGCCCGGTCCGCCGGGCGCGGGAGCTGCGCGTCCATGCCTGACGGCACGACCCGCCTTCGCGGCGCCGCGGCCGCGCTGCCCGCGGCGGCGGCCCGCGCGATCCGCCGCGAGCGGACGGCGCGCGACTACCTTCCCTATCTCGGCCACGCCGCACCCTGGGCGGTGCTGCTGGAGGGTGGCGGCCTGCTCGGCATGCTGTGCCTCGCCGGCGCCGCCTGGGAGGCGGCCGACCCCGCCGAGGTGAACGGCGCCCACGCCCGCCTCAACGTCCTCCTGCGCAACGTCGCCTCCGACCGCTTGGTGCTCCTCGTCCACGTCGTGCGCACCTTCGCGGACGCGCGGGAATACCCGGCCGGGCGCTTCCGGAGCGGCTTCGCCGCGGCGCTCGACGCGGCCTACCGGGACCGCCTGCTCGGGCGGACGCTCTGGCGCAACCACGTCTTCCTGTCCGTCCTGCGCCGCCCTCCCCTGCCGGCCGGGGAGCGCGTCGGCTCCTGGCTCGCGCGCCGCCGCGGCCCCGCGGCCGAGGCGACGGCCGCCGACCTGCGCGCCCTCGATGAGACAATGCAGGTGCTCGCCGCCGACCTCGCGGGCTACGGCGCGATCCGGCTCGGGCTGCGCGCGGCGAACGGCATCGCCTTCTCGGAGATCGGCGAGGCGCTCCGCCTGGTGCTGACGGGCGAGGCGCTGCCGGTGCCCCTTGTGAACGGGCACCTGGGCGGTGCGATCCACACCGACCGCGTCATCGTCGGCCGGGAGGCGATCGAGATGCGCGGCCCGGCCGGCTCGACCTACGCCGCCATGTTCGGCCTGCGCGAGTACCCAGCGACGACCTGGCCCGGCCAGTTCGACGCGATCCTCGCCGCCCCCTACCGCTGCGTTCTGACGCAGGGCTTCGGCTTCCTGTCGAAGGCCGCCGGGCAGGGCGTGCTGACGCGCAAGCAGAACCAGATGGTCAGCGCGCAGGACAAGGCCGCCTCGCAGCGCGAGACGCTGAGCGAGGCGTCCGACCAGCTCCAGTCCAACGCCTTCGTCATGGGCGATCACCATCTCTCCCTGATGGTTCTGGCAGACGGGCTGCCGGAGCTCGCCGATGCGGCCGCGGAGGCACGGCGCGACCTGGCCGACGGCGGTGCCGTCGTGGTCCGCGAGGATCTCGGGCTGGAGGCGGCCTATTGGGCGCAGCTTCCAGGCAACGCCCACCTGCGTGCCCGGCCCGGCGTGGTCAGCTCCCGCAACTTCGCCGCCATGGCGCCGCTGCACAGCTACCCGCAAGGCGCCGCCAGCGGCCAGTGGGGCGAGCCGCTCGCGCTGTGGCTCTGTTGCGTCTTTTGCATTCTGGCTCGGCGGGCGCCAGGCTTTGGCATGGC
>CAYNYQ010000342.1:3480-5597 GCA_964401305.1 uncultured Acetobacteraceae bacterium | reverse complement strand
GGCGCCGGCGCGCCGGTCGAGCTGTCCATCGCCCGCTATGCCGCGGCGCGCATGCAACTCGTCGTCGAGAGCTGAGCCATGGCGTCCTGGCGGATCGGCGGCGGCACGCTGCTGGCGGGCGACGTGCTGGCGCCGGGCGAGTTGCATCTCAGCGAGGGCCGCGTCGCCGCGGGGCCGGCGCCGGCCACGGCGCGACGCTTCGACGCCGCCGGGCTGCTGGTGCTGCCGGGCCTGGTCGACATCCATGGCGACGCGCATGAGCGCGCGCTGCAGCCGCGCCCCGGCGTCGGCTTCCCCACGGCGATGGCGGTGCGCGACACGGCGCAGCAGCTGCTCGCCGCCGGCATCACCACGGCCTATCTCGGCGTGACCCTCTCCTGGGAGCCGGGGCTGCGCTCGCTCGAGACCTGGCGGCGGCTGATGGCGGCGCTGGACGCGGGGCGGCCCGGCCTCGCGGCGCCCGACCTGCGCGTGCATCTGCGCTTCGAGGCCGACAACCTCGACGCGCTGGAGGACGCGCTGGCCGACATCGCGGCGGGGCGCGTGCACCTGCTCGGCTTCAACGACCACACCCTGCCCATCCTCGGGCGCATGGACGACCCGCAGCAGGTGGCCAAATATGCCGGGCGCGCCGGCCTGCCGACGGGCGAATACCGCGCCCTGGTGGAGCGCGCCGCGGCCCGCCGCCCGGAGGTCCCGGCGGCCCGCGCGCGCCTGGCTGCCGCCGCCCGCGCCGCCGGCATTCCCATGCTGAGCCATGACGACGCGACGCTCGCGGACCGCGCGCTCTACCGCGGCATCGGCGCCACGATCTGCGAGTTCCCGATGGCCGAGGCGGTGGCCGCGGATGCGCGTGCGCAGGGCGAGGCGGTGGTGATGGGGGCGCCGAACGTGGTGCGCGGCGGCAGCCATCTCGGCTGGGCGAGTGCGGCGCCGCTCGCCGAGCGCGGCCTCGTCACCGTGCTGGCCAGCGACTACCACTGGCCCGCTTTGCTGGAGGCGCCCTTCGCCATGGCGCGGCGTCCCGGCGGGATGGACCTGGCGCGGGCCTGGGCGCTGGTCTCAGCCAATCCCGCCGCCGCGGCGGGGCTCGCGGATCGGGGCGCGCTGCTGCCGGGCCGGCGCGGCGACGTGGTGGTGGTCGATCCCGCCGGACCGCAGGCGGTGGCGGTGTTCAGCGCCGGGCGGCCGGTGCACCTCACGGCCGAGGGGGCGGCGCGGGTCGGCTGAGCCGTCGCCACACGCGCCGCGCTACCCGAAGGGCGCGGTGTCCCAGGCGAAGCGCTGCAGGTCGAGGCCGCAGAGGCCATCCGCCACGCCCCAGGCCGCGGCGTAGCGACGCACCGCCTCCAGGTATTCGGGCTGTGGCGGGAAGCCGCCGGGCCAGTGCGGCGGGTTGAAGGTGGAGATGCCGTTGATCGTCGGCAGGCCGAGCGTCGCCGCGATCAGCATCGCCTCGGTGTTGTGGTTGTAGACATTGGCCACCTCCTCGCCGAAGCGGCTCTCGGTGCGGGCCGCAGTGACGAAGAAGGCGCGGCAGGCGGCGGGCGGCGGCGGCACGGCGCGCAGCCGCGCGAGCTCCAGCGGGCGGTCGAGGAAGCGCGGCGCATAGGCGTTGAGCTGCTCGGCCAGCAGCACCGCGCCGAACAGGACCGCGAGCGCGGGGCCGAGCCGCCCCTGCCGGCGGGCGAAGGCGGCGAGCCAGGCCAGCGCCAGCAGCAGCACCGGCACGACGAGGAAGATCTGGTAGCGCGCCACCACCCGCGCCGCCTTGGCCCCCGGCACGTACTGGTAGACCAGCCACCAGGCCGAGGCGTCGCCGATGCGCAAGGTGAGCGCCCAGGTGAGGAGCGTGGCCAGCGCCAGGGCGCGCAGCAGGGGATCGGCCAGCGGCACCGGCGCCGCCGCCGCGCTGCGGGCCGGCGCGCTGGTACCCGGCGCGCCGCCCGCCGCCGCGCCGCCGCGCCAGAGCGAGGCCAGCGCCGCCAGGAAGAGCAGCAGCAGGACAGGGGTCAGGCCCGTCATCTGCTCGCTCCACGCCGGGAAGCCGGGGCGGACGGCGTCGTTCAGCGCGCGCACCAGCCAGCCCCAGAGCAGGTTCCGCTCGCCGACATGCA
>CAYNYQ010000342.1:0-3380 GCA_964401305.1 uncultured Acetobacteraceae bacterium | reverse complement strand
TCGTTCAGCGCGCGCACCAGCCAGCCCCAGAGCAGGTTCCGCTCGCCGACATGCAGGATGTCGAGCGGCGCCAGCGTGTACTGCGCCACCATGCCGGCATAGTCGTGCATGCCGGTCTCCCGCGCCTTCGGCAGGTAGAGCGCGAGGAAGGGCAGGTTCGCCAGCACCGCCAGCCCGCCGAGCAGCGCCAGCGCCCACCAGCCGCGGGCGATGCAGCGCCCAAGCCGCGCCCGACCCTCCCGCCCGGCCAGCAGCACCCAGGCCGGCAGCAGCGCCGCGGCGAGGAACACGGCGTACCAGGCCATGTAGAAGCCGGTGAGCAGCATCATCGCGTGCCACAGCACCGCGCCCGCGCCCCAGGCCAGCAGCGCCCGGCGGCGCCCCGCCAGCAGCGCGCTGCCCGCGCCATGCGCCAGCACGCCCAGCATCGGCACGAGGGAGACGCTGAAGAGCTGCGCGTGGCTCGCGCGGATGTAGAGGTTGTTGCTCAGCGTGAAGACCGCGGCGCCGAGCAGCGCCCAGCCGAAGGAGACGCCGAGCACGCGCCGCGCCAGCAGGTGGAAACCGAGGAAGCCGACGGCGCGCAGCCCCGCATTGGCGAGCTCGCCGGCCAGGAAGGGATCGGCGCCGGCGGCCCGCGCCGCGGCGATGAGCAGGCCGAAGGCGAGGTAGCCGTCATTGTACCCGAGCGTCGCCGGCACCGGGTGGAAGTAGAAGGTGCGGTCCCAGGCGATCGCCTGGCCGCCCAGCAGCTTCGACCAGTGCTCCATGATGGAGAGGGCGATGACCGCGTCGTGGCGGTCGCCGATCAGCAGGGTGAAGCCGTCGGCGAGCTGGCCGCGGAAGAAGACGGCGAGGCAGGCGAGGCAGGCCAGCGCGCCGAGCAGGCCGCGGGCGACGGGGGAAGCGGGCATGCCCCGCTGATGCCGGCCAATTGCGGCGAAAGCCGGGGGCGGCTCAGGCCGGCTCGTCCTCCTCCGCCATCATGCGCTGCAGGTCCTCGGTGCTGACCACCAGCACGCGGCGCGCGTCGAGGATCTGCGGCACCTGGTGCTGCAGCGTCTCCCACCGCGCCTCGACGGCGTCGAGCGCGGCGTCGAGGTCGGGGAAGGGCTCGAGCAGCGGCGCCGGCCCGCCGGGGCGGGAGCGCAGGTAGACGGGGCCGGTCTGGCCGGTGGCGGGTTCGCTCATCCTCGTGTCTCCGAGCGTTGCTGGACCTGGGGGCCGCCCGGGGCCCGCGGCGGCGGGACGCAGGGCAGCGCCTGCCGGGCGCGCCGTTGGGTAGAGCATGGGCGGGGCGGACGGAAGCGCCGCCCGCCTGCCAGGGACGCCCCCGCGACCGGCCGGCTCAGCCCTGCTTCCAGGGCGTGCGCTGCCAGATCTCGCGGAAGCGGCTCTCCTCGCGGCGGAGCCGGTCGAACCAGGCCTCGCCCTCGAGGAAGAGCGGCACGGTAAAGCGGCCCTCGAGCTGGCGGATGAATTCGGGGTCGCGGGCGATGTCGGCGGTGGCCTCGCGCAGCCGGGCGAGGATGGCGGGCGGGGTGCCGGCCGGCACCACCAGGCCGCGCTCGGAGGCCATCTGCACGGGGAAGCCGAGCTCGGTGAGCGTCGGCACCTCGGGCTGGAAGCGGCTGCGGGTGGCGCCGCCCTGGGCCAGCATGCGCATCTTGTCGGGTGCGGCGGTGACGGCGCCGAGGTTGAGCCCGATCAGGTCCACCTGCCGCCCGAGCAGTGCCGTGCGCAGCTGCGGGTCGCCCTGGTAGACCACGTGGTTCAGCCTGATCCCCGCCGCCTGCTCGAGCAGCACGAGCTGCATGTGGTCGTCCGAGCCGATGCCGGGCGAGGCGTAGGTGATGGTCTCCGGCGCCGCCTTGGCGCGGGCGATGACGTCGGCGAGCGAGCGGTAGGGGCTCTCGACATGCGTCGTGATGGCGGAGGGATCGGTGACGATGTTGGCCAGAGGCGCGAAGTCGGCCAGCTTGAACTGCGCCGGGCGCTCGATCGGGATGGTGAGCAGGCCGGGGAAGTTGGTGGTGCCGATGGTGTGGCCATCGGGGCGCGCCCGCGCGACGAGGCCGAGCGCGAGCTCCCCGCCCGCGCCCGGGCGGTTGCTGATGACGACGGTGCCGCCGAGGCGCTGCTCGAGCGCGCGGGCATAGCTGCGGGCGTCGAGGTCGGTGCCGCCGCCGGCGGTGAAGCCGACGATGATCTCGATGGGGCGATCGGGGAAGCGCGGCGCCTGGGCCAGCGCCGGCAAGGGCAGGGCGGAGAGCCCGGCGCCGGCGAGGAGGGCGCGGCGGCGCAGCCCGCGAGGGGCGCTGGCAAGGCGTGGCATCGGACGTTTCCGTTCCCGTTTCGGGCCGATGCTGGGGCAGGGCCGTATGCGGCGCAAGGGGCGCAGCGTCGTGGCCATGGAGGGTAACGCGCGGCTTCCGGCAGGCGGCATCGCCTGGGCTGGTTTTTGGCGCACCGTCTGCACAGCGGGGATTTATCCCCAGAGTTCTGCACCGCCGCGAGCGCGCGCTCTTTCCGGGAACAGGCTCAGGGCAGGATAGCCTGGACCTTGTTTCGAGAATTTATCCCCCAGCCGGGATAGCTGCGCTGCTGGGGCGCGGAGGGGCCTGGCCAGGCCGGCAGGCCGTCTCGGCACGGTGCGGCGCCGAACGGGGCCAGCCGTCCTCAGGCCGGGCGCTGCAGGCGGCGATGATGCGGCAGGGTTGCGGTGGGCGTTCGACTGCCGGGCACGCCGCGGTCCGGGTCAGTCGGTGAACATAGACCAGGCCAGGACAATCCAAACCAGGACCATGGCGAGACCGGCTCCGATGAGGATGGCTGCATCCGACCACGTCATGGCGCCCCCGGCCAAGCTCCCAGCGAGTGAATTGCCTGTCGACACACTACCTATGGGTGAAAAGAAAGCAAGATCTGCAAGTCGGATTCGGTGCGCTCGCATGGATGTGGGCGGCTGGGCCAAAGGGGGGCTATGGCGCGCCGGTCCGGGCGGCAGGGAGATGCGGCCGTTCAGGTGGACCTTGGCCCTGGGCGCCGTCCACCGACCGATAGGCCGAGCGCTGTCGCATACGCACCGTGGCGCGAGCGGGCGGCTTCAAGGAGCGAAAGAAATGGCTCCGGCGGTTGGATTCGAACCAACGACCAACGGATTAACAGTCCGCTGCGCTACCGCTGCGCCACGCCGGATCAGCCAGGGCGCGGCGTATAGCAGCCGCTGCGACCGGGCGGAAGCCCCATGGGGTGCCCTCCGTCCTGCCCTGCCGCGAGTGCCCGTGGCGCCCTGGAGGTCCGGAGCGGAATCGAACCGCTGTAGAGGGTTTTGCAGACCCTTGCCTGACCACTCGGCCACCGGACCCGGCGCAGGCGGG
>CAYNYQ010000341.1:0-5621 GCA_964401305.1 uncultured Acetobacteraceae bacterium | reverse complement strand
GCGCCGTAGAGCGGCGGCGTATAGCCGATGACCCAGCCCGCATCAACCGCCGCCGCATCCCCGCCGGGCCCCGAATGGCACGTCGCCGAGGGCCTCACCCCCTATGCCGAGGCGCTCGCCGCCATGGAGGCCGAGGTGGCGGCGATCCGCGCCGGCACGGCGCCGGAGCGCATCTGGCTGGTCGAGCACCCGCCGACCTACACCGCCGGCACCTCCGCCGCGCCGGGGGACCTGATCGACCCGCGCTTCCCGGTCTTCCGCGCCGGGCGGGGCGGGCAATGGACCTATCACGGCCCGGGCCAGCGCACCGGCTACGTGATGCTGGACCTCGCCCGGCCGCACGGCAGGGTGCCGGCGCGCGATGTCCGCGCCTATGTGCACGGGCTGGAGGAGTGGCTGATCCGGGCGCTCGACCGCTTCAACATCCGCGGCGAACGGCGGGACGGGCGCGTCGGCATCTGGGTGGTCGACCGCGCCCGCGGCACCGAGGACAAGGTGGCGGCCATCGGCGTGCGGGTGACGCGCTGGGTGAGCTGGCACGGGGTGGCGCTGAACGTCGACCCCGACCTCGGGCATTTCGGCGGGATCGTGCCCTGCGGCATCGCGGCGCATGGCGTGACCAGCCTGCACCGCCTCGGTATCCCTGCGACCATGGAGGAGGCCGACGCGGCGCTGATGGCGGCCTGGGGCGAGGTGTTCGGCGGCTGAGCGGGCCGCGGCCCCGGCTCAGGCCGCTGCCACCTCCACCCGCACGTCGTTGTAGCAGGCGCCTTCGGCGAGGTCGGCGCGGTCCGTCGCCGAGACCAGGGCGCTGATCGTCTGGCCCGTCGGCGAGGTCGCCAGCCAGGCGCCCTTCTCCGAGGCGACCACGCCGGGCGGTACCGCATCGGTGACGACCAGCGGCAGCACCACCTCGCCCAGCGCGTTGTGCACCCGCACGGCCATGCCCGCAGCCAGGCCCCGCGCGCCGGCATCGGCGGGGTGCATCAGCAGCGGCGGCACCTCCCCCGGCGCGCCGCCGAAGCCGAGCAGCGTCGAGGAGATGCGCTTGTCCGAGGCCGGGGAGATCAGCGCCAGCGGGAAGGCCGGTGCGGGCGCGGGCGGGCGCCAGGCCGGCAGCCGCGCCGCCTCCCCCCAGCGCGCGGCGAGGGTCTCGGAGGCCAGCTCCACCTTGCCCGAGGGGGTGGCCGGCAGGACGGTGTCGAACAGCGCCAGCGGGCGGCCATCCTCGGCCTCCATGCGCAGCGCCCGGTCGGTCGGCAGCGCGCTCGGCCGGGTGCCCTTCAGCCGCGGGTGCGCGCCGTCCACCGCCTGGTCCATCAGCGCCGCGTCGTCGTCGGCAAAGCAGGGCTCGTCGAAGCCGAAGCGGGCGGCGAGGCGGCGGAAGATCTCGGTGTTCGGCAGGCTCTCGCCCTCGGGTGGGATCACCGGCTCGGCCCGCTGCAGCCAGTGCTGGCCATAGGCGGCGTAGAGGTCGTGCACCTCGAACTGCGTCGCCGCCGGCAGCACCAGGTCGCAGTAGCGCATGGATTCGGTCATCTGCACCTCGATGCCGAGGGTGAAGACCTCCTCCCGCGCCAGCGCCCGGCGCATGCGGTTCTGGTCCGGATGCACGACGATCGGGTTGTGGTTGTAGACCACGACGGCGCGGATCGGCGGGTCGAGGTCGTCGTCGGTCAGGTGCCGCCCGACATCGAGGATGTTCACCGTGCGCGTGCCGGGCGGCAGCAGGTCCGGCCGGGTCAGCGGCGCGGGCGTCTTGGGGAAGGCGAAGCCGGCGCCGAGGACGACGCCGCTCCGCGCATCCATCCGCCCGAGCAGCGCCGGCAGCGCGATGGCGGCGCGGATGCCGCTGCCGCCGTTCCGCCCGCGCTCGAGCCCGTTGCCGGGGGCGAGCACCAGCGGGTCGGCCTCGGCCATCCAGCGCGCCAGGGTGAGGATGTCGGCCTCCGCCACGCCGCATTCGGCCGCCGCGCGCGCCGGCGTCCAGGGCGCGGCCTGCGCCATGTACTCGGCGTAGCCATGGACGTGGCGGGCGATGAAGCCGGCATCGTGCGCGCCGAGATCGCGCAGCGCGACCGCCAGCGCGAAGCCGAGCAGCACGTCCGTGCCGGGGCGCAGCTGGAGGTGCAGGTCGGCCTGCTCGGCGATCTTGGTGCGCAGCGGATCGACCACCGCGAGCCGCCCGCCCTTGCGCCGGGCCAGGCTGACCTGGCGCACCAGGTGCAGGTTGGTGACGGTGGCGTTGTTGCCCCAGACCAGGTTCAGCTTCGCCTCGGCCGCCGCCTCCGGCCCGATGCCGGGGACGGGGCCGTAGGTGCCGGTCCAGGCCTCGGACCGCACGCCGCCGCACATGGCGCGGCGGAAGAGCTGCGTCGCGCCCAGGCGGTGGAAGAAGCGCAGCGACATGCTGTCGCCGGAGAGCATGCCGTGCGGCCCGGCATAGTTCAGCGGCAGCACCGTCTGCGGGCCATGCGCGGCGATGGCCGCCGTGATGCGCGCATGCGCCTCGTCCAGCGCCTCGGCCCACGGGATGCGGCGGAACTCGCCCGCGCCGCGCGGCCCGACGCGGCGCAGCGGGTGCAGCAGCCGGCCCGGCCCGTGCACGAAGGCATCCGTGTGGTGCGCGACCTTGTTGCAGATGACGCCAGCCGTGTAGGGCAGCGCCGTGGAGCCGCGCACCTTGACGATGCGGCCGCGCTCGACCGTGACGGTGAGGCTGCAGGTGTCCGGGCAGTCCAGCGTGCAGACGCTGGCGTGCTCCGTGGCGGCGCTGTCGAGCGGCGGCATGGCGATGATCCCTCTCCGGCGGCCGAGGCTAGAGCAAAGCGGGGCCCGGGGGGAACACGCCGACGTGCGGGGCGGCGCCGCGCAGGGCGGCTTTGGGCGGGGGTCAGCCGTCCTCGCCGTCGGTGACGGTCGCGGCCGGGCCGGTGGGGCCAGGATCCCGCTGCGCCAGCGGCGCGACAGGCATCGGCGGCTGGTGGGCATCCTCGGCCTTGCGCCAGCCCTCGGCCAGGTGCTGCGCCAGGAGTTCCTCGTGCCGGTCCGTGCCGTGCTCGGCGAGGACCATGCCGGCCCGGTCCAGCAGGACCGTGCCCCTGTCGTCGGTCTGGAGTTCACGCCGGTCGTCGGCCTGCCGCAGCGCTGTCCTTCGCATGGGCGGGCAACGTGCAGGCGCCGGTCCGGTTCGCCGCCGCGCAGGTCGGGCGGGCCGATCCGCACCCGCGCGTCCCGGGCGCCGCCGTCCGCTCAGCCGAGGTCGAACTCCGCCCAGAGCGCGGCGTGGTCGGAGGCCGCCTCCTCCTCCCGCGTGATCTCGGGCAGGTGCGGGAAGAGGGTGCCGTTCCTGCCGCCCCAGACGCCGCGGCGCTCGATGCCGCCGGCGCTGACCGCCTGCCAGAGCGCCGGCGAGAGCAGGATGTAGTCCAGCCGCTGGCGCGCCGTGCCGTTCTTCCAGGTGCCGCTGCGCCCGTCGCCGCGGAAGCGCGGATGGTCCTGGATGTCGCGCGGCCCGCCCTGGCCGAGCAGCGGCGCCAGCGGTGCCTCCTCCGGCGGGTTGTTCAGGTCGCCGACCACGGCGACATGGGCCGCGCCCGCGGCCAGCCGCTCCTCGTAGATCGCCCGCACCCGCGCCGCCTGGGCGCGCCGGCGCGCATCATTGGCGGCCTTGCCGCCATAGCCCTGGCTCTTGAAGTGGTTGACCAGCACGTGCAGCGTGCCGCCGCCCGGCAGGGCCAGGGCGTAGTCGGCGCAGTCGCGGCTGAAGATGAGCCGCCCCCGCGCGTCGCGGTCGTCGACATGGCTGGCGACGGAGCGGATGCGGACGCCGTTGCGCGTCATCAGCCCGACATCGATGCCGCGCGCGTCGTTGCCGTCCACCAGCATCACCTGCTCGAAGGGCCGGGCGCCGATGCGGGGCAGCACCTGCTGGCTGAAGCGGAGGAGCGAGGGGCGGCTCTCGGCCTCGATCACCGCCAGCACGTCGACGTCGAGCGCCGCGATGATCCGCGCCGTGTTGTCGATGGCGACGGCGTTCACGGGCTCGGTCTTCAGCTCGAGCCAGCCGATCCAGTCGGCCCGGCCCTCAGCCACGAACTGCAGCCGGCCCTGGCGGCGCGCGCGCAGCGGCAGGCCGCGATTCTGCCGCAGCAGGGCGAGCGCCGAGTCGTCCGTCCTCTTGAGGCCGAGCGTCTCGAGCGCCGCCTGCATGGCGCCGAGCTCCGCCGCGCCGTAGCGCTCCTGCGCGATCGCCGCGTTGAAGGCGGCATAGGCCTGCAGCGCGTCGCGCCCATCCTGCCAGTCGGGCAGGTTCATCACCTTCGCCCGTTCGAACAGGTTCTCGACGTTGTAGGTCGCCAGGCGCATCGCCGTCCCTCCCGCCGCGGGCTCCACCCTGGCACGCGGCGACCGGGGCGGGATCATCGGAACGGGTGATGCGGGCGGCGGCTATTCCACCCGCGCGCCGGAATCGCGCGCCGCCTGCGCCCAGCCGGGCGCGTCGGCGCGGAGCTGCGCGGCGAACTGCGCCGGGCCGAGGCCGGTCGGCACCAGCCCCATCTCGCGCAGGCGCCGCCGCCCTTCGGGCGTGTTCACCACGGAGAGGACGGCATCGGCGAGCCGCTGGATGATGGCCGGCGCGGTGCCGGCGCGCATGACGAGGCCGTTGAAGCCGAGCTGCGTCAGGCCGCCGCCGAAGCCGAGCTCCTGGAAGGTCGGCACCTCGGGCAACGTCTCGAGCCGCGCCGGCCCGGTGACGGCCAGGGCCAGCAGCCGCCCGTCGCGGATCTGCGGCACGCTGACCGCCTCGTCGTTGATCGAGAGGAAGGCGTTGCCGGCGACGACGTCGAGCACCGCGGGGGCGGAGCCGCGATAGGGAACGTGGCTCATCTGCACGCCGGCGGCCTTTTCCAGCATGGCGCCGTAGAGATGGCTGGCCGAGCCGATGCCGAAGCTGGCGTAGGTGAGTTCACCGGGGCGGCGCTTGGCCAGGGCGATCAGGTCGGCCAGGGTCTTGAGGCCGCGATCGGGGCGCACCGTCAGCACGAGCGCGGCCGTGCCGAACTGCACGACGGGCGCCATGTCGCGGAAGGTGTCGTAGCCGGGGTTGGCGTGGATGACCGGGTTGATCAGCGAGGTCGAGGCGTTGATGTAGAGCACGGTGTAGCCGTCGGCCGGCGCCTGCAGCGCGGCCTGGGTGCCGATCATGCCCTGGGCGCCGGCCCGGTTGTCGACGACGACGGGCTGCGGCAGGACGGGGCGCAGCCGCTCCGACAGCCAGCGCGAGACGATGTCGGTCTGTCCGCCGGGCGGATAGGGCGCGATGAGGCGGATGGGGCGGCTCGGCCAATCGGCGTCCTGCGCGCGGGCCGCGGGCGCGAGCGCGACGGCCAGAGGCAAGGCGAGCGCGGCGCGGCGCGTGACGAGCGGCATGGGCGGATCTCCCGGTTGGTTGTGCGGGAGCATGCCAGAAGGATCGTGGTTCGTGCCAGATGGGCCACGGCTGCGGGCGGACATGCAAAAACGCCCCAGCACGGTGGCTGAGGCGTTCGGAAAAAGCGTTTTGTCTGGATGCGGGGACAGGATTTGAACCTGTGACCTTCAGGTTATGAGCCTGACGA
>CAYNYQ010000340.1:0-5654 GCA_964401305.1 uncultured Acetobacteraceae bacterium | reverse complement strand
CCGGCACCTTCACGTCGGTGAAGAAGACCTCGTTCAGGTGGTGGCTGCCGTCGATCGAGATGATCGGCCGCACCTCTACCCCCGGCGTCCGCATGTCCACCAGCAGGAAGCTGATGCCCTGCTGCTGCTTCGGCGCCTTCGGGTCGGTGCGCACCAGCAGGAAGATCCAGTCGGCATTGTGCGCGGTGCTGGTCCAGATCTTCTGCCCGTTCACCACGTAGTGGTCACCTTCCCGCACCGCCCGCGTCTTCAGGCTGGCGAGGTCCGATCCCGCGCCTGGCTCGGAGAAGCCCTGGCACCACCAGTCGTCGAGGTTGGCGGCGCGCGGCAGGTAGCGCTTCTTCTGCGCCTCGGTCCCGAACTGGATCAGCACCGGGCCGAGCATGGTGATGTTGAAGGGCGAGACCTCGGGCGCCGGCGCGGCCAGGTTCTCCTCGAGGAAGATCATCTTCTGCACGGAGGTCCAGCCCGGCCCGCCGTATTCCTTCGGCCAGGAATAGGCGGCCCAGCCGCGCGCGTTCAGGATCCGCTGCCAGGCGATGGTGTCCTGCTTGCGCGCGGGATGGCCGAGCCGCATGCGCTCGCGGATCTCGCGCGGCAGGTTCTCGGCGATGAAGGCGCGGACCTCCTCGCGGAAGGCCTGCTCCTCGGGGGTGAAGCGCAGATCCATGGCCGTCTCCTCCGTCGGCGTGGCGCCGTTCCCGCCGATGATGTTCCCCGGCCGCGGGACGGGCAAGCCCCGCCCCGGCGGCGGACCCGGCCGGGCGGGCTCAGTCCGGGCGGATGCCGGCGCTGCGGATCAGGTCGCCCCACATCGTCGTCTCCTCGGCCAGCGTCCGGCGCAGCACCGCCGCATCGCCGGTGACGATCTCCACCCCCTGCTCGGCCATGCGGGCGCGCAGCGCGGCATCCTCGGTGGCCGCCCGCAGCGCCTGGCCGAGCCGCTCGAGCACCGGCGCCGGCGTGCCGGCGGGGGCGAAGAGGCCCTGCCAGAACACCACGTCGAAGCCCGGGATGGTCTCTGCCACCGGCGGCACCTCCGGCAGCAGCGGGCTCTTCCCGGCCGAGGAGATGGCCAGCGCCCGCGTCGCCCCCTCGCGCACCGCCGGCAGCGCCTCCAGCACCGCGGCGAACATCGCCTGGATGCGGCCCGCCCGCAGGTCGAGCAGCGCCGGCGCGCCACCGCGATAGGGCACGTGCGTCACATCGATGCCGGCGCGCTGCGCGAAGAGCGCCTGGCAGAGATGGTTCACCGCCCCAGTGCCGCTGCTGCCGAAGTTCAGCTTCCCCGGATTGGCCTTGCACCAGGCGATCAGCTCGGCCGCCGTGCGCGCGGGGAAGGAGGGGTGGACGTGCAGCAGGAAGGCGGTGCGGAACACCATGCCGATCGGCGCCAGCTCGCGCATCGGCTCCTTCGGCGTCAGGTTGGGCTGCAGCGCCGGGTTGATCGCCAGCGTCGAGGTGCCCATCAGCAGCGTGTAGCCATCCGGCCGCGCCTGCGCCGCGGCGGTGCTGGCGACCGAGGTGGCGGCGCCGGCGCGGTTCTCGATCACCACGGGCACGGCCAGCTCCCGCGCCATCCGCTCGGCGACCGCGCGGCCGGTGATGTCGGTCACGCCCCCGGGCGGGTAGCCGGAGTAGACGGCGATCGCGCGGGTGGGAAAGGCCTGGGCGGCGGCGCCGCGTGCCAGGCCCAGTGCGGGCAGCGCCCCCAGCAGGGCTCGTCTTGGCGTCATTCTGGGCGTTCCTCCGGATGCCGGGGCGCCCGCGGGGGGCCGATCGCGGGCCCGCAGCGACTCCGGCTTGTAATCGAAATGACACACTTCTGTCATGCATCGCCAGTATAGCGCGGCGCCGGGAAGGGGCGACACATGCTCGAGCTGCAGTCCGTGACGCGCCGCTTCGGCGCCGTGACGGCGGTCGATTCCGTGACACTCGCCGTGCCGCGCGGGCAGATGCTCGGCGTTATCGGCCGCTCGGGCGCGGGCAAGTCGACGCTGCTGCGAATGATCAACCGCCTGACCGACCCGACCGAGGGGCGCATCCTGTTCGAGGGGCGCGACGTCACGGCGCTGAAGGGCGCGGCGCTGCGCGGCTGGCGCAGCGACTGCGCCATGATCTTCCAGCAGTTCAACCTGGTGCAGCGGCTCGACGTGCTGACCAACGTGCTGGTCGGGCGCCTGCACCACGTGCCGGGCTGGCGCGCCCTGCTGCGCCTGTGGCCCGAGACGGACCGCGCCATCGCCCTCACCGCGCTCGAGCAGTTCGACATGGGCAGCCTCGCCGCACAGCGCGCCGAGAGCCTCTCGGGCGGCCAGCAGCAGCGCGTCGCCATCGCCCGCGCCATGGTGCAGGAGCCGCAGATCATCCTGGCCGACGAGCCCGTCGCCTCGCTCGACCCGCGCAACGCGCTGCTGGTCATGGACGCGCTGGCCGAGATCAACCGCCGCTACGGCATCACCGTGCTGGTGAACCTGCACGCCCTCGACCTCGCCCGCACCTACTGCGAGCGCCTGGTCGGCCTCGCCGCCGGCAAGGTCGTCTTCGACGGGCCGCCCGAGGCGCTGACCGACGCCGCCACCCAGGCCCTCTACGGGCTCGAGGCGGCGGAGGCCGGCGCCACGGCGGCAGCCGCTGCCGCAACGGCCCCCGCGGCGATCGTCGCCGCCTGAGACGCCCATCACCCCGCCCACCAGGGAGACCCCCCGCATGCTCAGCCGCCGCCTGCTGCTCGGCTCTGCCGCCACCGGCCTCCTCGCCGCGCCCGCCCTCGCCCAGGCCCCGGCCTGGCGCGCCCGCTACCCCGAACTGGTCTATGCCGTCGTGCCGGCCGAGAACGCCGCCGGCGTGACCGAGCGCTTCGGCCCCTTCGTCGACTACATGTCGCGCCAGCTCGGCACCAAGGTGACGCTGCGCGTCGCCAACGACTACGCCGCGGTCATCGAGGGCCAGCGCTCGGGCAACATCCACTTCGCCTATTACGGCCCCTCCGCCTTCGCCCGCGCGCTGATGACCGGCGCCCAGGTCGAGGCCTTCGCCATCGACGTGAACGGCGATGGCACCAAGGGCTACTATTCGGTGTTCTACGTGAAGGCCGACAGCCCCTTCCGCAAGATCGAGGAGCTGCGCGGCAAGAACCTCGGCCTGGTGGATCCCAACTCCACCTCCGGCAACAACGTCCCCCGCTTCGCGCTCGACAAGATGGGTATCAACCCCGAGCAGTTCTTCGCCCGCGTCGTCTACACCGGCAGCCACGAGAACGCGGTGATCGCCCTGCAGCAGGGCACCGTGGACGTCGCCGCCAACTGGTGGAACGACGAGCAGGAAAGCAACCTGATGCGCATGGACCGCAAGGGCATGGTGAAGGCGGCGGACTTCCGCATCATCTTCCGCTCCGAGCAGATCGTGAACTCGCCGCAGGCCTACCTGGCCAACCTGCCGGCCGAGCTGAAGGCGGCGATCCGCGAGGCCTACTTCGCCCTGCCGCAGCGCGAGCCCGCGATCTTCCAGCGCATCACCGACGGCAAGGCGCGCCCGTGGGAGCCGGTGGACAACGCCGCCTACCAGCCGATCGTCGAGCTGAACCGCTTCGTCGACAACCTGCGCCGCCGGCGCAGCTGAGCCACGGCGCCACGCCGGTGTCCGCCGCCGCGCTGCCCGCGCTGCCCGAGGCGCGGCTCTCTCCGCTCGCCGAGGGCTATGCCCGGGCACGGCGCGCCGAGCGGCGGCGCCTGCTGCTCGGCGGCGGCATCGCGCTGCTGCTGGCCCTGCTCAGCGGCTGGGTGGCCGAGGTCGATCCCGGCCTGCTCTGGGACCGCGGCGGCAATTTCTTCGGCTATTTCGACCGCATCCTGACGCTGGAGGGCGGCGCGCAGGCCGGCAGCCGGGTCTGGACCGACCCGGCCGAATGGTTCTGGGGCCTGCCGCGCTGGCTCGCGCTGCTCGGCGATACGCTGCTGATCGCCTATGTCGGCACGCTGGTCGGCTGCGCCGGCGGCTTCGCGCTCGGCCTGCTCTCGGCCGCCAACATCGTCCCCAGCGCGCCGCTGCGCTGGGGCGTCAAGCGCGTGCTGGAGTTCTGCCGCACGGTGCCGGAGATCGTCTTCGCGCTGATCTTCGTCATCGCCTTCGGCCTCGGCCCGCTGCCCGGCGTGCTGGCCATCGCCCTCCATACGCTCGGCGGCCAGGGCAAGCTCTTCTCCGAGGTGGTGGAGAACATCGACATGAAGCCGGTCGAGGGCGCGGTCGCCGCTGGCGCCTCCTGGACCGGCATGGTGCGCTTCGCGGTGCTGCCGCAGGTGCTGGCCGGCTTCGTCAGCTACGCCCTGCTGCGCTTCGAGGTGAACGTGCGCAGCGCCGCCGTGCTGGGCTTCGTCGGCGCCGGCGGCATCGGCCAGGACCTGGTGGAGGCGGTGCGCAAGTTCTACTACAACGACGTCGCCGCGCTGCTGGTGCTGATCATCCTGACGGTGACGCTGATCGACACCCTCACCGGCCTCGTCCGCCGTCGCCTGCTCGAGGCCGATGCCGGGATCGGCCGGGCATGAGGCGCCCGCCCCCGCCCCCTGGCTCCATCGCCGCCGGCGGCGGCGCGCCCTCGCCGGTTCCGATGCAGCCTCCCGCCCCCGGCAGCCTTGCGG
The DNA here is from genome assembly GCA_964401305.1 of uncultured Acetobacteraceae bacterium. Lineage (GTDB taxonomy): Bacteria > Pseudomonadota > Alphaproteobacteria > Acetobacterales > Acetobacteraceae > JAIEOP01. The sequence goes on along the minus strand of CAYNYQ010000340.1, from coordinate 1,014 downwards.
GCGCCACGCGCGCCCGGCTGCCGGTGCTGCGCGACGTCTACTGGCAGCAGTTCCGCCTCGTCACGCCGGGCCGCGTCGCCGCGGCCGGCACGGTGGTGGCGGCGCTTGCGCTGCTCGGACTCGGGATCTGGCGGCTGGAGATCGACCCCGCGCGGCTGCTTTCCGGCCTCGGCCAGCTGTTGCACTTCCTGACGCTGATGGTCCCGCCGGCGCCGACCCAGGGCGCCAGCCTCCCGACCGTGCTGCATGCCCTGACCGAGACGCTGGCCATCGCCTTCCTCGGCACCGGCCTCGCCGCCTTCCTCGCCTTGCCGCTGGGCTTCCTGGCGGCGCGCAACACCACGCTGCACGGCATCGTGCGCTTCCTCTCCCGCCGCGGGCTGGACGGGTTGCGCGGCATCGATGCGCTGATCTGGGCGCTGATCTGGGTCAGCGTGGTCGGCCTCGGCCCCTTCGCCGGCGTGCTGGCCATCATGACCTCCGACATCGGCACCTTCGGCAAGCTCTTCTCCGAGGCGATCGAGGCCGCCGACCGCCGTCCGCAGGAGGGCGTGGTCGCCTCCGGCGGCTCGGGCCTCGCGCGGGTGCGCTTCGGCGTGCTGCCGCAGGTGCTGCCGGTGATCGCCGGGCAGGTGCTCTACATCTTCGAGAGCAACACGCGCTCCTCGACCATCATCGGCATCGTCGGCGCCGGCGGCATCGGCCTGGTGCTGGCGGAGATGATCCGCACGCTGGAATGGCAGGCGGTCTCGATGATCGTGCTGCTGATCCTGGTGATGGTGGCGCTGATCGACCTGGTCTCGGGCCGGCTGCGCCGCGCGATCGCCGGGGGCTGAGGCCGGCGCGGCGCGGCCCGGGGGCGGCGGGGCGCTGCGCCGGGCCTGGGCCGCGCGGCCGGGAGCCGCCGTTCGGCCAGCGCCTATTGCAGCGAGATCACCACGGCATCGGCGCCGAGACTGAGCATCAGCCCCTCGCGCCGCGCCTTCAGGCGCATGATCACGCCGGCCTCGTTCT
>CAYNYQ010000339.1:0-5658 GCA_964401305.1 uncultured Acetobacteraceae bacterium | reverse complement strand
GCTGGCGCGCTCGTATTCGCGGATCTCGGGCAGCACCTCGGAGGAGAGGAAGACCTGCACCCCGGGCAGCGCCTGGCGCAGCAGCGCGCCGAGGCGCCGCTCATGCGCGTCGTTGAGGAAGGAGAAGAGCAGCGAGACGGCGACGGTGCGGATGCCGGCCTGGCGGATCGCGTCGACCAGCCCGGCGACCTCGGCCTCGGCCAGCGGGGTCACGATCTGGCCCTGCGCGTCGATCCGCTCGGTGATCTCGAAGCGGTGCCGGCGCGGGATCAGCACCGCCGGCCCGTCCTGGAAGAGGTCGTAGAGATCGGCCCGGGCGCTGCGGCGCAATTCCAGGATGTCGCGGAAGCCGCGCGTGGCGATGAAGGCGGCAGGCGCGCCCTTGCCCTCGAGCAGGGCGTTGGTGACCACGGTGGTGGCGTGCGAGAGGAGCGAGACCTCGGCCGCGGCGATGGCGTGCTCGTCGAGGCCCTGGCGCAGGCCCTGCAGCACGCCCTCGCCGAAATCGCCCGGCGTGGTCAGCACCTTGGCAATGGCGATCCGGCCCGTCTCTTCCTCGACCAGCGCCACATCGGTGAAGGTGCCGCCGATGTCGACGCCGATCCGCCACGCCATGTCCGAAGGCCCCGCTGCCGTGTTCCCGCATCGCCGCGGAGGCCGGGATGCTGCGGCCCGTGCCGGGGACGGTCAAGGCGGGCCGCCGCGCCCGCAGGCGCCGCGGCCCCCGGCCGGCCTCAGGCGCGCGCCAGGCCCAGCAGGTGTGCCATGTCCTTGAAGAAGATCTTGACGTGCGCCAGCGGGTCGCGGCGCACCAGGGTCTTGTTCATGTAGCCCTCCCAGGTGAGGCGCTGCACGTCCTTGTCGGCGCACATCTTCACGAAGCGCTCGCGCGTCCAGTCGCTGCGGTACCAGAAGGTCTGCATGATGCCGAGGACGAGGAAGACCTTGCCGTGGTCCTTCATGAAGCGCTGCCGCGCCGTCGCCAGGGCGCGGGCATCGCCGGTGGCGAGGCGCTCGGCCACCGCCTCCGCCGCGAGCCGCCCGCCCAGCATGGCGTAGTAGATGCCCTCGCCGGAGGCCGGCGCCACCACCCCCGCCGCATCGCCGGCCAGCAGCACGTCCTGGCCGTTGTCCCAGCGCTTCAGCGGCTTGAGCGGAATCGGCGCGCCCTCACGGCGGATCGTCTCGGCGCCCGCGAGGTCGAGCTTCTCGCGCAGCGCACCGACCGAGCCGCGCAGCGAGAAGCCCTTGTGCATGGAGCCCGTGCCGATGCTGGCCGTGGTGCCGTGCGGGAAGACCCAGGAATAGAAGTCCGGCGAGTGCTCGCCCTGGTACCAGACGTCGCAGCGGTCCGGGTCCCAGGCCGGGTTGTCGAGCGGCGCCTGGATGATCTCGTGATAGGCGAAGACGTAGCGCACGCGCTCGGCGCCCTTCACGCATTGCCGCCCGACCATGGAGACCGCGCCATCCGCGCCGATGACGCAGCGGGCGCGCAGCCGCGCCAGCGGCGCATCCGGCGCCGCGCCCTTCGGGCGGTAGAGCACCACCGCCGTGCCGTCCTCGGCGCGCTCGATCCGCTCATAGGTGCCGGTGCGGCGCTCGGCGCCCGCGGCGGCGGCGCGGGCGCGCAGCCATTCGTCGAAGTCGCAGCGGTCGACCATGCCGACATAGCCCGTGCCCTCGACCGGCATGTCCACCCGCTTGCCGGAGGGGGCGACCATCTGCGCGTTGCGGATGCGCGCGACGATCAGGTGGTCCGGGATGTCGAAGTCGCGGATGGCGCGCGGCGGGATGGCGCCGCCGCAGGGCTTGATGCGGCCGGCCTTGTCGAGCAGCGCCACGGCGAGCCCGGCGCGCGCCAGGTCGTCGGCGGCGGTGGCGCCGGCCGGGCCGCCGCCCACCACGACGGCATCGAAGCTCTCCTCGCGCATCGCGGTCTCCTCCTTCTGGTCAGCTTTGTCGGGCCGCCGCGGCGGCGATGGTCGTGAAGCGCGGCAGGTCGGCGCGGCCGCCGCGCGCGACCTGCCAGGCAAGCAGCGCGGAGGCGAGGAACAGCGCCGCCTCCGCCAGGAAGACGGCCGAATAGGCGGCGCGGTCGGAGGCGAGCAGCCAGCGCGCCAAGTCGCAGGCGCCGGTGCCGACGAGGTTGCCGAGGCCGAAGGCGACCGCCTGCGCGGCGCCCCAGAGCCCCATGCGCGTGCCTTCGCGCCCGCTGCGGCCCTGGCCGGCGAGCTGCATCATCGTGGCGATGGCCGCCGCGGCGAAGGCGCCGTTGGCCGCGCCGAGGGCGAAGAAGGCGGCGCCGAGCGGAAAGCCCGGCCCGGCCTGGCCCGCCGCCACCAGCAGCAGGAAGGCCGCGGCCGAGGCGATGCAGCCGCCGATGGTCCAGCCCGGCAGGGAGGCGAGGCCGAGCCGCGGCAGGCTCCCCGCGACGGCGACCAGGATCATTCCCGCCAGCACCCCGCCATGCTGCATCGAGGAGAGCGTCGTGGTCTGGCCGACCGAGAGGCCGAAGACGCTGCCGGCGAAGGGCTCGAGGATCAGGTCCTGCGCGCTGTAGGCCAGCATCGAGACGAAGACGAAGATGGTGAAGCGGCGCGCCCGCGGCTCGGCCCAGACCTCGGCCATGACGCGGCGGAAATCGGGCGCCTCGGCGGGGCGCGCGGCGGGGGCGGCGGCCGGCGCGCGCTCGATGCCGTGGACGGCGAGCGCCGCCAGCAGCAGCGCCAGCGCCGCGACGCCCGCGGTGACGGCGACGAGCCGCCCGGGCGAATAGGGGTCGAGCAGCCGGCCGGCGATCGCCGTGGTCAGCACGAAGCCCAGGATCATCATCACCCAGACCGTGGTCGCCGCGGCGGCGCGCCGCGTCTCGGCGACGCGGCTGGCCAGCAGCGCCAGCAGCGAGGTGCCGGCTGCGCCGACGCCGATGCCGATGGCGGTGAAGGCAAGCAGCGCCGCCAGCATGCCGGCCAGCGGCGCGCTCGCCATCCAGGCGACCGAGGCCGCCGCGCCGACGCCGCCCAGGGCGAGCACCGCCATGCCGCCGAGGATCCAGGGCGTGCGCCGCCCGCCCATGTCCGAGCCATAGCCCCAGCGCGGCCGGGTGATCTGGATCGCATGGTGCCAGGCGACCAGCACGCCGGGGATGAGCGCGGCGAGGCCGAGCTCGACCACCATCACCCGGTTCAGGGTCGAGGTCGTCATCACCACGATGGCGCCGAGCGCCGTCTGCACCAGGCCGAGCCGGATGATGCCGAGCCAGCCGAGTCCCCCGCCCGCCATCACGCCATCCCCCGCAGCGCGAAGGCGCTGGCCAGCATGCCGAGCACGTAGAGCAGCACGCCGGTGCCGTTGTACCAGGGTGCGAGACCCCGCGGGTCGCGCAGCATCCGCGCCATGCAGCCGAGCTGCGCGGCGAGCGAGAGCGCGACGATGCCGGCATGGACCGGCGCGTCCCAGGCGAGCAGCAGCCCGACCACCACCACCTGCGGCGCCGCCATGAAGAGGCAGGCGACGCGCCCCGCGCGCTCCGCGCCGAGCTGCACCGGCAGCGAGCGGATGCCCATGCGTGCATCGCCCTCGATCGCCTTGAAGTCGTTCAGCGTCATGATGCCGTGCGCGCCGAGCCCGTAGAGCACGGCGACCAGCACGAGCAGGGCATCCGGCGCGGCGCCGCCGGCCATCACCGCCGCGGCGGTGATCCAGGGCAGGGATTCGTAGGACAGGCCGCAGGCGAGATTGCCCCACCAGCCATTCGCCTTCAGCCGCAAGGGCGGCGCGGAATAGGCCCAGGCCAGCGCCACGCCGAGCACCGTCGCAGCGAAGCCCCAGCGGCCGAGCGCCGCGCCGACCAGCAGCGAAAGCCCGGTCCAGGCAACCGCTACATAAAGCCCCCAGCGCCCCGGCATGCGGCCCGAGGGGATCGGCCGGTGCGGCTCGTTGATCGCGTCCACGTGGCGGTCGAACCAGTCGTTCACCGCCTGGCTCATGCCGCAGACCACCGGCCCGGCGAGCAGGATGCCGAGCAGCGCGAGCGGCCAGTGCTGCGAGAGCGCCGCGCCCGAGGCGACGATGCCGCAGCCGAAGGCCCACATCGGCGGGAACCAGGTGATGGGCTTGAGCAGCTCCAGCACCGCCGCGGGATCGGGGCGCTGCAGCGGCCGCGGCGTGGCGATGGCAGGATCCGACATGCCGCGTCCCCCGGACCCGTGCTCAGGCATCGCCCGGCTCGGGCGCGGCGAGATCGCCGAGCCCGTAGCGGCGGAGCTTCACGTAGAGACTCTGGCGGCTGAGCCCGAGCATCTCGGCCGCCGAGGCGCGGTTGTCGCCCGACAGTTCGAGCGCGGCCTCGATCGCCAGGCGCTCGATCACGTCGGTCGCCTCGCGCACCAGGTCCTTCAGCGGCACGCGGCCGATCAGCTCGGTCAGCTGCTCGACCGAGCGCGGCAGGCCGCGGCCGGGCACGGCGGGCCGCTCCACCGGCAGGCGCGGGCCGATGTCGCGGATGGCGAAGCCGTAGCAGGGCTTGCCGCCATTCATCACCGCCACGGCGGAGACCTCGACCTCGGCCGAGGCGCCGTGCTCGCCGCGCAGCACGGTGGCGAAGAGGCGCACCGAGCCGCGGCTGCGCAGCGTCGCCGCCAGCACCTCGAAGTCGACGCCCGGGCGGCCGAGCCAGCGGTCCAGCATCTCGTCGCGCGCCTGCTCGAGGCTCGGCAGCTGGGCGAGCTCGAGGAAGGCGGCGTTGGTGATCATGATGCGGCCCTCCTGGGTCGTCACCACGAAGCCGTCCGGCGCGCTCTCGACCGCCTTCAGCAGCTTGCGCTGCGGCTTGGGCAGCACGATCGCCGCGGCATCGGCCTCGACGGAGGCGACGCGCACGAGGAAGAGGGTGCCGCTCTCCTGGCGGAACAGCGATGCGGAGACCGCGACCTCCGCCCCCGATTCGACGAGGCGCGCGCGGGCGTCGTCGGCGCGCCCGACCGCGCGCACGCCGGCCAGCAGCAGCTGCACCGCCTCGCGCCCGGCCTCGTCGAAGAGCTCCAGGAAGCCGCGGGCGGGCTTCTCGGCCTCGCCGCCGATGAGGCGCTTCGCGGCCTCGTTCGCCTCGACGATGCCGAGCGTGCCGGCATCGAGCACCAGCACCGCCTCGGCCGACATCTGGAACAGCAGGCGGTAGCGCGTCTCGGCATGGCGCAGCCGCGAATAGTCGCGCTCCATCGACTGCTGCGCCTGCACGAGGCGCTGCTGCAGCTGCGACAGCGGGCGCAGGTCGCGGCCGAAGGCGAGCAGGCGGTCGCTCGCGTCGTCGAGGCGGATGACCGAGTAGAGGATGGGCACCGAGGCGCCGCCCGAGGCCGCGGTGTGGTTCAGGTGGCGCCAGCGGCTGGCGCGGCGGGTGCCGGCCTCGCGCAGGAAGGCCTCGACCTTGGGGCGGGTCTCCTCGGTGACGGTGTCGGCCCAGCGCAGCCCCGGCCAGAGGCGCTCGCCCTCGAGTTCCCGCGCCAGGTCCTCGCTGTTGAAGGAGACGTCGCGGATCACGCCCATCCCATCAAGCACGAGGGCCACGTCCGCAGCCGCCGCGATCAGCGTGGCGGTCGCGTCCGCGTCGAGATTTCCCAACGACTTCTGCGGGGAACGGAAGAGCTTCACAGGAAC
>CAYNYQ010000338.1:0-5659 GCA_964401305.1 uncultured Acetobacteraceae bacterium | reverse complement strand
GTCAGCCGCGGCGAGCCCGCGCGCCTGTTCCGCTCCGACCGCCCCGACATCGCCGATGGCGAGCAGATGCGCGACTTCGTGCATGTGGACGACTGCGTCGCGGTGATGCTCTGGCTGCTCGACAACCCCGCTGTCTCGGGCCTGTTCAACCTCGGCTCGGGCCGGGCGCGCAGCTTCCTCGACCTCGTGCGCGCGCTCTTCGCCGCGCTCGGCCGGCCGGAGGACATCGCCTTCATCGACATGCCGGCCGATCTGCGCGGCAAGTACCAGTACTTCACCGAGGCGCCGCTCGACCGCCTGCGCGCCGCCGGCTACGCCGGGCAGATGACCCCGCTGGAGGAGGGCGTGCGCCGCACCGTGCAGGACTTCCTCGCGGCCGACGACCCCTATCGCTGATGCTGCTCGCCCTGCCCTTCCCGATGATCGACCCGGTGCTGGTCGAGATCGGCCCCTTCGCCATCCGCTGGTACGCGCTGGCCTACATCGCCGGCATCGTGCTCGGCTGGCTGCTGGCGCGGCGCCTCGTCGCCCTGCCGCCGGCGGTGGCGAGCCGCGAGCAGCTCGATGACTATGTCACCTGGGCGACGCTCGGCATCATCCTCGGCGGCCGGCTCGGCTACGTGCTGTTCTACCGGCCCGGCCATTTCCTGGCCCACCCGGCGGAGATCCTGGCGGTCTGGCAGGGCGGGATGAGCTTCCACGGCGGCATGCTGGGGGTGATCCTGGCGACGCTGCTGTTCTGCCGGCGGCAGGGCATCGACCCGCTCGGCTTCGGCGACCGCATCGCGCCGGTGGTCCCGATCGGCCTGCTGTTCGGGCGGCTGGCGAATTTCATCAACGGCGAGCTCTGGGGCCGGGTGACGGACCTGCCCTGGGGCATGGTCTTCCCCACCGGCGGGCCGGAGCCGCGCCACCCGAGCCAGCTCTACCAGGCCGGGCTCGAGGGCCTCGTGCTGCTGGCGCTGCTGCTGGTCCTGGTGCACCGGCCGGCGATCCGGGCGCGGCGCGGCTTCCTGACCGGCGCCTTCCTGGCGGGCTACGCCGTGGCGCGGCTGATCGGAGAGCTCTTCCGCCAACCCGACGCGCATCTCGGCTTCCTCTTCGCCGGCCTGACCATGGGGCAGTTGCTGTCGCTGCCGATGCTGGCCGCGGGGGTCTGGCTGATGGCGCGGACGCGGGCCAGGGCGCAGGCCGCCGCCGGCGCGCCGCCCGTCGACTGATCCGCCGCGCCGGCCCGCCGCTGGCCGGAGTGGAGGTCCGGAAGGGCCGCCGGCCGCGCCGCCCGCGGCCCTGGCAGGGCTGATTTCATCCGTTTGGATGATGCCCGGACCTGCCGTCCTCCGATCGGAGGATGTTGCCAATGTCGCACCGGATACGTTGGATCGGCAACCGGCGCAGGCGCAACGGCGCCGGCCGCGCCCCCAGACGGAGCGACGCCATGACGACCCCCGCCGCGCTCGCCGCCCTCACCGAGACCGTCTACGACGCCGCCGCCGGCGGCACCCCCTGGCCCGCCGTGGAGCAGGCGCTGAAGGCCGCGACCGGCGCGCGCACGGCGGTGCTCATGGTGGGCGACATCGCCACGGGCCGGGTGGAGATGCTCTGGCGCGAGGGCTTCGCCGACGACGCGGTGCTCGCCTACCAGCGCCACTACCGCCATGTCGACCTCTGGACGACGCGCGCCGCGGCGCTGGTTGCCAGCGGCCGGGACCCCAACCGCATCCTCACCAATGGCGAGATGCTGGTGCCCGACGCCGAGCTGCTGCGGAGCGAGTTCTACAACGATTTCGGGCGCCAGCTCGGCCTGCGCTGGGTCGCCGGCACGGTGGCGCGGCTTGGCGAGGCGGGCGCCATGCCGATCTGCATCCACCGGCCCGACGATGCCCAGCCCTTCTCGCGCGAGGAGCGGCGCCTCCTCGATTCCCTGCTGCCGCATATCCGCCGCGCGCTGCAGCTGCGCCACCGGCTGCGCGGTGCCGAGGCGGCGACCGGCTTCGCCGTGCTCGACGCGCTGCCGCACCCGGTGCTGGTGCTGGACGAGGAGATGCGGGTGCTGCTGGCCAACCCGGCCGCCGAGGCGCTGGCGGCCGCGCCCCGGCCGGCCTTCCGGCTGCACCTGGACCGCCTGCCGGCCGGGCTCGTCGCCGGGCGGCGGGTGTTCATGACGCCGATCCACATGGCCGAGGCGCGGGATCTCGCCGCGCTGGTCCGCGCCACGGCGCAGGGCGGGCCCGGCGGGGCGCTGCGGCTCGGCGATGCCGCCGGGGCGGCGCAGCTGGCGGCGCTGGTCTCGGCCCTGCCGGCCCGGCTCGGCGGCCCGCAGGGCGGGATCGGGGTGGCCCGGGTGCCGGGGCGCGCCCTGGTGATGCTGCGCCCGCTCGAGCGCGCGGAGCCGCCGCGCGCCGCCCTGCTGCGCGAGCTCTTCGGCCTGACCCGCACCGAGGCCGAGGTCGCCCGGGCGCTGGCCGGAGGGTCCAGCAAGGCCAGCGTCGCCGGCGCCCGCGGCCTGAAGGAGACGACAGTCCGTACCCAGGTCCGCGCCATCCTGGAGAAGACCGGCGCGGCGAACCTGCGCGAGCTGGAGCGGCTGCTGGCCGGGCTGCAGGGGATGTAGGCCGCGCGGCGGCGCGTCCGGGGCGCGCGACCGCGGGCCCAGGGCGGGGCGGGGGCTGCAATTGCCCCGGCCCTGGCGCATACCCCGCGCCATGCCGCCGCCCGAGGACCAGGCCGCGCCGCCTGAGCGGCTGGACCGCTTCATGGCCCGCGCCGTCGCCGCCTACTACGCGACCCGGCCCGACCCCTTCGGCCGCGCCGGCGACTTCACCACCGCGCCCGAGATCGCCCAGGCCTTCGGCGAATGCCTCGGCCTCTGGGCGGCGGTGACCTGGCAGGCCATGGGCCGGCCCGACCCGGTGCTGCTGGTCGAGCTCGGTCCCGGCCGTGGCACCCTGATGGCGGATGCGCTGCGCGCCATCGGCCAGGCCATGCCGGGCTTTCGCGCCGCGCTCCGCCTGCATCTGGTCGAGGCCTCGCCGGCGCTGCGGGCGGCGCAGGCCCGGGCCCTGCCGGATGCCGGCGCCACCTGGCACGACGACCCCGCCGGGGTGCCGCCCGGCCCCGCCATCCTCCTCGGCAACGAGTTCCTCGACGCCCTGCCGATCCGGCAATTCGTGCGCCGCGGCAACGCCTGGGCGGAGCGCTTCGTGCGCGACGGCGGCTTTCTCGAGGCACCGGCCGAGGCCGCGCCGCCGCTGCCCGCCGAGGCCCCCGAGGGCGCGGTGCAGGAGGTCTCGGAGGCCGCCCGCGCCCTGGCCGGCGCCCTGGCGCGGCGGCTCGCAGCGCAGGGCGGCGCCGCACTCTTCCTCGACTACGGCGCGGCGGAGGGCGGCCTCGGCGACACGCTGCAGGCCATGGCGCGGCACGGCCCGGCCGACCCGCTGGCGTCGCCGGGCAGCGTCGACCTGACCGCGCATGTGGACTTCGCCGCGGTGGCGGCGGCAGCGCGGGCGGGCGGCGCCGCGGTGCACGGGCCGCTGCCGCAGGGGCTCTTCCTGCAGCGCCTCGGCCTGATGAGCCGCGCCGCCATCCTCGCCCGCAGCGCCGCGCTGGCCGGGCGGCGCGACCAGGCCGGGCTGATCCTCTCCGGCGCCGAGCGGCTGGTCGCCGCGGAGGGCATGGGGCGGCTGTTCAAGGCGCTCTGCCTGTGCCATCCCGCCCTGCCCCCGCCGCCCGGATTCGAGCCGCCCTGATGCCTGCCGCCGGCCTGCCAGGACCTGCCCTCCCGCTTGCGGGCGCCCGCGGTGCGCGCCGGCCGGACCCGCGCGCGTGACGCAGGCGGCCGAGTTCCTCGCCCTGCCGGCGCTGGCCGCGCTGCCGGGGCTGCGCCACGGCTTCTTCACCCGCCGCGGCGGCGTCTCCGAGGGACCCTATGCGGCGCTGAACTGCTCGCTCTCCTCGCGCGACGACCGCGACCGGGTGCGGGAGAACCGCCGCCGCGCCATGGCCGCGCTCGACCTGCCCGCCGCCGCGCTGCACGGGCTGACCCAGGTGCACGGCATCGCCGTGGCCGAGCTCGACCAGGGCTGGGCGGAGGGCGCGGGGCCGGAGGCCGATGCGCTGGTCACCCGCCGCCCCGGCGTCGCGCTCGGCATCGTCACCGGCGATTGCGCGCCGGTCCTCTTCGCCGATGCCGCGGCCGGGGTCATCGGCGCCGCCCATGCCGGCTGGCGTGGCGCCGTCGCCGGCGTGCTGGAGGCGACGGTCGGCGGCATGGAGCGCCTCGGCGCCGACCGCGCGCGCATCGTCGCGGCGATCGGCCCCTGCATCGCCCAGCCCAGCTACGAGGTCGGGCCGGACCTGCGCGACGCCGTGCTGGCCGATGCGCCCGCCGCCGCGCGCTTCTTCGCCCCCGGGCGACGGCCGGAGCGCTGGCAGTTCGACCTGCCCGGCTATTGCGCGGCGCGGCTCGCGGCGCTCGGCCTAGGCGCGGTCGAGACGGCCGGCTGCTGCACCCTGGCCGAGGAGGCGCGCTTCTTCAGCCATCGCCGCCGCACCCTCGCCGGCGGCCGCGACCCGATCGGCCACCAGCTCTCCGCCATCGCCCTGGCCCCGGGGTGACGCAGCGATGCCCTACATGGTGCAGTTCCTCGCGCTGCTGCTGCTCACGACCGTGGTCGCCTGTGTCCTGCTCTGACCGGTCCCGGCGGGGCGGCGCGCCGCGGCGCCCGGGCCGCGTCCCGGCGGCGCTGCTGGCGCTGCTCGCCCTCGGCGCCTGCGCCGACCTGCCGCAGCCCTATCGCGGCCGCCCCGGGGCGGAGGGCGCGCGGCTCGCCACCCCGCTCGCCGTGCGCATTGCCGTGCCGCCGCCGTCCGAGGCGATGCTGGACGACACCCAGTCCCGCGCCCTGGCCCGCCAGGTCGCCCAGGCGCTGCAGGAGCAGGAGGTGCCGGCCGTCGCCACCGACACGCCCTGGCCGCTCGACTGGCGCGTCGAGATCGTCATGGAGCGCCAGGGCACCAATGTCCGCCCGCGCTACCGCCTGCTGAACGCCGACCGCACGCCGCAGGCGACGGTGGATGGCACGGCCATGCCGCTGCAGGACTGGGCGAACCCGACCGAGGAGATCTACCGCCGCATGGCGACGCAGGCGGCGCCCGGCCTGGCGCGGCTGCTGCTGCAGGTGGACGCGGCGCGCAAGGCGATCGACCCGGCGCAGCTTGTGCTCGGCCCGCCGCGGCTGCGCTTCGGCGGGGTGCGCGGCGCGCCGGGCGACGGCAACACCTCGCTGGCGACCCGCATGCGGGAGTTCCTCGGCAACCAGGGCTTCGTCGTGCAGGAGAGCGCCGAGGGCGCGACCTATGGCCTCGACGCCGTGGTGACCGTGACGCCGCCGGAGCGCGGGGTGCAGCGCGTCGAGATCGTCTGGACCGTCACCCGCCGCGACGGCGAGGATCTCGGCCGCGTCGCGCAGCTCAACGAGGTGCCGGCGGGGCGGCTGAACGGGCTCTGGGGCGACATCGCCTATGTCGCGGCGGAGGAGGCGGCGGACGGCGTGAAGACCGTGGTGGCCAATGCCCAGGGCGAGCCGCCGCCCCCGGCGGCCGGCGCGGATCCCGCGGCGCGGCCGCTGCGCGCGCCGCCGGGCGGGCTGGCCTCGCC
>CAYNYQ010000337.1:0-5660 GCA_964401305.1 uncultured Acetobacteraceae bacterium | reverse complement strand
TCCACGTGCTGACCCTGACCGCGACGCCGATCCCGCGCACCCTGCAGCTGGCGCTCACCGGCGTGCGGGAGATGAGCGTCATCGCCACGCCCCCGGTGGACCGCCTGGCGGTGCGGACCTTCATCATGCCCTGGGACGGCGTGGTGCTGCGCGAGGCGATCCAGCGGGAACGCTTCCGGGGCGGCCAGGTCTTCTGCGTCGTGCCCCGCATCGAGGACATGGAGAAGGTCGCCGCCCGCCTGCGCGAGATCGTGCCCGACGCGCGAATCGTCGAGGCGCATGGCCAGATGGCGCCGACCCACCTGGAAAAGGTGATGACCGAGTTCGGCGACGGGAAGCACGACATCCTGCTCTCGACCAACATCGTCGAATCGGGTCTCGACATGCCGGCGGTGAACACGCTGCTGATCCACCGCGCCGACCTCTTCGGCCTGGCGCAGCTCTACCAGCTGCGCGGGCGCGTGGGGCGGGGCAAGCAGCGCGGCTATGCCTATCTCACCTGGCCGCCCTCGCACAGGCTCTCGCCGGCGGCGCAGAAGCGGCTGGAGGTGATGCAGACGCTGGATGCGCTGGGCGCGGGCTTCACGCTCGCCAGCCACGACCTCGACATCCGCGGCGCCGGCAACCTGCTCGGCGACGAGCAGTCCGGCCATATCCGCGAGGTCGGCATCGAGCTCTACCAGCAGATGCTGGAGGAGGCGGTGGCCGAGCTGAAGCTGGGACAGGGTGGGCGGCGCCGCTCCGAGGCCGAGGTCGCGCGCGACTTCACGCCCAACATCACGCTCGGCCTGCCGGTGCTGATCCCGGAGGACTACGTGCGGGATCTGCCGGTGCGGCTTGGCCTCTACCGGCGCATCGGGACGCTCTCGAACGAGCAGGAGGTCGAGGCGATGGCGGCCGAGCTGGCCGACCGCTTCGGCGCGCTGCCGAACGAGGTCGAGAACCTGCTGCAGGTGGTCGCCATCAAGGCGCTCTGCCGCGCCGCGGGGGTGGAAAAGCTGGACGCCGGGCCTAAGGGCATCGTGGTCAGCTTCCACCGCAACCAGTTCCGTCGGCCCGAGGGGCTGATCCAGTGGGTGGCGGCCCAGAAGGGGCTGGTGAAGCTTCGCCCCGACCACAAGCTGGCGCTGCTGAAGGAGATGGACCTGGCGCAGCGGGTGCGCGTGGCGAAGGAGCTGATGGGCGCGCTGGCGAAGGTGGCGGTGGGGCAGGGGACGGCGAACCCGGACGCGCCCCCGAAGCCGAAGCCGGCGCCCCCGCCGGCACCCGCCGGCGCCGGGCCGAAGGACACCAGGGCGCGGGGTGCCGCCTCCTGGCCCGGCCAGGCCCGGTCGCCGGCGCCGCGGCCGGATCCCGCCGCGGTCGTTCGGCCGCCGCGACCCGATCCCGCCGCGGTCGTGCGCCCGCCGCGGCCCGATCCCGCCGCCGTGGTGCGACCCCCCAGGCCGGATCCCACCGCGGTCGTGCGGCCACCCCCCAGGCCCGACCCCGCCGCCGTGGTGCGGCCGCCCAAGGCGCCGGCGCCGCAGCGGCCAGGGCCGCCGAAGGACCGCTTCGGACGCCGCTGACGCAGGCCGTGCCGCGGGCGCGCGGCGATTGACCCGGCCGCCCGCACGGCGACATCCTCGGCGCGTCCCGCACGGTGCGGGGCCCCGAGGAAGGCGCCCGCGCCATGCCCATCACCCTGGCCGATGTCGAGGCCGAGATGATGAACCGGACCGAGGACTTCCTGCGCCACTACCTCCTGCGCATCTCGGGCAACCACGGCTATTCGGGCGAGACCGATGCCTGGTTCATCGACTGGGGCCGCCAGGCGACGGGCTTCACCACGGGCTGGTCCGGCCGCCTGGGCACCACGCATCAGCGTGACGAGATCGGCTTCGAGGTCCAGCTCAACCAGCCCGTGATCTATGCCGGCGGCGGCCAGCGGCGGGTCTGGTACGTGCGCATGCAGGAGATGAACCAGACGGCGGTGGATACGCATTTCTGCCTGCCCCGCGTGGGCGGGCCGGACCTGATGCTGACGAGCATGCTCTCGGGATGCAGCTTCGGCGTCGGCAACCCATCGCATGGCGGGCAGATGGTCTCGCATATCCGCCCGCCGAACGCGCTGGGCGGCACCCAGGGCATGGCGACCGACCAGCTCGACCCGCTGGTCGAGGCGGGCCTCGGCAGCGGCACCCGCGCGCTGTTCTCGCGCACCACGCAGACCGGCTACACCGACCAGGCGAGCATCATCGGCGTGCGGCGCAACGGCGACTGGGGCTTCTACGCGCAGACCATCGACGGCATCGTGGGCGCGCAGTCGATCACCGGGGCCTGGCGCTTCGCCTGACGGCCCGGCGCCGGTCCGGCCTGCACGCCGCGGCGGGCCGGCGCGTCACCCCTCGACCAGCGCGACGTCCAGCAGGCGCTCCAGCACCTCCGGCTCCTGCGCGCCGGCGATGGCGTGGCGGCCGGCGACGACGAAGCAGGGCACGCCGTTGATGCCGAGGCGATGGGCGCGGAGGTTGTCGGCGTGCACCGCCTCGACCTCGGCGGCGGTGGCGAGGAAGCGCCGGGCGGCCACGGCGTCGAAGCCGAGCCGACCGGCGACGGCGGCCAGCACGCCCGGCTCGCCGATGTCGGCGCCCTGCTCGAAATAGGCCTCGAACAACGCCTCCACCATCTGGTCGGCCGCGCCCTGGCGCCCGGCCCAGCGCACCAGGCGATGCGCGTCGAGCGAATGCGGCACGCGGCGGATGCGGTCGAAGCGGAACTCCACCCCCTCGGCCCGGCCGAGATCAGCGATGGTGCCGTGCAGGCGCCGCGCGCGCTCCTCGCCGCCGAACTTGCGCACCAGGTATTCCTGCCGGGCGACGCCCTGCGGCGCGAGGTCCGGGTTCAGCAGGAAGGGGCGCCAGAGCAGCTCGGTGCGCACATCGGGCCGCGCCAGCAGCAGCCGGCGCAGCCGCCGCACCCCGAGGTAGCACCAGGGGCAGACGAGATCGAACACGACCTCGATGGGCAGCCAGGCATGCCGGGGGGTGAGGAGGTTCACGCAACCAGTCTAGGGCAAATGGCGGCCGCGCGAAATCGCCCGAAAGGGTGGGGGCCCGGCGCGATCCGCGGCGGATCGGGCCCATCTGCCCAGGGCGCCCACTACACCAAGTGGTGACGGCGGGAGAAATGCCTTGCGCTCACACCCCGCACCGCCCAATGTCCTTTTCGTCAATTTCGTATGGTTCGGCCTTGTTCTTGACTCGGTACCCTGCGCGGGCCCCGAGTGCTGAGCCTGGTTCCCTTCCTCCGCGAAGCTTGATCCGGCGTGCGATCTCCGCACTCCGGTTCTCCGATCATGAACGGAACACGGCCATGTCCACTGGCACTGTTAAGTGGTTCAACGCGACCAAGGGCTACGGCTTCATCAAGCCCGACGACGGTTCGAACGACGTCTTCCTGCACATCTCCGACGTCCAGCGCTGCGGCCTGCAGGACGTGCGCGAGGGTGACAAGCTCGAGTTCGAGCTGCAGCGCGGTCAGCAGGGCAAGGTCTCTGCCACCAACCTGAAGATGATCTGACCCACGGCGCGGGACCGCTCCGGCGGTCCCGCGCATCATCTTGATGCCGTCACCTACCTTCCTATTCGATCGGGCCGGCTCGCGCCGGCGGATCCTTCACGGCGCGCGGAAGACCCGGCCTGGAGCAGGCCCGGCGACCTACCTTCCGAAAGCACCCATGTCCCTGCCACTGTCACGACCGACCGACCGGCTTCCGGCCCGGTCTGACCCGCCGCCGCACGCCGCGGATGCGGGCGATCGCGCCCCTTCGCCGAGGCGTCCCGAGCCCACGCCGCTGACCCGGCTGGAGATCCGCCGGATCGTCCTCGACGTCCTTGGGTGACCGGGAGGCCCGCGGGTTCATCGCCCGCGCCCTTGCACCCTCCACACGCTTACCGGGGACCCGCCATGCCACCGCACAACTTCGCCGTCGGACAAAGCGTCGAACTCGTTCCGAGCCGCATGGACGGCAACGTGCCGCGCGGCATCTACACCGTCGAGCGGCTGCTGCCGAACGACAGTGCCGACCGGGAGTATCGCGTGAAGAGCGTCCAGGACGGCCATGAGCGGGTGCTGCGCGAGAGCCAGCTCCGCAAGGGTCCGCCGCGCGTCTTCGGCTGAGGGGCCGTCGGCGCCGCGGTACGCCCCGACGGCTTGCCGGCTCGGCGCAACGCCGGGTCGAGCTGGCGGATGGGGTGGGATTCGAACCCACGGTGGGCTTGCGCCCACGCCGGTTTTCAAGACCGGTGCCTTAAACCGCTCGGCCACCCATCCAGGCCTGCCCCAGGACGACGCACCGGATGTGCCCCGGTCGGCGCCGGCTGGGAAGGGGGAGCCAAGCGCACCCGCGCCCGCTTTTGGTCCGGGCACCACGCCGGTCACATCGCCGTGCAGCCGGCATCCGGACCGGCTGCGTGCGGTTCGTGCAGCGGAACGTGCTTTGCGCCGCGCCGGCCCACCGCCGAGGGTGCCGACAAAGCCTCTCTGCCGGCAGGGATGACGCGCGATGCGACAGGTTGCCCCGTTCACCCTCGTGGTCGCGCTCGGCCTGCTGCTTGCGCCGCCGCCCGCCCGGGCCCAGCAGGACCTGCCGCCGCCCGACCCGCGCAGCGTGCTCCATCTTCTCACCGAGAACGACGCCTATGGCATCGGCCGGACGGACCGCTGGTACACCAACGGCCTGCGCCTCGGCTGGCAGTCGCCCGAGGGCACGCTGCCATCCCCCATCGCCTGGCTCGACGCGCGGCTGGAGGCGCTGTTCGGGCCGGCGCGGTCGCGCTGGGGCCTGGCCATCGGCCAGTCGATCTACACGCCGGTGAACAAGCGCGCGGTGGTGCCCGATCCACAGGACCGCCCCTATGCGGGGCTGCTCACGCTGGAGGTCGGCCTCGACCGACGGACGGCGGACCGGCTGGACCGCTTCGCGCTGCAACTCGGCACCGTCGGCCCGGCCGCGCTCGCCGAGGAGTCGCAGGACTTCGTGCACCACATCATCAACATCAGCCAGCCCCGCGGCTGGAACGCCCAGATCCGCAACGAGCCGATCCTCAACCTCTACTGGGACCGCACCTGGCGCATCCCGAGCGTGGCACCGCCGACCCTCGCCGGGCTGGAGATGGATGCGCTCCCGAACGCCAGCCTGGCGCTCGGCACGGCGCTGCTGAATGTCGGGCTCGGCGCGCGCTTCCGCCTCGGCGAGGGCCTGGCCGCGGATTTCGGGCCGCCGCGTATGCGGCCCGCCCTCGGGACCGCCACCGCGCCGGTGGGCGAGTCCTTCGGCTGGTACGTTTTCGCCGGCGCCGGCGGGCGCGTGGTCGGGCGCGACATCACCCTGAACGGCAACACCTGGCGGGACAGCGCCTCGGCCGCGCCGCGGCCCTTCGTGGGTGAGCTCGAGCTCGGCCTCGCCGTCTTCTGGCGCGGCATCAGGCTCAGCTACACCCATGTCTGGCGCAGCAAGGAGTTCGTCTCCCAGCCGCGCACCTTCGAGTTCGGCTCGATCGCGCTGAGCCTCGCCTTCTGACCGCGGCGAGGCGGCGCGTGCCGAGCCGGGGCGCACTACTCCCCCGCCAGCCGCGCCGCCATGATCGGCGCGCCGAGCCGCATCAGCCCGTTCACGT
>CAYNYQ010000336.1:0-5665 GCA_964401305.1 uncultured Acetobacteraceae bacterium | reverse complement strand
CGGCGCGCCGGCAGCGCCGCGACCGCGGCGTCGAAGGCGGCGAGCGTCTGCTCGACGTCGCGCGCCTCGTGTGCGGTGGAGAGGTAGTACTTGCTCTCGCCCTTCAGGATGCCGCCCTGGCGCATGTGGCGGTTGACATGCGCCGCCATCTCCTTGTCGGCGCGCAGCACGCCGCGGTAGTCGCGGATCTCGCCCTCGGCGAAGACGATGTCGAAGAGCGGCGGCTCGCCCACCACCTGGGCGGGCAGGCCGGCGCGGCGGATGCGCTCCTCCAGCCCCTGCCAGAGCGCGCGGCCGGTGGCGAAGGCCTGCTCGTACATGCCGGGGCGGCGCAGGATCTCGAGCGTCTTCAGCCCGGCGACGGCCGCCACCGGGTTGCCCGAGAGCGTGCCGATCTGCGTCAGGAACGCGTCCTCGGGCACCAGGGCGCGGTCGAAATGCGCCATGATCTCGCCCCGCCCCGCGATCGCCGCCAGCGGGAAGCCGCCGCCGATGATCTTGCCGAGCGAGCAGAGGTCGGGCGTCACGCCGTAGTAGCTCTGCGCGCCGCCATAGGCGAAGCGGAAGCCGGTGACGACCTCGTCGAAGATCAGCACGATGCCGGTCTCGGTGCAGAGGTCGCGCAGGCCCTGCAGGAAGCCCGGCGCCGGCGGGATCAGCCGCTGGAAGGGCTCGACGATGATGCCGGCGATGGTGTCGCCCTGCGCGTGCACCAGGCGCCGCACCGCCTCGAGGTCGTTGTAGGGCGCGACCAGCACCTCCTCCTCGATCGCCTTCGGGATGCCGGCGGAATCCGGCACGGGGCGCGGGAAATTCGCCAGGCGCTTCGGCGCCAGCGACATGAGGCCGTAGTCGCTCATGCCGTGGTAGCCGCCCTCGAACTTCAGGATCTTCTCGCGCCGCTTGTAGGCGCGCGCGATGCGCATCGCGTACATGTCGGCCTCGGAGCCCGAGGAGACGAAGCGCACCTGCTCGGCGCAGGGCAGGGCGTCCACGATCGCCTCGGCGAGCGCGATGCCGTGCTCGTTGTTGGCGAAGAAGGTGCTGCCCTTCGGCACCTGGGCGAGGACGGCCTCGGTCACCTCCGGGTGGCAGTGGCCGATGAACATCGGGCCGGAGCCGAGCAGGTAGTCCACGTACTCGTTGCCCGAGACGTCGCGGACCCGGCTGCCGCGTCCCTCGCGGATGACGATGTCGGCGGCGTAGTTGCCGAAGCCGCCGGCCGGCAGCACGCGCCTCGCCCGTTCGATGAGGTCCTGTTCCTCGGCCGAGGTCGTGATCATGAGGTTGCTTCCCGCTGCGCCTGAACTATGCCGCGGACGCCCCGGGCGCGGGCCGGCCGCGCGGGCGCAGGCCCTTGCCTGGCCTGCGATGCGCGCGACGGGCGCCGCAGCCGGGGTGGTCGCGGAGCCCGGCAAGTAGACCCCAGGCCGATGCGCGACGGAAGGCCGGATCGCCGCCGCGCGTTCAGGGCGGCGGGAGGTCCGACAGCAGGCTGGAGTGGATCCAGCCCTCGGGCGCCGTCTCGCCCACCTGCGCCCAGCCCCCCGCCGTGCGGTCGAAGACCTGCAGCGTGCGGCCGCGCGCCACGGTGCCCAGCACCTCGCCGCCGGGATAGGCGCGGAGGTTGGCGGGGCCCTGGGTGACCACCCGCGCCCGCCCGCCCGATGACACGTCGGCTCCGCTGCCCGCCGCCGCGGCACCGGCCGTGCCGGACCATTGGCCCGGCGCCGGATCGCCGGCGCTGCCCGGCGGCGGGGCGGCGCCCGTCGCGGCGGCGCTGCCCGGGCCGGTGGCGACGGGAAGGGGCTCGGGCGGCGGCTCCCGGCAGAAGCGGCGGGACGCCTCGGGGGTGGCGCGCACCAGGCCGGGCGCCTCCTCCACCACGGTGACCAGCTGGCTGGAAGCGCTGGCGCCTTCGCGCGGCATCAGCACGCGCACCACGAAGCGGGCGCTGCCGCCCGGAATCTCGGGCGAGCGCATGGTGCCGCAGACGGCGCGCTCGTCGGGCGGCCCGAAGCGCCAGACCCGCACATCCTCGAGCCGCATCGCGTCGGGGCTGCGCAGCCGGGCCGCCAGGGTCTGGCGCACCGCGGCTTCCTCGGCCGTGACCGCCGCCCGGGCCGGGACGGCGGGCGCCCCGGGCGCGGCAGCCATCGGCAGGGGCGGATCCGGCCGGTCGGGCCGCACCAGCAGCAGCGTCGCGGTGGTGCCGAGCGCGAGCCCGCCCAGGGCAACCAGCAGCAGCGGCAAGACGCGTCCTGCCACGGTCCCACTCCCTCATCCTTGCACGGCCGGAGGCGCCGGCCGCGACGCGGCACGCCCCGCAACGGTCGGCGGGCCGCGCGGTTGCGGGCCCGCAAGGACGAGGGCCGAGCCCGCTGCGGCTCGCCCGATCAGGGGGAGGAACCCGCCTCCCGGATCGTGGCGCCCGGGCGAGCTGGGCGAGGCGTCAGGCGCGCAGGGCGCGCGGCAGGTCGGCCACGGCGCGGTCGATCAGTGCCGCGTCGGTGGCGGCATCCATGCGCTCGGCGATGACGTTGCGCGCGGCGGCACTGGCGATCTCGGCGGCGGCGTTGCGCACCTCGGCCAGGGCACCGGCCTCGGCCGCGGCGATGCGGTCCATGGCCATGCGCTCGCGCCGCGCGGCGGCGGCCTCGGCCTCGGCTGCCGCGGCCTCGGCGACGCGCACCGCCTCGGCACGGGCGCGGGCGAGGGTCTCCTCGGCCTCCCGCAGCGCGGCAACGCGGTCCTGCTCGGCCTGGCGCAGCATGGCCTCGGCCTCGGCGCGCAGGCGGGCGGCCTCGTCGAGGTCGGCACGCACCTTGGCGGCGCGGCCGTCGAGCATGCCGGTCAGCCGCGCCCAGGCCATGCGGCCGACCAGGACGAAGAAGACGACGAAGCTGACGGCGACCCAGAATTTCGGGTCGAGCCAGAAATACTCGTAGTGGTGGTCCATCAGGCCTGCCCTCCCCGGGCGGCGAGCTCGCGGTCCACGGCGCGCTCCACGGCGGCGCGATCGACCGAGCCGATCAGCTTGCCGACCAGCGCATCGGTCGTCTCGGTGGCGACCTGGCGCAGCGCCGCCATGGCGCCGTCGCGCGCCGCGGCGATACGGGTCTCCGCCGCCTCGATCTGCGCGGCCAGGCGGGCGTTCAGCGCCTCGGCCTTCGCGCCGGCCTCGGCCATGGCCTGCTGCGCGGCGGCGGCGATGGCGGCCTGCGCCTCGGCACGCGCCCGGGCGGTGGCCTCCCGGTGCTCGGCCATCGCGGCGTCGGCGCGGGTCTTGGCATCCTGCGCCGCCTCGAGGTCGCCCTCGATGCGCTGGCGGCGCGCCTCGAGCACGCTGGCGACCTGCGGCAGCGCGTACTGCGCCATGACGTAGTAGAGCAGCCCGAAGATCACCAGCATCCAGACGACCTGCGCGATCGTCCAGGGGTTGGCGAAGTCGAGCTGCGGCATGCCGCCCGAGGAGGCCTCGGCGGCCCAGCCCAGGGCCGGCGCGGCCAGCAGGGCGGGCACGGCGGCCGCGATGCGGAGGCTCAGTCTCATGGCCCTCTCCCGTTCACCTGGCCCGACCCGGGGCGGGCACCCGCGCGGCCCTGCGGCCGCGGGCGCCATCCCTGGGACGGCCCGAAGGACGGGGCGCCCGCAGGCGCCCCGCGATGCTCAGGTGAAGAGGATGAGGAAGGCGATCAGCAGGGCGAAGAGCGCGACCGCTTCCGTCAGCGCGAAGCCCAGGATGCCGATCGGGAAGACCGCGTCGCGGGCGCCCGGGTTGCGGGCAACGCTGGTCACCATGGAGGAGAAGATGTTGCCGATGCCGATGCCCACGCCCGCGAGCGCGATGACGGCGATGCCGGCCCCGAGGGCCTTCGCGGCGAGAACGTCCATGGAAACAGATCCTTCCGTGTTCCTGAGGTGGGAGTGGCGGCAGACGCGGTCAGTGCAGGTGCACCGCGTCGTGCAGGTAGATGCTGATCAGCATGGCGAAGACGTAGGCCTGCAGGAAGGCGACCAGGATCTCGAAGCCGATGAGCGCCACGTTGATCGCCAGCGGCAGGGTGGCGCCCAGCACGCCGAGCACGCCCGCCGCGCTGCCGATCATCAGGATGAAGGTGGCGAAGACCTTCAGCATGACGTGGCCGGCGACCATGTTGGCGAAGAGACGGACGGAGAGGCTGATCGGCCGCGAGAGATACGAGATGATCTCGATCAGGATGATCAGCGGCGCCAGCGCCTTCGGCGCGCCCTCCGGCAGGAAGTAGCTGAACCAGTGCCAGCCGTGGATGGCGATGCCCACCGCGGTGATCAGCACGAAGACGATCAGCGCGAGGCCGAAGGTGACGGCGATGTGGCTGGTGTAGGTGAAGGCGAAGGGCAGCAGGCCGAGCAGGTTGCCCAGCAGGATGAACATGAAGAGCGAGAAGACGAAGGGGAAGAAGCGCCTGCCCTCCTCGCCCACCTGGCCGACGACGAGGTCGTGGACGAACTCGTAGAAGCTCTCCGCCAGCGCCTGCACGCGGCCCGGCACGATGGCGCGGCTGGCGGTGCCCCAGATCATCAGCGCGGTGATCATGCCGACGGCCAGCAGCATGTGCGCATTGGCCTGGCTGAAGCGGACGGACTCGCCGAGCACGCCCAGGAAGGGCGTCAGCTCGAACTGGCTCAGCGCGTCGATCGCTTTCCCTTCGGCGGCCACGTGCGGCTCCTCGCGCCCAGAACTTCAGCTCCGCCGGCCGGACCGCGGGTTGAACAGGCGATAGACGTTCATGATCCCGGCCGCCGAGCCCAGGACGAAGAACACCAGGAAGAGCCATGGCCAGGTCCCGAGCCACCGGTCCAGCAGCAGGCCGATGACGATGCCGACCACCAGGGCCGCCACCACCTCCACGCCCGCGCGGAAGCCGATCCCCCAGGGGCCGCCCGGAAGGCTGCCCTTCGCCGCCTCGCCCTTCGGCCTGTCCAGGCCTCGCTTGGCCCGGGCATCCCGCAGGCGTTGCTCGAAGCCGCCGTCGCGTTCGTCCACCATGCTCCTCCCTGCGTCCCCCGCCGGAAGGCAGGGCGCTGCTAAGGCACGCCCTCCGGACTGTCAAGCAAGCGGGCCGCGCCCGCCAGCCATGTCGCGCGGTCGATCGTCGCCGGTTGCGGCGTGCTCAATCCTCGCCAGCCGCGGCGAAGGCCCCGCTCTGCTGGTGCCAGAGCCGCGCATAGATGCCACCCCGGCGCAGCAGCGCGGCATGCGTCCCCTCCTCCGCCACCCGCCCATGCTCCAGCACCACCAGCCGGTCCATGCGCGAGAGGGTGGAGAGCCGGTGCGCGATCGCCAGCACCGTCTTGCCGGCCATCAGGTGCTCGAGCTGCTCCTGGATCGCCGCCTCCACCTCGGAATCGAGGGCGCTGGTCGCCTCGTCCAGCACCAGGATCGGCGCGTCCTTCAGCAGCACGCGGGCGATGGCGATGCGCTGCCGCTGCCCGCCGGAGAGCTTGACGCCGCGCTCGCCCACATGGGCCTCATAGCCCTCCCGCCCGCGCCAGTCGCGCAAGGTCAGGATGAAGGCGTCCGCCGCGGCGCGTCCGGCGGCGGCGACCATCTGCGCCTCCGTCGCATCCGGCCGGCCGTAGCGGATGTTGTCGCGGATCGAGCGGTGCAGCAGGGCGGGCT
>CAYNYQ010000335.1:3981-5665 GCA_964401305.1 uncultured Acetobacteraceae bacterium | reverse complement strand
GCCGCCAGCGCGGCCGCCAGCACCAGGCCGCAGGCGATCGGGGCGGGGCGGCCGTGCCGGCGCATGGCGGCCGATATCGGGTGCGGCCACGGCGGCTGCCAGGGCGCGCCGCGGCCGGCGCCCCTGATCGCCAGGGCGTGCCTTGCCCAGCCCCCCGCCCGGCCCAAGACTCACGCCATGGACGCCCCGAACCCCGCCGAGACCGCCCCGCCGCTCGCCGGCGTGCTGGAGACCGCGCTCTACGTCGACGACATGGACCGCGCGCGCGGCTTCTACGAGGGCGTGCTCGGCCTCGCGCCGATGTTCGCCGATGTGCGGCTGACCGCCTATCCGGTCGGCGAGCGCAGCGCGCTGCTGCTCTTCCTGCGCGGCGCGACGACGGAGACGGTGCACCTGCCCGGCGACATGGGCGAGATCCCGCCGCATGACGGCCATGGCCCGCTGCACTGCGCGCTGGCCGTGGCCGCCGCGGACCTGCCGGCCTGGGAGGCCAGGCTGGCGGCGCGGGGCGTGCCGATCGAGGCGCGCACGCACTGGCCGCGCGGCAGCGTCAGCGTCTACTTCCGCGACCCCGACGGCCACCTGATGGAACTGGCGACGCCGCGCCTCTGGCCGGTCTGGTAGCGGCGCGGCGGAAGGTTCTAGGCTGCCCCCATACGCCTTGGGGGAAACGCCGTATGACCGCACCCACCCGCCGCCGCGCGCTGCTGGCGCGTGGCCTCGCCGCCGCGCCGCTGCTCGCCCTGGCCCGTCCCGGCCTGGCGCAGGTCGGCTTCCCGACCCGCCCGGTGACCCTGGTCGTGCCCTT
Organism: uncultured Acetobacteraceae bacterium; assembly: GCA_964401305.1. Taxonomy (GTDB): domain Bacteria; phylum Pseudomonadota; class Alphaproteobacteria; order Acetobacterales; family Acetobacteraceae; genus JAIEOP01. The sequence goes on along the minus strand of CAYNYQ010000335.1, from coordinate 4,857 downwards.
CGCCGCGGGCGGCATCACCGATACCGGCGCGCGGGTGATCGCGCAGGTGATGGGCCGCGTGCTCGGCCAGACCGTCGTGGTCGAGAACCGGCCCGGCGCCGGCGGCACCATCGGCACCGAATACGTCGTGCGCGCCCCGGCCGATGGCTACCTGATGCTCTACGGCAGCCAGGGGCCGATCTCGGCGGCGCCCAACCTCTTCGCCAACCTCCGCTACGAGCCGCTGCGCGACCTCGCGCCGGTGCACGGCGTCGGCGCCTCGCCCAACCTGATCGTCAGCGCGCCCGCGAAGCCCTGGCGCAGCCTGGCCGAGCTGGTCGAGGCGGCGCGGCGCGCGCCCGAGACCATCACCTACGGCTCCTCCGGCGTCGGAACCTCGCTGCATCTCGGCGGCGAGATGCTGCAGCAGGTCACCGGCGTGCGCATGGTGCACGCGCCCTATGCCAACGGCACCCAGGCGGTGAACGACCTGATCGCCGGCCGCATCGACGTGATGTGGGACTTCCCGCTGACCGCCGGTCCGCATGTGCGGGACGGGCGGCTGCGCGCGCTGGCGGTGACGGACACGAAGCGCGTGCCGCTGGTGGCCGACGTGCCGACGACCGCCGAGGCGGGCGTGCCGGGCGTCGAGATGCTGGCCTGGGCCGGGCATTTCGTGCCGCGCGGCACGCCGCCCGAGGTCGTCGCCCGGCTTGCGGTCGCGACGCGGGAGGCGCTCGACGACCCGAAGGTGGTGGCCTTCTTCGACGGCTCCGGCATCCCGCTCTGGCCCGAGATGGACACCCGGCGCTTCGCCGCCTTCCTGGCCGAGGACGCGCCGCGCATCGCCCAGCTGATCCGCCGCTCCGGCGCGCGGGCGGGCTGAGCGGCCGCGCG
>CAYNYQ010000335.1:0-3881 GCA_964401305.1 uncultured Acetobacteraceae bacterium | reverse complement strand
GCATCGCCCAGCTGATCCGCCGCTCCGGCGCGCGGGCGGGCTGAGCGGCCGCGCGTGCGGCGTCAGGGGCGCGGAGCGGGACCTGGCGGGGGCTGCTCCTCCGCCCGCGGCGCGGGACCTGGCGGGGGCTGCTCCTCGGCCCGGGGCGCGGACCCCGGCGGGGGCTGCTCCTCCGCCCGCGGCGCGAGGCCATAGGGCGCGACCAGCGCCCAGACATGCGGCGGCACCATGGCGCGCAGCCGCCGCGGCGTCTCGCGGCGCAGGTGCACCACCGTCTCCACCGCCTTCATCTCGACGCGCGCGCGGGCGAATTCGAGGCCGCGCGGCCCGATGCGCGGCATCAGCCAGGAGACCACGGGGCGCAGCCAGGCCGGCATGCGGCGCAGCGGCAGCCCGCCGGCGGCGCGCAGCGTGTTCGCCAGGAAGCCCTTCACCGCGCCGGCGCGCTTGCCGGCACTGCCCGGCGGCGCGGTGCGGACCTCCTCGCCCAGCAGCGCCAGCAGCTCCTCGCCGCGGGCGTTGCGCACCAGCAGCCACTGCTCGCCCTCGCCGCCCATGTAGCCCACGGTGATGTCGGCCAGCACGTTGGTGTAGTCGACGCAGGTGCGGCAGGTCAGCGGGAAGAAGTCGCCCGGCAGCTGGCTGATCGGCAGCGCCAGGAAGGGAATCAGCCGGTGCCTGCGCGCGGGGTCCGCGTAGCGCAGCTCCACATGGTAGTCGGCGCGGAACTCGAGATAGGTGATGCTCTCCGGGTCGGGCTCGAGCAGCGCCAGGAACTGGTGGAAGCGCTCGGTCGTGGTGTTGTCCGAGCAGGGCGTGCCGATGACGTAGAGCCGCTCGAGCCCGAGCTCCGCCTCCAGCGCGCGCAGCGCATAGACCTGGCAGGGGATGCCGATCAGCGCGAGCCGCCGGTGGCCCGCGGCGATGGCGGGCTCGAGCAGCGCCAGCAGCGGCGCATAGCCCATGCGCATGCCGCGGCAGCCCGCCATGCCCTCCGCCCGCGTCACCATCACGGGCACCGGCTTCCAGCGATCCGCGGGATCGGGCGCCATGGTCAGCACGGCGGTGACGGCGCCGGTTTCCAGCAGCCGCTCGGCGAGGCGCGTGGCGATGCCGGTCCATTGCGCGCCCTCCCGCGCCGGCGCGAGGCGGGCGCGCAGCATGCGGCGGTGCGGGCCGAAATGCAGCTCGTCCGGGTTGGCGGCGGGGTCGCGGGCGCGGCCATGCACCCGGGCCTCGAGGCCGGCGTAGTCCGGGCGGATGAACTGGCAGGCGCGGCCGCAGGCGCGCGGATCCTGCATGCGGGAGACGCCGCAATCGGTGCAGAGCCCGCGCCGGGCGGCATCGCGCAGCGGCGGCGCGGCGACGCCGCCACGATCGAGGCCCTCGGGCATGCGCCGGATCTCTCCCCCCCTGAACGGGCGCAGCATGGCGCGCGCATCGCCGCCGCGTCCATCGGGCGGGCGCGCGGTGCGCCCCCCGGGGCACGGCGCCGGGCGGACCGGCCCGGGGCGGTTTCCCGATCCGGCCCGGGCGGCTAGACCCCCGGGACCACGCGACGTCACGGATTTCCAGCGATGAGTTCCCCCGCCACCAACCAGCGCATCGACGGCCGGCGCCTCTGGGACAGCCTGATGGCCATGGCGGAGATCGGCGCCACGCCCAAGGGGGGCGTGCGCCGCCTGACCCTGACCGAGACCGACCGCCAGGGCCGCGACCGCTTCCGCGCCTGGTGCGAGGCGCTGGGCCTTGCCGTGCGGGTGGACGAGGTGGGCAACATGTTCGCCCGGCGCGAAGGCCGCGACCCCGCCCGCAAGCCGGTGCTGATGGGCAGCCATCTCGACAGCCAGCCCTCGGGCGGCAAGTTCGACGGCGCGCTCGGCGTCATCGCCGGGCTCGAGGTGATGCGCACGCTGAACGACCTCGGCATCGTCACCGAGGCACCGGTGGAGCTGGTGAACTGGACCGACGAGGAGGGCAGCCGCTTCGGCCACTCCCTGCTCGGCAGCGGCGCCTGGGCGGGCGTCTATCCGCACGACAAGGTCTTCGGCCTGCGCGACACGGCGGGCGTCAGCGTCGCCGAGGCGCTGGACGCCATCGGCTATCGCGGCCCCCACCCGGCGGCGCCCTTCCCGGCGGATGCCTATTTCGAGCTGCACATCGAGCAGGGCCCGGTGCTCGAGCACGAGGGCCGGACGATCGGCATCGTCACCGGCGCCCAGGCCCAGGTCTGGTTCGATGCGGTGATCACCGGCCGCGACAGCCATGCCGGCACCACGCCGCCCTATGCGCGGCGCGACGCGCTGGTGGCCGCGGCGCGCGTCATCGACCTGGTGGACCGGCTGATGCGCGCGCGCGGCGAGGACGGGCGCGGCACCGTCGGCTTCCTGCAGGTGGTGCCGAACAGCCGCAACGTCGTGCCCGGCGAGGTGCGCTTCTCCGTCGAGTTCCGCCATCCGGTCAGCGCCGAGATCGAGACGCTCGGCGACGAATTCCCCGCCCTGGCGCGGGAGGCGATCGCAAGCACCGGCTGCACGCTGGCGCTGACCGAGCTGTTCCGCTTCGGCCTGCAGCCCTTCGATCCCGGCTGCGTCGAGCTCGTGCGCCAGGCGGTGGCGCGGCTCGGCTATCCGGCGCGGGAGATCGTCTCCGGCGCCGGGCATGATGCGGTCTATGTCTCCCGCGTGGTGCCGACGGCGATGATCTTCACGCCCTGCAAGGACGGCCTGTCGCACAACGAGGCGGAGAGCATCGAGCCCGGCGAGGCCGAGGCCGGCTGCCAGGTGCTGTTCGAGGCGGTGCTCGCCCGGGCCAACCGCGCCCTGGCATAGGCGCGGCCCTGCGCCACCCGCCACGGCACGCGATGCATATCTTCGGGACGGCGCGCGCATTGTCCCGCCCGCGTCCTGGCGGCTAGCATCGCAGCGGCGCGGCGCCTGCGGGATGCCGGCCATGCTGTCGGCATCCGATGCGCGCGGGCATGTCCCGCCGCATGCCGGGCGCCGTCTGGAGGAAGGGAGAGACAGCTTGGGACCGCGGCATCGCCTGACGCTCGCAACCGCGCTCGCGGCGCTCCTGGCGCTGGGTGCGCCGGAGGCCTCGGCGCAGACCTCCACCGCGCCGGCCGGCGCCGCCGGCGTGACCACCGGCGCCCTTGCCGAGCTCTGCGCGCAGGGCGGCGGCACGGACCTGATCGCCGCCGCCTCGGTCGGCTATTGCCGCGGCTTCCTGATCGGCGTCGGCCAGCTGCATCGGGAGGTCACCGCGGTGCGCCGCATCCGCGCGCCGCTCTTCTGCCTGCCCGATCCTTCGCCGAGCATCGAGCAGGCGCAGGCCTCCTTCGTGACCTGGGCGCGCGCCAATCCCGGCGAGGCCGGGACGACCGCGGCCGTCGGCCTGCTGCGCTGGGCGGCGGCCACCTATCCCTGCCCGCAGCCCGCCGGGGCGCGGACGGCGCGGCGCTGAGAAGGACGAGATGCCGATGACCCGTCTTCCCGCCGCGACCGCGCTGCTTGCCGGCGCCCTCGCGCTCTCCGCCTGTGCCGATCTCAGCCCCACCACCCAGCGCGTCGGCACCGGCGCGGTGGGCGGCGCGGCGGGCGGCGCCCTGATCGGGGCCATGGCCGGCAATGCCGGGCTCGGCGCCGCGATCGGCGCCGGCGCCGGCGCCCTGGGCGGCCTGGCCTGGGACCAGCACGTGCAGTCACGCGACCGCGCCTTCCAGCAGGGCTACGCCGCCGGCCGCACCAGCCGCTGAATCCCGGGGCGGTCGGGCGCGTCCCGGCCGCTCCGTTCCGCCGCGGCGGAAGGGCAACACTGCGCGGCCGCGGGCCGGGCACGCTGGACCACGATCCGCGAGCACGGAAACGCGGATCGTGGTC
>CAYNYQ010000334.1:0-5679 GCA_964401305.1 uncultured Acetobacteraceae bacterium | reverse complement strand
CAGGAGATGGTCTTCGCCCGCAACGACGCCTGGACGCAGGGGCCGCGGCCGCCGCTGGCCCGCGTGATCTGGCGCATCGTGCCGCAGGCGGGCAACCGCCGCGCGCTGCTCGAGCGCGGCGACGCCGACATCAGCTTCGACCTGCCGCCCAAGGACTTCCAGGAGATGCAGGCGGCGCGGCGGCTGAAGGTGGTCTCCACGCCGGTGGAGAACGCGCTGCAGTACATCGGCATGAACTGCGAGAAGGGCCCCTTCACCAACCTCAAGCTGCGCCAGGCCGTGGCGCTTGCCGTGCCCTACCAGCGCATCATGGACCAGGCGCTGTTCGGCCAGGGCATCCCGATGTTCGGCGGCCCCGCCGCACCCGCCGGCATCGCCTGGCCGCAGCCCGCGCCCTTCACGACCGACCTCGCCCGCGCCCGCGCGCTGATGGCCGAGGCGGGCTTCCCCAACGGGCTCGAGACGACGCTTTCCTTCGACCTCGGCCTCGCCACCATCAACGAGCCGATCGCGCTGGCCCTGGCCGAGAACCTCGCCGCCATCGGCATCCGCGTCACCATCAACAAGGTGCCCGGCGCCAACTGGCGGAACGAGCTGCTGAAGAAGGAGCTGCCGCTGATCACCAACACCTTCGGCGGCTGGCTGAACTACCCGGACTACTTCTTCTACTGGGCCTATCACGGCCAAAACGCGGTGTTCAACACCATGTCCTACAAGAACCCGCAGATGGACGCGCTGATCGACCGCAGCCGCTTCGCCGCCAATGCCGCCGAGTACGAGGCTGCGGTGAAGGGCTTCGTCGGCATCGCCTGGGCCGACATGCCGCGCATCCCGCTGTTCCAGCCTTATCTGAACGTGGCGATGCAGCAGTCCATCCAGGGCTACCGCTACTGGTTCCACCGCCAGCTCGACTACCGCACGCTGTCCAAGAGCGCTTGATGTTGCCTCAGACGCCGGCGCGGCCATCCGGCCGCTTGGCTTTCGCGGCACTGGCGGCGGCGCGCGTTCGCGCGCTCGGACGCCTGCGGCGTCCGCCTGTCCTGCGCCGGAGGACATGACGGTGCTGGGCGTCACGGCGCGGCGGCTGGCGGCGGCGATTCCCACGCTGATCGGCGTGGTGATCGTCACCTTCCTGCTGACGCGCGCCCTGCCCGGCGACCCGGCGGCCTATTTCGCCGGACCCGCCGCGACCCAGCAGGCGATCGAGGAGATCCGCGCGCGGCTCGGCCTCGACCAGCCGCTGCCGGTGCAGTTCCTCGACTACGTGCAGGACCTGCTGCGCGGCGACCTCGGCCTGTCGATCACCACCGGCCAGCCCGTGCTGCACGAACTCGCCACGCGGCTGCCGGCCTCGGCGGAGCTGACCCTGCTTGGCCTGCTCTTCGCCGGCTCGGTCGGGATCATGCTCGGCGTGCTGGCGGCGCTGAAGCCGAATTCCTGGCTCGACAACCTCTGCCGCGTGGTGGCGACCCTCGGCGTCTCGCTGCCGACCTTCTTCACCGGGCTGCTGCTGATCTACGTCTTCTACTACCTGCTCGGCTGGGCGCCGGCGCCGCTCGGGCGGCTCGACGTCTTCGCCTCGCCGCCGCCGCACGTGACCGGCTTCTACCTCATCGACAGCCTGCTCGCCGGCGATGCCGAGACCTTCCTGTCGGCGCTGGCGCAGATCGTGCTGCCGGCGATCACGCTCGGCATCTTCGCCGTCGCGCCGATCGCCCGCATCACCCGCGGCTCGATGCTGGCGGTGATGGGCAGCGACTTCATCCGCGCCGCCCGCGCGCACGGGCTCTCGGGCCGCACCGTCGTCATCGCCTATGCGCTGCGCAACGCGCTGCTGCCGGTGGTGACCACACTGGGGATGGTCTTCTCCTTCCTGCTCGGCGCCAACGTGCTGGTGGAGAAGGTCTTCGCCTGGCCCGGCATCGGCTCCTATGCGGTGGAGGCGCTGATCGCCTCGGACTACGCGCCGGTGCAGGGCTTCGTGATGACCATGGGCGTGCTCTACGTCGCGCTGAACCTGATGATCGACATGCTCTACCAGGTCATCGACCCGCGCGTGAGGCTCGAGGCATGAGCGCGAGCGCCCTCCCCGCCACGGCGCCGGCGCCCCGGGCCGGCATGCTGCGGCACATGCGCTACGTGCTGGCCGGCAACCCGGTGACGGCGCTCGCCTTCGGGCTGTTCTCGCTGCTGGTGCTGGCGGCCATCCTCGGCCCCGCGCTGGTGCCCTACGACCCCATCGCCGGCGCCGGCCCGGCGCTGCAGCCGCCCTCGGCCGCGCACTGGTTCGGCACGGATGCGCTGGGGCGGGACGTGTTCAGCCGCGTCGTCGCGGCGACGCGCCTCGACCTCGGCATGGCCTTCGCCGCGGTCGCCATCGTCTTCGCCTTCGGCACGCTGGCCGGCACCGCGGCCGGCTTCTTTGGCGGCTGGTGGGACCGCGTGGTGGGGCGCATCGCCGACACGCTGATGGCCTTCCCGCTCTTCGTCCTGGCGATGGGCATCGTCGCCGCGGTGGGCAACAGCGTCGAGAGCATCGTCATCGCCACGGCGATCGTGAACTTCCCGATCTATGCCCGCATCGCCCGCGCCGAGGCCAATATCCGCCGCGATGCCGGCTTCGTCGAGGCGGCGCGCCTCTCGGGCTATGGCGAGGGGCGCATCCTCCTGGCCGAGGTGATGCCGAACCTGCTGCCGATCATGATGGTGCAGGTCTCGCTCACCCTCGGCTACGCCATCCTCAATTGCGCCGGCCTCTCCTTCATCGGCCTCGGCATCCGCCCGCCGACGCCGGAATGGGGCATCATGGTGGCCGAGGGGGCGAGCACCATCATCTCCGGCGAGTGGTGGATCGCGCTCTTCCCCGGGCTCGCGCTGATGCTGGCGGTCTTCACCTTCAACCTGCTCGGCGACGGGCTGCGCGACATCGTCGACCCGAGGAAGCGCACGTGAGGGACATCGCCGCGACCCTCGACGTGGAGCCGCCGCTCGCCAACCCGCGCGTGCCCGTGCTCGACGTCCAGGGACTCTCGGTCGAGTTCCGCACGCGCTCGGGCACGGTGCGCGCGCTGGAGGAGGTCTCGCTCGCCGTGCATCGCGGCGAATGCGTCGGCGTGGTGGGGGAGAGCGGCTCGGGCAAGTCGGTCACCGCCTATGCGGTGATGCGCCTGCTCGACGCCGCCGGGCGCGTGACGGCCGGCAGCGTGCGCTTCTCCGGCATCGACCTGCTGGCCGCCTCGGCGCGCGACATCGCCGACCTGCGCGGGCGGGAGATGTCGATGATCTTCCAGAACCCGCGCGCCGCGCTGAACCCGATCCGCCCCGTCGGTCGGCAGCTCGCCGACGTGCTGCTGCGCCATGGCGGCGCGACGCGCGACGCCGCGCCCGAGCGCGCCGTGCGCCTGCTGGCCGAGGTCGGCATCCCCGACCCCGCGCGCCGCGCCAGGGCCTATCCCTTCGAGCTCTCGGGCGGCATGTGCCAGCGCATCGGCATCGCGCTCGCCCTCGCCTGCCGCCCCGCCCTGCTGATCGCCGACGAGCCGACCACCGGCCTCGACGTCACCACCCAGGCGGTGATCATGGACCTCGTCACGGGCCTGGCGAAGGAACGCGGCATGGCGACGGTGCTGATCACCCACGACCTCGGCCTCGCCACGGAGTATTGCGACCGCATCGTGGTCATGCACGCCGGCCATGTGGTGGAGGCGGCGCCGACTGCCGAGATCTTCGCCCGCCCGCGCCACCCCTACACGGCGAAGCTGATGGCCGCGACGCCGCGCCCCGGCGTGCCGCTCTCGGGCCTCGCCTCCATCCCCGGCAACCTGCCGGACCTGCGCAGCCCGGCGTTGCCCGCCTGCCGCTTCCTCGCCCGCTGCGAGCGCGCCGGGGCCGATTGCGCCGCCGCGCCCCTGCCGCGGCTGCAGGAGGGCCGGCACCTCGTCGCCTGCCGGCACCCGCTGTGATGGCGCCCGACGACCGGAGCGCCGCAGGGCAGGGCGGGCCCGTTCGGCCGCAGCCGGAGGCCGAGCCGCTGCTGCAGGCGACGCGCCTCGCCAAGCGCTTCACCCTGCCGAAGCCCGACCTCGCCCGCTGGCGCGCGCCGGCCCCCGTGCTGCACGCGGTGGACGACGTCTCGCTCAGCATCGCCGCCGGCGAGACGGTGGGCCTGGTCGGCGAGAGCGGCTGCGGCAAGTCCACCCTCGCCCGCGTGCTGGCGCGGCTGATCGACCCCACCGGCGGCAGCATCCGCCTGCGCGGCGAGGAGATCGCCGATATCCCCGCATCGCGCTTCGGCCGCGACGCGCCGCGGCGCGCCGCCATCCAGATGGTCTTCCAGGACGCCGAGGGCTCGATCAACCCGCGCCATACCGCCGCCGAGGCCATCGGGCGGCCGCTGCGGCAGCTGAAGGGCCTCTCGGGCGCGGCGCTGGCGCAGCGGGTGGAGGAGGCGGCGACGCTCTGCGGCCTGCCCACCGCGCTGCTCTCGCGCTACCCGCACCAGCTCTCCGGCGGGCAGAAGGCACGCGTCGGCATCGCGCGCGCCATCTCCACCGAGCCCGCGCTGCTGGTGCTGGACGAGCCCACCAGCGCCCTCGACGTCTCGGTGCAGGTCGTCATCCTCGACCTGCTGAAATCCCTGCAGGCGCGCATGGGCGCGGCCTATCTCTTCGTCAGCCACGACCTCAACGTGGTGCGCCTGCTCTGCGATCGCGTGCTGGTGATGTATCTCGGCCGGGTGATGGAGGAAGGGCCGGCCGAGGCGGTCTTCGCCGCGCCCGCGCATCCCTTTACCCGCGCGCTGGTCGGCGCGGTCAGCGTGCCCGGCCGCAAGCGCGAGGCGGCCCGCACCCGCCTCACTGGCGAGCCGCGCAGCCCGATCGACCCGGACCCGAACGCCTGCCGCTTCCATGGCCGCTGCCCGGTCGGCCAGGATCTCTGCGCGCGCCGGGCGCCGCCCGTGCACAGCCTGCCCGGCGGGCGGCGCGTGGCGTGCCACTTCCCGGCGCTGGCGGCGTGAACGGCCCAGGGCTGCCCATGCCGGCGGAGCCGACCCGACCCACCAGGCAAGCACCGGAGAAACGGCGATGAGCGCACCACCGGAATTCGACGCGGAGGCCTATGCCCGGGCCACCGCGGCCGCGCTGGGCCTGGCGATCGACCCGGCGCACCTGCCGGGCGTGGTGATGAATCTCCGCCTCGCCGCGCGCATGGCGGCGCTGGTCGAATCGATGCCCCTGACGCCGGCCGACGAGCCCGCCCCGGTCTTCGTGCCCGGACGCGACGCGCCATGATCGCGACCGCTGCCGCCATTGCCGCCGATATCCGCGGCCGCCGCCGCAGCGCCGCGTCGGTCGCCGAGGCCGCGCTGGCCGACATCGCCGCGCGCGACCCGCGCTTCAACGCCTTCACCGAGGTCACCGCCGCCCGCGCCCGCGCCGAGGCCGCCGCCATCGATGCCGCCATCGCCGCCGGCCGCGACCCCGGTCCGCTCGCCGGCGTGCCGGTGGCGGTGAAGAACCTCTACGACCTCGAGGGCCTCACCACCCTCGCCGGCGCGAAGATCGAGCGCGACCGCCCGCCCGCCGCACGCGACGCCTTCCTGGTGCGCAGGCTGAAGGCCGCCGGCGCGGTCATGCTCGGCGCGCTGAACATGGACGAATACGCCTACGGCTTCACCAC
>CAYNYQ010000333.1:0-5680 GCA_964401305.1 uncultured Acetobacteraceae bacterium | reverse complement strand
GCCTCAGCAGGCCAGCACGATCTTCCCGAAATGCCGGTTCGCCTTCATGTGCGCCAGCGCCTCGGCCGCCTCGGCCAGCGGGAAGACGCGGTCGATCGGCAGGCGCAGCCCGCCGGCCTCGACCGCCGCCCAGAGATCGGCGCGCATCCGGCGGTTGATCTCCCGCACCTCCTCGAGGCTGCGGGTGCGGAAGGTCACGCCGATGTAGCGGATGCGGCGCAGCGCGTGCAGGTCGAAGTCGAATTCCGCCTTCGCCCCGCCCAGCCGGCCGACATTCACGATCCGCCCCAGGATGGCGCAGCAGCGCAGGTTGCCGTTGGCCAGCGCGCCCGAGACCTGGTCGACGATCACCTCGACGCCCTTGCCCCCCGTCGCCTCCAGCACCCGGTCGGGCCAGGCGGCCTCGGTGGTGTCGATGGCGAGGTCGCAGCCGAACTCGGCCAGCCGTGCCCGCCGGCCCGGATCCGTCGAGCTGCCGAGCACCAGCCCCGCGCCCATCAGCTTCGCGATCTGCAGCCCCATCAGTCCGACGCCGGAGGAGGCGCCCTGGATCAGGATCGCCTCGCCCTGCCGCAGCCCGCCATTGGTGACCACCGCGTCGTGCATGGTCTGCAGCGCCACCGGCAGCGTCGCCGCCTGCTCCCAGCCCATGTTGGCATCGGGCAGGGGCGAGGCGCGGCCCCAGTCGGCCACCGCGTATTCCGCATAGCCGCCGGCGCCGCTGCACATCACGCGCTGGCCGACCGCGAGCGTCCCCGGCGGGACCTCGGCGCCGATCTCCACCACCTCGCCGGCGAACTCCAGGCCGATGATGGTGCCGGGCCCGCCCTGCCTGCCATGCGCCTGGCCCGAGGCCACGCCGAGATCGGCGCGGTTCAGCCCCGCCGCGCGCACGCGGACCAGCACCTCGTTCGGCTTCGGCCGCGGCTCCGGCACCTCCTCGACCTGCACGCCGGCGGCGGTGACGATGGCGGCCTTCATGGCGTCTCTCCGGGCAGCGTCTTGCGGAACCAGATGCGCGCATGGCCCGGCGGCATGCCGTCCAGCCGGCCGAACTCGACATAGCCGTGCCGGGTCCAGAAGCGCGGCGCCTGGAAGCTGAAGGTGTCGGTATAGGCGTCGGTGCAGCCGCGGCCGCGGGCGATCGCCTCGGCGCGCTCGAGCAGGCGGGATCCGAGGCCCTGGCCGCGCGTCTCCCGCGCCAGCCAGAGCCAGTCGATGAAGAGCCAGTTCCAGTAGGTCAGCCCGAGCAGCCCGCCGAGCACCGTGCCGCCGGGGTCGCGCGCCAGCACGGTGACGGGCTCGCGGTCGTAGGGGCCGCCCATCTCCTGGTTGAAGGCGTGCAGGCCCCGCTGGATGGCGGCCACGGCCTCCATCTCCGGGTAGTCGTCCTCGCTGATCTCGATGTCGTCGGGCGCCATGCCGGGATTCCGCCTCACGCCTCCGTCCTGCCGCCCCGCGCAGCGCGGGCGCCACGGGCCGGGAGCGGCCGGCCTGCGTAGCGCCTGGGCGGCGCGGGGGGAACCATGCCGCCCCGGCTCAGCCGCCGAATCGGCCCCAGGCGGCGACGCCCACCGTCAGCAGGCCGAGCGCCAGGTTGGCGGTGACCAGCTGGCGGATGGAATTCGCGGCCGCGGCGGCGGCGGCAGTGTCGCCGGCCGCCATGGCGGTGCGGAAGCCCTTCCAGGGTCCCGTCACGATCGCCACGAAGACCGCGGCCATGATCAGCGCCGCGAGGTGCATCAGGTGCACATGCCAGCCGGCGCCGCGGAAGCCGCCATACCAGCCGAAGAGCAGGATCCAGCCGCTCAGCAGCACGATCGGCATGGCGTGCCAGATCAGGCGGAAGAAGCGCTGGAACACCCCCTGGTGCAGCGCCAGGCGCTGCGGCGGCTCGAGCACGGAGAGGGCGGGGCGCAGCGTCAGGATGGCGAAGGCCATGCCGCCGACCCAGAGCACGGCGCCCAGCACGTGCAGCGCATAGAGCAGGTTTCCCAGCATCCCGGTCCTCGTGGTTCCTTGGGCGGGCGCGGCCCGCCTGGCCCCGGCGATCCCACGAAGCGGCGCCGCGGTCCAGCCCCCGGCCTGCCGGCGCTATGGCCGCGGGCAGGCGGTGAGGGTCCCGCCGCGCGGCGCGTCCGGCTCAGCCCTTGCCGGCGGCGAGCGCGCGGATCGCCGCCACCAGCGCCCGCACCTCCGTCGCCGCGGCGCTGCGCGGCGCCGCCTCGGTCACCGCCAGACCTTCCTGGAAGGCCTGGGCGAAGCCGGTGCGGTTGCCGAGCGTCGGGTCCAGCAGCCGGAGCTTCGCGGCGCGCAGCCGGCCCGCGATCTCGTCCTTCAGCTTCCCCTGCGCCGGGACGCGGTTCAGCAGCGCGGCGAGCGGGCGCCGCTCCTCCGCCGCCAGTTTCGCCGTCGCCTCGCTGGCCCAGAGGTCGGCGGCCGAGGGCTGCAGCGGCATCAGCACCAGGTCGGCGGCGCGGATGGCCAGCTTGGCGTCGGTCTCGGCATGCGGCGGGGTGTCGAGGATGACGAAGTCCTGCGCCCGGCGCAGCGCATCGAGCGTGCCGCCGATGCGCCAGCCCGCGGGTGCGGCGAAGTGCAGCGCGGCGGCGCGGCCCGCCTGCTTCTGCCGCTCCTCGTGCCAGCGGGAGAGCGAGCGCTGCGGGTCGGTGTCGAGCAGCGCCACGCGCGCGCCGCCGCCGGCCAGTGCGGCGGCGAGGTTCGCCGCCACCGTGGACTTGCCGGCGCCACCCTTCTGCTGCGCCACCGCGACGACGAAGGCCATGGCCGTCACCCCCATCCGCTGCCTGCGGGCGGCCCCCGCGCCGTGTTCCGTGCCGCCGGGCCGGGCGCGCGGCTGCTCCCGCACCCTGCCCCGGCGGTGGCGCGGGCGGCGCCATGGCCATGCCCGGCGCGCAGCCGCGACTCCGCGCACCGCGCCGAAGCCTAGCAGGAAGCGCGGGGCGCGCGATCGGCCCTGGCTTGCGCGGGGCGCCGGAAGCGTCGATGCCTTGCCGCCGGACCGGGCGCGAGCCCGGCCGCGGGACGGGAGGGCAGGCCCATGGCGGCGGACCCCGAGGCGGCGACGGCGCGCGCCACGCTGGCGCTGCTGACGCCCGAGGAGATGGGCCGCGCCGATGCCGCGGCGATCGCCGGCGGCGTGCCGGGCCCGGTGCTGATGGAGGCCGCCGGCCTTGCCGTCGCCCGCGCCGTGCGACGCCGCTTTTCCCCCGTGCCGACGCTGGTGCTGGCCGGCCCCGGCAACAATGGCGGGGATGGCTATGTCGCGGCCCGGCTGCTGGAGGGCTGGGGCTGGCCCGTGGCCGTGGCGGCGCTCAGCCCCCCGCGGCCCGGCAGCGACGCAGCCCTGGCGGCGGCGCGCTGGCGCGGGCCGATGGCGCCCTTCGCGCCGGAGCGCGCGGCCCGGGCCGGCCTCGTGATCGACGCCATCTTCGGCGCCGGCCTCGCCCGCGATGTCGAGGGGCCGGTCGCCGCGACGCTGCGCGCCGCCCGGGCGCCGATCCTCGCCGTGGACGTGCCCTCCGGCCTTGACGGCGCGACCGGGCAGGTGCGCGGCTTCGCGCCGCGGGCCACGGCGACCGTGACCTTCTTCCGGCTCAAGCCCGGCCACCTGCTGCTGCCGGGGCGGGCGCTCTGCGGCGAGACGGTGCTGGCGGAGATCGGCCTGCCCGCCGCGGTGCTCGCCGGCGTGGCGCCGCGCGCCTGGCGCAACGCCCCCGGCCTCTGGCGCCTGCCGGCGGCGCCCGACGCGGCCAGCCACAAGTATGCCCGCGGCCACCTGACCATCCTCGGCGGCGGCGCGATGACCGGCGCGGCGCGGCTGGCGGCGGCGGCGGCGCACCGGGCCGGGGCGGGGCTGGTGACCATCCTCGCCCCCGATGCCGCCGCCGCCGCCGTCTACCGCAGCGGCGACCCGGGAACGATCGTGGCGGAGGGCGATGCGGCGCCGCTGCTGGCCGATGCGCGGCGCCGGGTCTGGCTCGCCGGGCCCGGCCTCGCGCCCGATGCGGCGACGCGGGCGCTGCTGCGGCGCCTGGTGGCGGCGGGGCGGCAGGTGGTGGCCGATGCCGGGGCGCTCGCGGCCGCGGCCGGCGATCCGGCCGGGCTTGCCGGCTGCGCCGTGCTGACCCCGCATGCCGGCGAGTTCGCCCGCGTCTTCGGCCCGCCCGGGCCGGACAAGCCGCACGCCGCGCGCCGCGCCGCCGCGGCCACCGGCGCCGTGCTGCTGCTGAAGGGGGCCGATACCGTGATCGCGGCACCCGATGGGCGGGTGGCGATCAACGCCAATGCCCCGCCCTCCCTCGCCACCGGGGGCACCGGCGACGTGCTGGCCGGGCTGATCGGCGCGCTGCTCGCCCAGGGCATGCCGGCCTTCGAGGCGGCCTGCGCCGGCGCCTGGCTGCAGGGCGAGGCGGCCGCCCGGGGCCCACGTGACGGTCTTGTTGCCGCCGATCTGCTCAACTTGCTGCCGGATGCCCTCCGCGCCGCACGCAACGCCTGACAGGCGCCCCCGGGACGCGGTAGCCTTGGCGTGCCGGGTGCGGCGTCGCGCCCGGGGAGACGCTGTATCGATGTCCGAGGCTGTTCTCGCTCCCGCCGCCGCGCCGCAGACCGGATTGCTCGACCGGGCCTTGCGGCGCGTGACCAGCCTCTGGCGCGACATGGCCGAGCGGGTGGTGGGCGGCGAGGCGGGGGAGAGCATCGCCGACCAGATGCGCGCCTGCCTCGACGGCCGCGGCGGCGAGGTCTCGGCCCGCAACCGCGCGGCCAAGCTGGCCCAGGCCTATCTCGCGCTCGACGCGGAGGGGCGGCTCGACTTCCTCCGCGCCCTGGCCGCCTTCGATGCCGACGACGCGCTGGTGCAGCGGGCGATGCAGGGCGTGGCCGAGGCCGGCGACGACCCCGCGGCGCGCATGACGGCCCGGGCGCGGCTGCGCCGGGCGCTGGAGCCGCCGCGCATCCGCCTGCTGACGCAGTTCACCACCATCCCCGACGGCATGCGCTTCCTGGTCGACCTGCGCACCGAGCTGCTGCGCGTGCGCGAGGGCGACGCGCTGCTCGCCGGGCTCGAGGCCGACCTGAAGGGGCTGCTGGCCAACTGGTTCGATGTCGGCTTCCTCGAGCTCCGGCGCATCGACTGGAACTCGCCGGCGGCGCTGCTCGAGAAGCTCGTGCGCTACGAGGCCGTGCACCGCATCCGCACCTGGCGCGACCTGAAGAACCGGCTCGACAGCGACCGCCGCTGCTACGCCTTCTTCCACCCGCGCATGCCCGACGAGCCGCTGATCTTCGTCGAAGTGGCGCTGGTCATGGGCCTGGCGGAGTCGGTGCAGCGCCTGCTCGACGAGAAGGCGCCGGTGCTCGACGCGCGGGAGACCGACACGGCGATCTTCTACTCGATCAACAACTGCCAGCGCGGCCTCGACGGCATCAGCTTCGGCAACTTCCTGATCAAGCGCGTGGTGGCGCTGCTCGGCGAGGAGCTGCCGAACGTGAAGGCCTTCGCCACGCTCTCGCCGATCCCGGGCTTCATGCGCTGGCTGAACGGGCGCCTGGCCGGGGCCCAGGGTCCGGCGCTGCTCACCGAGGAGGAGGCCGCCGCGCTGCGCGCCGCCGCGCCGCCCCCGCCGGCCCTGCCGGCGCCGGCCGAGGCCGGGGC
>CAYNYQ010000332.1:2922-5770 GCA_964401305.1 uncultured Acetobacteraceae bacterium | reverse complement strand
CCATGGCGGCGCAGCTCGAGCAGGATGGCCTCGAGGAATTTCTGCGGCGCATGCGCGCGGTCGGCGATTTCGTGGATGGGCAGGGGCACGCGCTGGTCCGCAGCGGCCAGGACGGCAAGCGAGCGCAGCGCGTACTTGGCCTTTTGCGTGAGCATGCCGCCGGATACCGCTCAATTCCGGCGACGTGAAGGCAGTTCCGACGCAAACCCACCCGATTTCGACGGGATATCCACGGCAGGCCCGCCTGGTCTAGGCTCCCGCAGTCCAGGAAACAGGAGGGATCGGCCATGCCCCGCTTCGGCTTCGACCACATCCATCTGCGCGCCCGCGACCCGGAGGCCACCGCCGCCTGGTTCGAGGGGATGCTCGGCGCCGAGGTGATCCGCACCATGCAGCAGGGCAAGCCGCGAATCGACCTCAAGCTCGGCGGGCAGGACATCTTCATCGCCCAGTCCGATGCCGCCGTCGCCGCGCCGCCCGCCTCGCCCTACCACGGGCTCGACCATTTCGGCCTGATCGTGCCGCCCGGCAGCCTCGACGCCGCCGCGGCCGAGCTGAAGGCCAAGGGGGTCGAGTTCACCATGGAGCCGCGCGACGCCCGACCCGGCGTGCGCATCTGCTTCATCCGCGGCCCGGAGAACATGTCCATCGAGATCCTGGAGAGGAGCTGAGCCATGGTCATCGTGCAGATCAACTACCGCCGCCCCGACATGCCCAAGGCGGAGTGGGAGGCGCGCTACACCGACGACCGCGCCGCGCAGTTCCTCAAGGTGCCGGGCCTCGCCTGGAAGATCTGGCTCGACGGTGACGCCGAGCGGATGGCCGGCGGCATCTACCTCTTCGAGGACCGCGCGGCGGCGGAGGCCTATGTGAACGGCCCCATCGTCGCCCGCCTGAAGGCCAATGCGGAGCTGTCGGAGGTGGAAATCCGCCTCTTCGACGTGCGCGAGCGGATGAGCGCGATCACCCACGCGCCGGTGCCGGGGCTGGCGCTGGCGGCGGAGTAGCCGGCGCGCTCGCCAGGGGGGGGCGGGGCGCGGCGGCGCGGGCGAGCCGGTCGTTGATGGCAAGCCCCAGCCCCCGTTCGGGCACCGGCATCGCCGCGATGCACGTGCAGCCCCGCCGCGCCCCCTCGGCGTCCAGCCAGCGCAGCCCGGCGAAGAGCCGCGCCGCCGCCTCGGCCAGGTCGCCGGACTCGGAGAGGTTCCAGGCCAGCGCCGCGCCGGGCGGCGGGGCGGGGCCGAAGGCCAGCAGCGCCTCCCCCGGCGCCACCGCGGTGGCACCGAGCCGCAGCGGAAGCGCCGGCGCGTAGTGCGACAGCAGCAGTCCGGGCGAGCGCAGGGTCTGCGCCGCCTCGGCCGCCGCGTGCGGCACCGGCCGCCCGACGGGGCCGATCGCCGCCTCGATCGCCTCGCGCGGCACGCCGCCGGGGCGCAGCAGCACGGCGCCGCCGGCGGGGTCGGTCAGGTCCAGCACGGTCGATTCCACCCCCACGGCGCAGGGCCCGCCATCCACCACCGCGGCGATGCGCCCGCCGAGCTCCTCCAGCACATGCGCGGCCGTGGTCGGGCTCACCTGGCCAGAGCGGTTGGCCGAGGGCGCGGCGACCGGCCGCCCCACGCGCCGCAGCAGGTCGAGGGCCAGGGGGTGCCCCGGCACCCGCACCGCCAGCGTCTCCAGCCCCGCCCCGGCCAGCAGGTCCACCGTGCAGCCGGGCCGCCGCGGCAGCACCAGGCTGAGCGGCCCGGGCCAGAACAGCGCGGCCAGCCGCCGCGCGCGGTCGTCGGCCGCGACATCGGCGAAGGCCGCCGCGGCCTCGGCGTAGTGGCAGATCAGCGGGTTGAAGTGCGGCCGGCCCTTGGCGGCGAAGATCGCGGCCACCGCCCGCCCGTTCGTGGCATCGGCGCCGAGGCCGTAGACGGTCTCGGTCGGGAAGGCGACCAGCGCGCCGGCGCGCAGCAGCGCCGCGGCCTCCTCCAGCGCATCCGGGCCGAGGCGCCGCGTCATGCCGGCGCCCCCCAGGGGAGGGTTGCATGGCAGACGAATTCCGGGTTCAGCCAGCCCGGCTTGCCGTAGCGCAGCGGCGCGCGGGGGGAGAGCGTCTCCACCGCGCCGCCCGCCGCCTCCACCAGCGCCTGGCCGGCCGCGGTGTCCCATTCCATGGTGGGGCCGAGGCGGGGGTAGAGATCGGCCGCCCCCTCCGCCACGCGGCAGAATTTCAGCGCCGAGCTGCGCGGCGTGACCGCCGCCACCGGCCGCCCGGCGAGCCAGGCGGAGAGCCGCGCATCATCGGCATGGCGGCGGCTGGCGAGCACGGTCAGCCCGGCCTCCGGCGCGGCGGCGCGCACGCGGATGGGGCGACGCGCGGTGCCCTCCATGGCGCCCTTCCAGGCGAGACCCAAGGCGGCGCAGCCGGCGAAGACCTCGCCGGTGGCGGGCAGGGCGAGCGCGCCGAGATGCGCCCGCCCCTCGCGCACGAGGCCGATGCAGACGGCGAATTCGTCGCTGCCCTCGGCGAAGCCGCGCGTGCCGTCCAGCGCATCGACCAGCCAGTAGCGCGGCGCGGGCGGGATGCGGATGCCGGCCTCGTACTCCTCCTCGGCGATGACGGGGATGTCGGGGAGGGCGGCGCGCAGCGCCTCGGCGATCAGCGCCTCGGCGATGCGGTCGGCGGCGGTGACCGGGCTGCGGTCCGCCTTGCGCTCCACCCGCAGGGCGCCGGCGCGGCGCACGCCGAGGATGGCGTGCCCGGCCTCGGCCGCGAGGCGCGCGGCGAGGTCGAGGAGCTCTGCGTCGGTCATGCGGGTGGGTGTACCGGCGGGGGTGGGGCGGGGCCAGCGGCGCGGGG
>CAYNYQ010000332.1:0-2822 GCA_964401305.1 uncultured Acetobacteraceae bacterium | reverse complement strand
GTGGGGCGATTGCGGCTTCACCAGCGCCTTCTATGCGATGTGGAAACTGGACAAGGCAGCGCGTCCTGCGCTGCAGGGGATGCCGCATGCCTTCACGGTCATCGAGGAGATCAGGAAATACCTCGAGAGCCTGAAGACCAACGGCTGCTTCAAGGAGCTCTCGGAAATAGAAAGCTTCTGTCAGTCCTTCGGCGGTGTGTATTCAAGCTTCACTATCGAGAAATATATACTGCAGACGCACCATGCGCGAGGCAAGGATGAAAACACTCTCCTTGGCGAGAACTTCAGCATCGGCATGCCGCCACATTGCGTGAAGGATTACCTGCTTCGGGTCTGGAAGCACGAATCCGAGGTGATCGATTGCTCCAAACAGGCGGATGACGCCTCGGATGGGATCATCGGGTTGTGTGTTCCCCCTGGAACGAAGGACCCGGGCGGCACGGTCGTGGCGACGCAATACAATCATCTGGTGCATTTCATCTACCGGCACAGCAACAAGAAGTACTACAGCTGGGGTGACCCGCCGTATTCCGATCTGGTATCGGCTGCGCACGGAGGCGGGCTGTCGTGCTTCGAGAACTGGCGCGTGGGCTGGCTGATCAAGATCGGCAAGAAGGTGACCTGATCGCGCGGCCTGCCCGGAGGCGCGCCGGCGGGCGGCCGGAGTAGAGCTTCGCCCCTGCGGACGGCGGCGGGCATTGCGGCGCTGCCCTCGGCGATGGGGCTGGACCAGGGCGTCAGCCGCGGCCCTGGCCGGCGGTCGCGGAGGGCCGACGATGGCAATGGCGCGCTTCGGCGTTCCCCCTCGGTCCCGCCCCGTGCCGTGCTGGCGCTCCGCCACCCCACCATGGCGACCCGCGCCGCCGGTGATACACTCCCCGCCCCAGCGCGCCGGATGCCCCCCATGCTCGACATCGCCTTCCTCAAGCCCGCCCTGCCGCGCTCCGGCGCCCTGGTCCTGCCGGTGGCCGAGGATGGGGCGGAGGGCGGCTCGCTGCGCGCCGCGATCAACGAGGCCACGGGCGGCGCCGTGGACCGCGCCCTGGCCGCCGCCAGCTTCCGCGGCCGCAAGGGGCAGAGCTGCACCATCTGGGCCCCGGCGCTGGCCGGCGGCGCGCCCGGGCCGAACCGCGTCGTCGCCATCGGCATCGGCAAGCTGGCCGAATTCGACGCCCAGGCCGCCGAGGCCGCCGGCGGCGCCGTCACCCCGCTCGTCGCCGCCGAGCGCGAGGCGCTGATCGCCGCCGAGGGCCTCGCCCCCGGCCTCGCCGCTGCCATGGGCTTCGGCGCCCTGCTGCGCGCCTATCGCTTCGACCGCTACCGCACGACGGAGAAGGAGGAGGACAAGCCGAAGCTCGAGCGCCTCACCCTCGCCACCGCCGATGCCGCTGCCGCCAAGGCCGCCTGGGCGCCGATGGCCGCCGTGGCCGAGGGCGTCGCCCTCTCCCGCGACCTGGTCTCCGAGCCGCCGAACGTGCTCGGCCCCGAGGAGATGGCCGAGCGCTGCAAGGGCCTCGAGAAATACGGCGTCGAGGTCGAGATCCTCGGGCCGAAGGAGATGAAGAAGCTCGGCTTCGGCGCGCTGCTCGGCGTGGCGCAGGGCAGCGTGCGCGAGCCGCGGATGGTGCTGATGCACTGGCGCGGCGCCTCGGGCAGCGCGCCCAAGGGCAAGCGCGCGGCGAACGGCACGAAGCCGCTCGCCTTCATCGGCAAGGGCGTCACCTTCGACACGGGCGGCATCTCCATCAAGCCCGCCGGCGGCATGGAGGACATGAAGTACGACATGGCCGGCGCCGGCGCGGTGATCGGGCTGATGGCGGCGCTGGCCGGCCGGCGCGCGAAGGTGGACGTGATCGGCGCGGTCGGGCTGGTCGAGAACATGCCCTCCGGCACCGCGCAGCGGCCCGGCGACGTGGTCAAGACCTACACCGGCCAGACCGTCGAGGTGATCAACACCGATGCCGAGGGGCGCCTCGTCCTGGCGGATGTGATCGGCTACGTGCAGGAGAAGTACGACCCGCGGCTGATGGTCGACCTCGCCACGCTGACCGGCGCGATCATCGTCGCCCTCGGCCACGAGCATGCCGGCATGTTCTGCAACGACGACGCGCTGGCGCAGCAGATCGAGGCCGCCGGCCGTGCGACCGGCGAGGCCTGCTGGCGCATGCCGCTCGGCGAGGCCTACGACAAGGCGCTGAAGTCCGACATCGCCGACATGAAGAACGTCGGCGGCCGGCCCGGCGGCTCCATCACGGCGGCGCATTTCATCAAGCGCTTCGTCAAGGACCGGCCCTGGGCGCATCTCGACATCGCCGGCACCGCCTGGGCGACGAAGGACCAGGCGCTGGTGCCGAAGGGGGCGACCGGCTTCGGCGTCCGGCTGCTCGACCGGATGGTGGCCGACCACTACGAGGGCTGAGGCGGCCCGGTCGGGCAGGGGCGGCGTGCCGATGCGCCTGCACGCCGGCGGGGCCCCATGCCGCCCGGCCTCCCGCTGGCCACTCCCGCATTGCCCGGCGCAATGCTGCCCGGCGCCATGCCGCCCGGCGCCATGCTGCCCGGCGCCATGCTGCCCGCCTTCATGCTGCCCGCCTGCATGCTGAAAGTCCGGCTGCGCCGCGCCTGGCCCGAGGCCGCGCCCGCGCCCGCCCGGCTGCACGCCCTGCCGGTCGCCGAGGGCGCGGCCCTGCCGCCCGACCTCCGGGCGGCCGCGGCGCTCGCCCGCTTCACCGGCGCCGCCGGGCAGGTCCTGGTCCTGCCGGGCCCCGAGGGGCAGAGGCTGCTCGTCGGCCTCGGCCCCGCGCCGGCCGGCCGGCCCGCCC
>CAYNYQ010000331.1:0-5773 GCA_964401305.1 uncultured Acetobacteraceae bacterium | reverse complement strand
GCGGCCGCGAAGATGTCGGCGATCAGGGCCTCGAGCGTCGGGGCGGCGATGAGGATCGGAGCATCAGGGTGCATGGCGCACCCTTAGCCCAGGAGGTGGCGGCCCGGAAGCGCCGGCCGGCTCAGCCGCGCCGGCGCACCAGGCCGAGGCCTAGCAGCCCAGCGCCGAGCAGTGCGGCGCCGGCGGGCTCCGGCACGGGGACGGTCTGGATCGCAAAGCGCGCGGTGGTCTCCGGCGTGCTGATCAGCGTGAAGCCGCCCGTGGTGAGGCGCAGGTCCAGGCTGTCGGGCGACGTGAGGATGGTGCTCTGGGTCGGAGGAACCGCGTTGATGACGCAGCTGTAGAAAGACCCTGGGGGCAACGGCGGGCAGCCGGACGACGGCGGCGCGATGGGGGCTGTGAATTCGCCGCCGACAAAGGTGACGGACTGCAGCACGGGTTCGGCGAAGGTGAAGCGGAGGTCGGCGGTGATCTGCGCGATCACCTGAAGCCCCGGCGGTGCGACCGGATTCCGGACGCTGATCAGCAGCCCGTCGTCGGTGAAGTCCACCGTATAGGGCGGCGTAAAGAAATCCGACCCGGCGAATTCCACCCCGTCGCCGATCGTCCTGGTGACTCCGTTCAGCGTCACGGACTGACCGATCAGCCCGGCCGAGGCGGGCGCGGCGATCAAGGCAAGCGGCAGGGCGATGAAGCGGCGCATGGCTGAGGTCCCGGAACGCCCGGAACCTACCCCCCCTGCAACGAACGCAACAGAAACGACAGCACCGTCTCCGTCTGCGGGTCGATGAGGTGCATCTGGCTCATGTCGGCCGCCAGCGTCTGCGTCACACCGGGGCTCGGCCGGGGGTGACGCAGACCCGAGCGCAGATCTCGTTGCCACGCATCCAGACGTGCAGCAGCGTCTCGATGCCCACGGGCTCCACCGCCTCGAAGGCGGCGAAGTGGTCGTTGGGGCGGATCCCGGTCAGGGGCTCGGGGCGGATGCCGAACCGCACCCCGCGGCCGGCATGGGGGGCGTAGCGCGCCGCGCGGCAATCCCGGCGCTGCTCCTGACGCTGGTGATCAGCATGTTCAGCGGCGGGACGAGGAAGAAGACCACGAAGAAGGCCAGCGCGATGGAGGCGCCGATCAGCGTCTTGCGCCGCTCCCGCCGGATGCTGCCGGCCTTCTGGTCGTGCTCCCCGGTCGCCGTCGCGGCGGGGGCAAGGCTCGCGCCGCTCGTCTCACGGCCCTTCCTTGGTGCGCCGGTTCACGCCGCGCAGGATGAACATCGCTAAGCCCACCAGCAGCGGGACCATGAAGAGCGAAACCGCCGCGCCCAGCGGGACGTCGCAGGGCTGCATGCCGGTCTGGAAGCCGTTCGTGCCGAACAGGTGAGTCTTCTCCTGCGGGCCGCCGCTGGTGAGGATCCGGACGATGTCGAAGTTGGCGAAGGTGACGATCAGATCGGAACGGCGGGGCGGCGCACCCGTTCTTCCGGCACCCGGCGCTGCGCCGGCTCCATCCGGCGCGCAGGATCAGGAAGGGCAGAGACATGGCAACGCGCCACATCATGACCGCACTCTTCGACAGCCGCGCCCAGGCCGAGCGTGCCGTCGAGCACCTGGTGCAGCGCTGCGGCCTCGACCGCGAGGCGATCCGCGTCCACGCCGGCGGCGAGGAGAATGTCGGCGCCGGTACGCATGCGCGGCGCAGCGAGGACCATCACGGCTTCGTGGCCGCGGGCGGCTCGACCGCCGGCTTGCCGCAGGACCTCCCCCCGGAGGACCGCGCCGCCTTCGCCGGACGGCTGCGCCAGGGCGGGATCGTCGTGCTCGCCGCGGTGCCCGACCCGATGCTCGACGACGCCATCCGCGCCTGCGAGGAGAACGGCGCCGTCGCCCTCGACGACCGCAGCCGTGCCCGGCGCGAGGGCGGCTCGGGGCCCGACGTGCCGGGCGCCACGGCGCGCTTCGCCGCCGCGGGCGCCGACCGCGACGCCGGCGGGCCGCGGGCCGGGGAGACCGGCAGCTGGCAGGGCAGCGCCACCGGCAGCGCGATCGGCCTCGGCCCCGACGGCCAGCGCAGTCCGGAGGGCGGTCCCGAGGGGCCCGTCGTCGGCGGCCAGACCTCGGGCGGGGCGGCGCGGACCCGCGGCGGCAGCGGGCCCTCCCGCACCGGCGATTCGCCGCACGCCCATGCCGGCGAGGGCCTGACCGGCGAGGCCCGCGGCATCATGGGCGAGACCCCGGGCTGGATCTTCCCGCGCGAGGAGAGCGCCGCGCGCCGCGACGGCCCCCCGCCCGCCGGCAAGCCCTCGCGCGAGCGTTGACGCGGCCCGATGACCGTAGCGTCGCCAGGCGCGAAGGTCTGAATCGACCGCCCGACGCACACGCCGATGACCGTAGCGTCGCCAGGCGCGAAGGTCTGAATCGGACCGCCAGATGCACACGCCGATGACCGTAGCGTCGCCAGGCGCGAAGGTCTGAATCGGACCGCCCGAACCGAGAGCCAAGACGGCCGATGCTTGCCCCGGCCCGCCGTCGGGGCGAGCATGCCGCCCCATGGAACGGTTCGAGGCCATCGTCATCGGCGCCGGCATGGCAGGCGCCACCGCCGCGGCGCATCTCGCGGCGACGCGGCCCCGCCTCGCGCTGCTCGAGGCCGAGGAGAGCGCCGGCTACCACGCCACCGGCCGCTCCGCCGCGCTCTGGATCCTGAACTACGGGCCGCTGGATGCGCGCGCCCTCTCCGGCGCCTCGCGCGCCTTCTTCGAGGCGCCGCCGCCGGGCTTCGCCGCCGCGCCGCTCATCCGCCCCCGCGCCGTCGTCTACCTGGCCCCGGAGGCGCAGCGCGCGCATCTCGCGGCCATGGTCGCCGGCGGCGAGGGCCTGGTGCCGGTGCCCGTCGCCGAGATCACCGCAGGGGTGCCGGTGCTGCGCCCGGGCTACGCCGTCGCCGCGGCGATCGAGCGCGACGCCTTCGACATCGACGTCGCCGCCCTGCACCAGGGCTTCCTGCGCCAGCTGCGCGCGCGCGGCGGCATCCTCGCGCTGCGCCACCGCGCCGGGCGGATCTGGCACGCGCAGGGCCTCTGGCATGCCGAGACCAGCGCAGGCGCCGTCTTCGCCGCGCCCATCCTGGTCGATGCCGCAGGGGCCTGGGGCGATACGGTGGCGCGCCTCGCCGGCGTGCGGCCGCTCGGCCTGCAGCCCAAGCGGCGCACCGCGCTGATCGTCGATCCCGGGCCGCATGACTGCGCTGACTGGCCGCTGCTCGGCGATGCCGACCATAGCTGGTACGTGCGGCCGGAGGCGCGGCGCAAGCTGATGGTCTCGCCCGCCGACGAGACCGACAGCGAACCCTGCGACGCGCAGCCCGAGGAGATCGACGTGGCGCTGGCGGTCGAGCGCATGCAGCAGGCGCTCGACATCCCGGTGCAGCGCGTCGAGCACCGCTGGGCTGGGCTGCGCAGCTTCACCCCCGACCGCAGCCTGGCGATCGGCGAGAGCGAGGCGCGGGGCTTCTTCTTCATGCTCGGCCAGGGCGGCTATGGCATCCAGACCGCGCCGGCGGCCGGGCGGCTGCTCGCCGACCTGGTCGACGGGCGGGCGCCGGAGCCGGCCCTCGCCCCCATCCTTCCGCAGGTCGACCCCCGGAGATTCGCACGATGAGCGGCGCCCCGAGCTTCGACGACGTGCAGGCCGCCGCGGCGCGGCTGCGCGGGAAGATCCTGCGCACACCCATGCTGCGCCACCCACTGCTGGACGCGCTCACCGGCGGCACCATCCTGGTCAAGCCCGAGCCCTTGCAGCGCACCGGCAGCTTCAAGCTGCGCGGCGCCACCAATGCGGCGCTGCTGCTGGACCCGGCGGCGCGGCGCGGCGGGGTGGCGACGCATTCCTCGGGCAATCACGGCCAGGCGACGGCCTGCGCGGCGCAGATGCTGGGCATGCCCGCGGTGATCGCCATGCCCGCCGATGCACCGGCCATCAAGGTGGAGGCGACGCGCCGGTGGGGCGCGGAGATCGTCTTCTTCGACCGCCACACGACGGACCGCGAGGGGCTCGCCGCGCGTCTCGCCGCAGAGCGGGGGGCTACGGCGATCCCGCCCTTCGACCACCCGCACGTCATCGCCGGCCAGGGCACGCTGGCGCTCGAGCTCGTCGAGGATGCGAAGGCGGCCGGCCTCGCGCTGGACGCCATGGCGGTCTGCACCGGCGGCGGCGGGCTGATCGCCGGCTGCGCCCTGGCGCTGGAGGCACTGGCGCCCGAGGCCGAGGTCTGGGCCGTGGAACCCGAGGGCTGGGACGACACGCGCCGCAGCCTGGAGGCCGGGCGGCGCATCGCCAATGACGGCAGCGGCAGCGGCCTGTGCGACGCGCTGCTCTCGCGCCAGCCCGGGGCGCTGACCTTCTCGATCAACCACCCGCGCCTCGCCGGCGGCATCGCAGTGACCGAGGCCGAGGTCTTCCGCGCCATGCGCTTCGCCTTCGACCACCTGAAGCTGGTGGCCGAGCCCGGCGGCGCGGTGGCGCTGGCCGCCGTGCTGGCGGGCAGGCTGGAGGCGCGCGGGCGCGTCGTCGGCGTGGTGATCAGCGGCGGCAACGTCGACCCGGCCGTCTTCGCCCGCGCCCTGGCCTGAGCGCCCGGCCGCGACCGCGCTCTACCCGCGCGCGTGCGCCCGCATCAGCGCCACGATGCGGTCCACCTTCTCGTGCTGCGCGGCGATCATCTCCTGCGCCATGGCCTCGAGCGCGCGGAGATTGGTCTCGGAGGCGTCGTCCATGTCGTCCATGGCGCCGTCGAGCGGCGCGTCGATACGGATGTAGCGGTCCTTCAGCAGGATCTCGAGCTGGCGCTGCGTCGCATGCGCCTGGCCGTGCATCATGATGGAGAGGATCGGCACGGCGTCGCGCGGATCGGCCCAGGCGATCGGGCCCCAGTTGCGCACGCGGCGGTGCTCGTAGGGCCGCGTCGCCGTGCCGGTGCCGAGGGAGATCACGGCGACATCCTGGTCGTCGGGGAAGCAGCGCCGCGCCTGGGTATAGGCGATCAGGGCGGGGTCGTTCACGAAGACGCCGCCATCGACCAGCGTCTCGATGCGGCCCTTGGTGAAGTTCTTGGCGCGCGCCGGCTCGAAATACACCGGCGCGGCGGAGGTGGCGCGCGCCGCCTGCCAGAACAGGTAGACGTCGTCGGCCGGGTCGTTGGTCATGACGCGGGTCTCGCGCGCCTCGATGTCATAGGCGGTCAGCGCCACGCGGGTCAGCGCATCCTGCAGCCGGCCGATGCCGAGCCGTTCCTGCAGCGCGGCCTCGATCTCGGCGAAGTCGTACTTCTCCTGCACCACGGCGCCAGGGTTGAGGCTCAGCAGCGCCTCGCGCAGGCCGCGGAAGCGGTCGCGGCTGAAGATCTTCTTGCCATCCTCGCGGTAGAGCCGGACGAGCTCCGCGGGCGTGCAGGCAGGGCGGCGGCCATCCTCCGGGTGCGGGCAGGCGAGGCCGGCGACGATGATGCCGCCCGTCGAGGTGCCGGCCATCAGGTCGAAGACCTGGCAGAAGGGCCGTTGGTCGCCCGCGGCTGCGAGCCGCTCGGCGAAGGTGCGCAGCAGCAGCGCCGGGATCAGTCCGCGGATGCCGCCGCCATCCACCGAAAGCACGAGCTTCATGCCGCAGCCCTCCCCTCCAGAAAGGGGAAGGCTGCGGCAGGGCGGGGCGGCCGCGCAACCCCCGGGCGGGCGAGGCGCGGCCGCCGTCGCTCAGCGATGCGCCATGCGGCCGCGCTCGCT
>CAYNYQ010000330.1:0-5801 GCA_964401305.1 uncultured Acetobacteraceae bacterium | reverse complement strand
GCTACGTCGTCTCGGGCCTCTTCCCAGAGCCGCATGTGTGGCTGGGCGCGGCGATTATCGTGGCGGCGGGGGTGACGATCGCGCTGACGGCGGCGCGGCGCGCACGGTAGCGCCAGGGAAGGGAGGGAACTCCCTTCCCCGGACCCCAACCCTCCTTTTTTTTACTCCCTTGCAGGGGGAGGAGTTCGCTCCTCCCCCTGCTATTCCGCCGCCACCGCCCGCGGCTTCAGGTCGTCCGAGAATCCGATGCCGACCGGCGTCTCCGCCTCGAAGGGCGAGTCCAGCCCGAGTTCCCGAGCCGTCTCGCGGATCGCCGGCAGCACCTCCTGCCCCATCAGCCGGATGCAGGTCATGCTGTCCTCCTGGCTCATGAAGCCGTCATTGGCCCAGAGCGAGAGGATGCCGGGCCTGGTCGCGGTGATCACCTCGCGCAGCTTCCTGATCACCGTCTCCGGCCTTCCGGCGATGATCATGTTGTTCTCGAGCTGCTCGGCGAAGGTCGGGCGCCGGCGCGGGCTGGTGCCGCGGCCGGTGGAGAACTCGACGAAGCCGCGCCGGTTCTCGGGCGAGGAATAGCCCGCCGGCGTCGACCACACCGGATGCGCGAGGCCGGTGAACTCGCCCTGCATCCAGGTGAACTGGCGCGCATTCTCGATCGCCCGCTCGTCGGTCTCGGCGACGTGCACCTGCTTGAGGTAGCCGTGGTATGCGGGCCCGCCCTGGAAGCCGACCTCCTCCGCCGTGCGGTCGTAGAGGTCCCAGATGCGCAGCGTCTGCTCCACCGTGGTGTTCAGCGCGATGTAGGGGTAGCGGTGCCGCGCCGCCCAGAGCACCGTCTCCTTGCTGATCACGCCGGGGATCCAGACGCGTGGATGCGGCTTCTGCAGCGGCACCGCCCAGGGGTTCACCACGCGGTGCTGGTAGTGCGCGCCCTCCCAGCGGAAGGGGCCGGGCTGCGTCCAGGCCTTGATGACGAGGTCGTGCGCCTCCTCGAAGCGCTCGCGGTTGTAGGCGGGGTTGACGCCGGTCGCGAGCTGCTCCTGCCCGCCGCCGCGCACGAAGCCGGAGACGAGGCGCCCCTTCGAGATCATGTCGATCATCGAGAGCTCCTCGGCCAGCCGGACCGGGTTCTCGGCCAGCGGCAGCGGGTTGCCGAGGATGACGATCTTCACCCGCTCGGTGATGGCGGCGAGGATGGCGGCGAAGACGTTGGCCTTGGCCTGCATGCAGAAGGGCGCGTTGTGGTGCTCGTTCAGCATGATGCCGTCGAAGCCGACGGCCTCGGCCAGCTTGTACTGCTCGATGAACTCGTTGTAGAGGCGCGAGCCGGCGACCGGGTCGAAGAAGCGGTTCGGGAACATCAGCGCGGTGGCGCCGAATTTCAGCCCCTCGTCGGCCGGGTAGGCGGACATCGGCTGCTCGGTGAAGTACATGATGTGCATCGGTATGTCTCCCTCAGGCGCCGGGCGCCGCCTCCGGCGGCTTGGCTTGCGCGCCACCGGGCGCGGGCCGCGTTCGCGGCCTCGGCCCGCGCAGGGGCGCGGGCCGCCAACCTCGAGTCACCCGCGGTGGCAGAAGGCGGTGACCAGGCGGACGAGCTCGTCCGGCTTCTCCATCTCCACGCAGTGGCCGCAGGCGGGCACCACGTGCAGCCGCGCATCGGGCAGGCGCTGCGCATAGGCCTCGCCGGCGCTCCGCGGCACCACCCGGTCCTGCTCGCCCCAGACCACCAGCGCGGGCGCGCGCACGCCGCCCAGCAGGTGCGGCAGCGTGGCGCTGTACATGTAGGGCTTCCAGGCGATGCGGAAGCTCATCTCGCGGCAGAGATCCCACTCGACCAGCTGGTCTGTGCTGGGCTCGGCGCCGTAGAGCGCATCGAAGGCCGCCTGGTCGTGGAAGCCGGCGCGGGCGTAGTCGATGTGGCTGACCAGCGCCTGGTCGAGGATGTCGCCACCATGCTGTCCCGTCTGCGGCGGCTTGAGGCCCATCGCGCCGACCAGCACCAGCCGATCGAAGTCGCGCGGCGCCATAGTCGCCATCTCCGCGGCGACCCAGCCGCCGAAGCCGAGGCCGAGCAGCACCGGCCGCGCCACGCCGAGATCCGACAGCAGCCAGCGGTAGAGCACGGCGAGGTCGCGCACGCTGCGCATCCAGTCCGGGCGCTGCGAATGGCCGTAGCCGGGATGCTGCGGCAGCAGCACGTCGAAGCGTGCGGCCAGCGCGTCGTAGAAGGGAAGCCGCTCGAGCGTGCCGATGTCGTGGTGCAGCAGCAGCAGGGGCGGGCCCTCGCCCGCACGATCGAGGCGCAGTGACACGCCGCCGATCTCAGCATGCGTCCGTGTCCAGGACACAGCCATCGCCCGATCCTTCCTGCACGTTCCCCGCCCGAACGCTCGCAGCCGGGGAAGCGGGTGTCAATGCGAGCCACCGCGCGCGCAGGCGATGGCATCCCTTGTTGCGCGCGGCGTCGTGCGCGCTGTGCGGCGGCGTGGGGCTACCGGCGCCCCGTCGGTGCGGGCGGCATCACGGCGGCGGCGGCCTCGCCGATCATGCGCGCCGGCAGCGCCGGGTGGTGCGCGCGCGCGACGGCCGCCGCCGCCTCCGCCGCCGCTGCGGCATCGGCGCCGTGGGAGAGGCAATGGTCGCGCGCAGCCTCCATCGCGCGGAGCGTCGTGCGGTCGAGCCAGACCGGGGCCTCGGGGGGCGGCGGCATCGCGGGATCGGGCATGGCGGGGCGAAGGGTGGCGCGGAGGAGCGAACGAATCAAGAACATAATCGCCGCCGCGTTGGCGCCCGGGCGCGCGCGGGTATAGGCTTCGCGGCGAGGCCGGCGTACCGGCCGTCCGCTCCACCCGACGCAGGAGGAACCGAGAGATGGCGATGACGCTCGATGATTTCGTGGCGCGCTGCCGCGACGCGCTGAAGACCCATCCGGGCCGCGAGGGGCGCGAGCAGGTCTGCGCCCTGGTGCGCCAGGCGCTGCAGGATCCGGGCTTCGTCGCCGCCAACATCCCGGAGGGCACGCCGGAGCGGCACGTGCTCTACGAGGATCCCGAGCTCGGCTTCACCGTCCTCGCCCATGCCTACGAGGGCGCGAAGAACAGCAGGCCGCACGACCACGGCCCCTCCTGGGCGATCTACGGCCAGGCCTCGGGCGAGACGATCATGACCGACTGGGAATGCCTGGCGCGCCCGACCGACGCTGCGCCGGGCAAGGCACGGCATGTCCGCGACTACACGATGAAGCCGGGCGACGCGCATCTCTACGAGCCTGGCGTGCTGCACTCGCCGCGCCGCGACGCCTCCACGCGCCTGCTGCGCATCGAGGGGCAGAACATGGATCGCGTGAAGCGCCTGCCCTACGAGGCGGTGGCTGCCTGAGCGGCCGCGCGCGGCGCGAGGGCGGCGTGGCGGCGCGCCCGGCGCGCCCCGGCTGACGGGGGTGCGTGCCGGTGCCGCCGGATCCGCCGCCCCCGGGCCTGCCCGCCGCCGTCCCCGCGCCCTGCGCCGAGGCGCCGCAGCCTGCGCGGGCGCCGCAGCGGGTCGCGCTGCTTGGCCTGGGCTATGCCTGCCTCGGCCTGGCCGCGCTCGGCGCGGTGCTGCCACTGCTGCCGACCACGGTCTTCCTGATCATCGCCGCCTGGGCCTTCGGCCGCGCCTCGCCGGCGCTGCGCGAGCGGCTGCTGACCGACCCGCGCGTCGGCGCGACCTTGCGCAACTGGCAGCAGCACGGCGCGGTGAGCCGCCGCGCCAAGCGCGCCGCCGTGCTGGCGATGGCGCTGAGCTGGCTCGTCATGACGCTCGCCGTCAGGGACGTGACGATCTCCGCCATCGCGGGCGGCTGCATGGCGGCGGTGGCGGCCTGGCTGCTGACGCGCCCATCCACCGGCGGCGGGCCTGCGGCCTAGCCGCGGAGGCGACGACGCGATGAGCCTTCGCGCCCGGAGCTGCCGCCACGCCATGCCGATCCTCGCGGCGTTGCTGCTCGGCGCCTGCGCCGAGGTGCAGTTCGGCGATGTCGACCAGCCGCCGCATTGGCGTCGCCCCGGCCCCGCGCTGCTCGAGCCGCAGGAGCGGCACGTGCTGCCGCATGACGGCTATCGCGCCGGCCTGCCGCACTCCGCCGCGCCGGCCGCCTGACGCGGCCCGCTGGCCTGCGCCGCCGGCCCATGCTTGCATCGCCCGTCCAAGCGGGAGGGAGCGCCATGCCGGGTCCGATGCACGAGGGCGAGCGGGTCTGCTGGACGGCCGAGCGGCTGCGTGACGATCGCGGCTGGACCTTCGAGCTGGACGCGGCGGCGCGGCGCGACCTGGCGGCCGCGGTGCGCGGCAGGCGGGATCTCGACCGGCCGCTCTTCGACTGGGAGCGCGAGGAGTTCGAGCTCGGCACTGCGCTGCCCGTGCTGCGCGCCGCCTTCGACGAGGCGCGCGACGGCACCGGCGTGGCGCTGGTGCGCGGCCTGCCGCGCGAGGAGCTCAGCGCCGAGGAGTTCCGCGTCCTGGTCTGGGGCATCGGCCTGCAGTTCGGCGTCGCGCGGCCGCAGGGCAAGATGAGCCAGGTCCTTTCCGCCGTGCGCGACGAGGGCACCGACTATCGCAGCGCGACGGGGCGAGGCTATTCCTCCAACGCCGGGCTCGACTTCCATGTCGATGGCTGCGACGTCGTCGCGCTGGCCTGCTGGAACGTCGCCAGGGCGGGCGGGCAGAGCATGTTCGCCTCCTCGATCAGCGTGCACAACGCGATGCTGGCCGAGCGCCCCGATCTCGTGGACCTGCTCTACGCGCCCTTCTGCTATTCCCGCCAGGGCGAGCAGGCGCCGGACGAGGGCCCCTTCCTGCGCTGCCCGATCTACGGCGTGGCGGATGGCCGGCTGATCGGCCGCTGGAACCGCAACCGGGTGAAGAGCGCGCAGGCGCTGCCCGGCGTGCCGCCGCTGACGCCGCGGCAGTGGGAGGCGCTCGACATGCTGGACGGGCTGCTGCGGAGCCCGCCCTTCATGGCCGAGATGTGGCTTCGCCCCGGCGACCTGCAGCTGATGAACAACCACGCCGTGCTGCACTCGCGCACGCCCTTCGAGGACCATGCGGAGCCGGAGCGCAAGCGGCTGCTGTGGCGGCTCTGGCTGGCGACGCCGGACAGCCCGCGCCTGCCCGACCCCTGGGTGGAGCCGTTCCGCAGCACCGAGCCCGGCGCGGTGCGCGGCGGCATCCGCGGCTGGCATTGGGACGAGGCCTGCCGCGCCTGGGAAGGGCGGCAGGCGGCGGCGCTCGGGATGCGCGTGCCGGCGGGTTGAGGCGGCCCGCCCGGCGTAGAGCGCGCCGGGGCGCGCTACTCCGCCGCCAGGCGCGACGCGAAGGCCGGCAGCGCGGCGCGCTCCTCGGCCTGCATCGGCTGCGGCCACCAGCGGTCCTCCCACTCGGAGAACATGCCCTTCAGCTGTGGCATCACCTTCTCGGCGAAGAGCTTCGTGTTGTACTTCGTCAGCTGCTTCGACATGTTTCCGTACTGCAGCAGCAGCATCAGGTGGCCGACATTCATGCTGGTGGCGACCTCGCGCAGCTGCTCGGCAACCTCGTCCGGGCTGCCGATGATGACGTAGCCGCGGTCGACGATGCCCTGCATGTCCTTGGCCGTGCCGGCGAAGCGCTCCTGCGTGCCCTTGCCCAGCGTCGAGGGCTCGCCGGTATTGTCGGCCGCCTTCTTCACCTGGCTCTCGAGGCCGGCGCGCTGCGTGGCTTCCGTCACGTAGCCCGGCGGCGTCGCCCAGCGGCCATCGACATGCAGGCAGCGGCCGTAGAAA
>CAYNYQ010000329.1:0-5814 GCA_964401305.1 uncultured Acetobacteraceae bacterium | reverse complement strand
GTGCCTCGCGCTGCCGACGCACCGGGTGATCTTCCGCCACCTGATGCCGAACTGCCTGCCGCCGCTGATCGTGGTCGGCACCATGCAGATCGCCCGCGCCATCGCGCTGGAGGCGACGCTCTCCTTCCTGGGCTTGGGCGTGCCGATCACCGAGCCGTCGCTCGGCCTGCTGATCGCCAACGGCTACGAGTACATGCTCTCCGGCAAGTACTGGATCAGCTTCTATCCCGGCATCGCGCTGCTGGTGACCATCGTCTCGATCAACCTCGTCGGCGACCAGCTGCGCGACGTGCTGAACCCGAGGCTGAAGAAGTGAGCCCGCATCCGATGGTCGGAGAGCCGCAGGCGCGGAGGCCTCGCTCGGATGCGCCCTGACGCCCCGACGCTGGAGGTGCGCAACCTCCGCACCCACTTCCTCACCCGCGCCGGCGTGGTGAAGGCGGTCGACGACGTCTCCTTCACGGTGGAGCGCGGCCGGGTGCTCGGCCTTGTCGGCGAGAGCGGCTCGGGCAAGACCGTCACGGGGTTCTCGGTCATCGGCCTCGTGGATCCGCCGGGCCGCATCGTCGGCGGCCAGATCCTGTTCAGGGGCACCGACCTGGCGACGCTGCCGGAGGAGGCGATGCGCGACCTGCGGGGCAACCGCATCGCCATGATCTTCCAGGACCCGATGATGACGCTGAACCCGGTCCTGCGCATCGACACCCAGATGATCGAGACCGTCCTGGCGCACCGGAAGATGTCGCGCGAGGCGGCGCGGCAGCTGGCGCGCGATGCGCTCGGCCAGGTCGGCATCCCCTCGCCGGACGAGCGGCTGCAGGCCTATCCGCACCAGTTCTCCGGCGGCATGCGCCAGCGTGTCGCCATCGCCATCGCGTTGCTGCACAAGCCCGACCTGATCGTGGCCGACGAGCCCACCACCGCGCTCGACGTCACCATCCAGGGCCAGATCCTGGCCGAGGCGCAGAAGCTCTGCGCCGAGAGCGGCACGGCGATGATCTGGATCACGCATGATCTCTCCGTCGTCGCCGGTCTCGCCGACGACATCGCGGTCATGTACGCCGGCCGCATCGTCGAGCAGGGCCCGGTCGATGCGGTGCTGGAGGCGCCGCTGCACCCCTATACGCTCGGCCTCATCGGCAGCGTACCCAGCCGCAACCATCGTGGCGAGCCGCTGCGGCAGATCCCCGGCATGACGCCCTCGCTGCTCAACCTGCCGGCCGGCTGCGCCTTCCGCGCCCGCTGCCCGCGCGCCACCGAGGCCTGCGCCGCGGCGCCGCCCGAGATGGCCGAGCACCGGCCCGGCCGCTTCGCCCGCTGCATCCACCCGCATCTCGAGCCGGCGGTGGCGGCATGAGCGGCGCGGTGATGGAGCGCGCCGCGCCGCGCACGGATGGCGGCGTCATGCCCGCGGTGCCGATCGTCGAGCTCCGCGGCGTCTCCCGCCGCTTCGAGAAGAAGCTCGACTTCGCCGGCAGGCTGGCCAGGCGCCTCGGAGCGCCGGTGCGCGAGGAGGTGGTGCACGCCGTCGACCGCGTCGATCTCTGCATCCAGGAAGGGGAGGTCGTCGGCCTGGTCGGCGAATCGGGCTGCGGCAAGTCCACCCTCGGGCGCATGGTCGCCGGCATCCTGCCTACCTCCGAAGGCACGGTGCTGCGCAACGGCGTCGACATCCGCACGCTGAGCGGGGCCGCGGCGCGCGAGGCCAAGCTGCGCACGCAGATGATCTTCCAGGATCCCTACGCCTCGCTGAACCCGCGCCTCAAGGTCGCCGACATCGTCGGCGAGGCGCCGATGGTGCATGGCCTGGTGCCGCGGTCCGGCCTCGACGACTACGTGGACGAGCAGCTGCGCCGCGCCGGCCTCGACCCCGCCTTCAAGCGCCGCTACCCGCACCAGTTCTCCGGCGGCCAGCGCCAGCGCATCGGCATCGCCCGCGCGCTGGCGGTCAAGCCCGACATGCTGGTCTGCGACGAGGCGGTGGCGGCGCTCGACGTCTCGATCCAGGCGCAGATCCTGAACCTCTTCATGAAGCTGCGGCAGGAGCTGAACCTCACCTACCTCTTCATCTCGCACGATCTCTCGGTGGTGGAGCACCTCTCCGACCGCGTGGTGATCATGTATCTCGGCCGCGTGGTCGAGGAGGCGCCGGCGGAGGAGGTCTTCCGGCGCGCCAACCACCCCTATACGCAGTCGCTGCTCGCCTCCGTCCCCCGCATCGAGGCGCGGCGGCGCGCCTTCACCGTCGTGCAGGGGGAGATCCCCTCGCCGCTGAACCCGCCGACGGGCTGCCACTTCCACCCGCGCTGCCCGCACGCCATGCCGCGCTGCAAGACGGAGGTGCCGGCGCTGAAGACCATCGCGCCCGGTCACCACAGCGCCTGCCACCTGAACGACGAGCGGCCCGACATCGAGGCGGCCGCGTGATCCGCGCCTTGCTGCTTGCGCTGTTGCTCGCCGCGGCCTGCGCCCCGCGGGAGGGCGCGCGGGAGGGTGCCGTCAGCGGCGCCTATGTCGGTGGCGCGGCCGGCGCCAATTTTCGCGCGCGCTGATCACGCCCGCCCCGATGCCGGTCACGCCCCGGGCGGCCGCGCCCGCGCCGCGGCGATGAAGGCGCCCGCCGACAGCACGCCGATCGCCGCCAGGGCCCAGGGCAGCGGCCCGTAGCCGCCCATCGCTTCCCAGAACAGCGCGATCAGCAGCGGCGCCAGGGTGCGCGGCAGCACGGTCGCGATGCTCAGCGCGCCGGTCAGCGTGCCGTAGCCCTCGCGCCCCAGGATCTCCATCACCCCGGCCGAGCGGATGATGGTCATCAGCCCGTCCGCCAGCGCCCAGACCAGCGCGAAGAGCACGAGCCAGGACAGCACCGGGGGCAGCACCGCCAGCAGCACCATGGCGAGCGGCGTCAGCAGCGTGGTGACGCGCCCGACCTGGCGCAGCGTGACGCGTGGCCCGAGCGCGAACAGCGCCGCGCGCGCCACCACCTGGAAGGGGCCGTGCAGCGCGACGACCAGCAGCACCGAGGCCTCCGGCAGCCCCTGCTCGCGCAGATAGGGGATCATGTGCGCGCCGAGGCCGACCGCGACGAAGGCATGCCCGGCGAAGCAGGCGGCCAGGGCGAGAAAGGCCGGGCGCCGCACCGCCTCGAGCAGGCTGAACCCGGCACGCGGCGCGGTCGCGGCGCGCGGCGGATCGGGCGAGAGCATCAGCAGCGTCAGCACGCCGGGCAGGGTCTGGATCGCCGCCAGCGCCACCAGGGCGCCGCGCCAGCCCAGGCTCTCGATCAGCAGCGCGCCGACGGGCACGAAGATCGTGGTGCTGAGCCCGGTGACGAAGCTGATGGCGGTGATCGCCCGCGCCGGCTCCCGCGCGCGGCCGACCACCAGCGTCATCGCCGGCGTCCAGAGCGCGGCGGACTGCACCACCCCCATCGCCGCCCAGATCGCCCAGAACACCGGCAGCGAGGCCACCTGCGACAGCGCCAGCAGCAGCAGCGCGCCGGCGAAGCCGCCCAGCGCCAGCATCATCCGCCCGCCATGCCGGTCGACGAAGCGGCCGCAGGGCACCGCGGCGATCCCGCCGACCAGCAGAGCAAAGGTCAGGCCCGCGCTCACCTCGGCGCGCGACCAGCCGAGCTCGGCCTCGAAGGGGGCGATGAACAGCGGGAAGACCGAGAACAGCGTGCCCCAGCCGATGGTCTGGCCGATGGCGATGCAGGCGATCAGCCGCGCATCCGAACGCGGCGGCGCGGGCAGGGCGGCCTCGCTCACACCGTGAACTGCTCCGCAATGATGCGCTCGGAGAGCCCGTGGTCGGGGTCGAAGAGCATGGTCAGCGAGACCGTGCGGTCCTCCCTGACCTCGACGCGGCGGACGTCGCGCACCTCGGTGTAGTCGGCGACGGCGGCGACCGGGCGCTTCTCAGCCTCCAGGATCTCGAAGACCACCTCGGCGTCGGAGGGCAGCAGCGCGCCGCGCCAGCGCCGCGGCCGGAAGGCGGAGATCGGAGTCATCGGCAGCAGGTTGGCGCCGAGCGGCACGATCGGGCCGTGCGCCGAGAGGTTGTAGGCGGTGCTGCCCGCCGGCGTGGCGACGATGATGCCGTCGCAGATCAGCTCCGGCAGGCGGATCTTGCCGTCCACCAGGATGCGGAGCTTGGCGGCCTGGCGCGTCTCGCGCAGCAGCGAGACCTCGTTGATCGCCAACGCCTCCGCCGTGCTGCCCGCGGCGTCGGTGGTGACCATGCGCAGCGGATGCAGCTCGGCGGCCTGCGCCTCGGCCAGGCGGCGCGGCAGTTCCTCCTCGCGGTAGTCGTTCATCAGGAAGCCGACGCTGCCGCAATTCATGCCGTAGACCGGCAGGTTGCGGCCGAGCAGGCGGTGCTGCGTCTCCAGCATGCAGCCATCGCCGCCCAGCGCCACGACCACCGCCGCGCGGTCGAGCGGCGCGTCGCCATGCGCTGCCGCCAGCCGCACGCGGGCAGCGGCCGCCTGCTCCGTCGCGGCGGCGCAGAAGCGGATGCGCCCGGCCAGGTCCTCGGTCCGCAGCGGGGTCGGGAGCAGCGCCGGCGCGGGGGTCACGTCCATCACGCGGGCCGGGTCACGGCGCGACGCCCCGCGCTTCGGCCGAGAGGTCCACGCGCCTTGCGTCGGCCGTGAGGTCCACGCGCCTTGCGTCGGACGAGAGGTCCACGCGCCTTGCGTCGGCCGTGAGGTCCACGCGCCTTGCGTCGCGATGCTCCAGCACCGGCATGTCGCGCCGCACGCGCCGCGTCACCGCGGGGTCGATGCGGGCCGTCGCCCAGCCGGTGCCGTCGGAGGCCTTGGCCACCACATGCCCCCAGGGGTCCGCGACCAGGGAATGGCCATAGACGAAGCGGGTCGCCCCGCGCTCCTCGTAGCCGCCCCAGGAAGCGGCGGCGAGGATCCAGCACTGGCTCTCGATCGCCCGTGCCCGCATCAGCACCTCCCAGTGGTCCTTGCCCGTCTGCAGCGTGAAGTTGGAGGGGATGAAGATCGCCTCCGCCCCCATCCGCCGGAGCGCGATGTACTGCTCGGGGAAGCGCAGGTCGTAGCAGATGGTGCAGCCGAAGGTGACGCCGCCGGCCTGGAAGGTGACCAGCCGGTCGCCGGCGCCGTAGAGCGCGCTCTCCTTGTAGCCGGTGCCGTCCGGGCCGGTGATGTCGAAGAGGTGGATCTTGCGGTAGCGCGCGATCTCGCGCCCCTCCGGGTCGAAGACCACCGTGGTGTTGTAGAGCTTCTCGCCGCCATCGGTCTCGATCATCGAGCCGCCATGGACATGCAGGCCGAGGCCGCGCGCGAGGCCGCGCAGCAGCTCATAGGCGGCGCCGCCGGTGCCGCCCGGCTCGGGCAGCGCCTCGGCCGCGGCGTTGCGCGCCTCCCGCCCGCCGCCGAGATTGGTCCAGGTCTCCGGCAGGGTGACCAGGTCGGGCCGGTCGGCGGCGTGGGCGGCCTCGATCAGGCGGCGCGCCTGGTCGAGGTTGGCGGCCTTGTCGCTGCCCTGGTTCATCTGGATGACGCTGACGCGCACGGACCGCTCCTGCCCTGGGGCGTGATCGCCGGGCGGCGAGACGCCGAGGGGCGTGGATCACGCGAGACACCAACCGGCTCGGCCAGGGTCGACGCGCCGGCCGGTGCGCCGCCCCCTGGTCGCGCCGGCATCAAGCCGCGCCGCGCGCCCCGCCGCAAGCGGCCATCGGGGTGGGGCGGCGCTCAGCCATCACGGCCGGGCCAGTCGAGCCGGGGTTCCGCCCGGCCGCCCCGGCGCTCGGGCCAGGCGGCTGGCGGCGGGACGG
>CAYNYQ010000328.1:0-5841 GCA_964401305.1 uncultured Acetobacteraceae bacterium | reverse complement strand
CGCGGCCGAACGGGGCCGGCCGCGCGGGCCGGGTTTCCCACAGCTTATCCACAGGTCCTATATTTTCCATAATGTATCTTATGCGGGAAGCAATGCTTGTGAACAAAGAAGTCCACAAGCCTTTGATCTATCCCAACAATGCGTTAGGTCGGTTGTCCGCACTGTCCACAGGTAGGCACCCCGCCTCTACATTTAGGGCGGCCATGGGCTTGAAATCCGCGAGCAGCAAGAACTGTGCCGCAAGACGCCAGTCCTGTGCGGTGGCGCGCCCGAGAGGACTGCCAGCCGCGGCCGTTTTCAGCACCTTGCGGCTTCCAACCCAGGCACTAAACCGCGCATCGAATCAATGGCTTGCGCGGCGTTTTCCAACCCGAGAAGCCTCCAAGAGGATTGCCCGATGTCCATGCCGCAGCCCGGCACCGCCGAATACGCCAAAGCGCTCGCGGTAGCGCAGAAGATCGAGCGCATGGCCGCCGAACCAGTCGAGCGGTTGAAGCGCGAGATGCGTATCATCGGCTTCCAGCCGGCGCATCAGCGCATTGTGTTGGAAGCCCTCGCGCGCAAGGCGCTGGCCGAGGCCGTCGCCCTACCTGCCGACTAGCCGCACAACCTCCGCCCTACTTCCCCTCGCCCGCCTTCGCCGCCCGGCGCACCGCGACGTGCTTCACGGTCTCCCAGCCGACCAGCCCCGACGCCAGCGAGCACCCGATGGCGAGGTGCCCGTTGCCCGTCGCGCCGAGCACCAGCTCGCCCACCCCGAAGCCGGCCGAAAGCATGACCACCGTGTCGAGCACGAGCGCCCAGAACGGCCGTGGCGGGCCCGAATACGTCGCCAGGCGCAGCACCGCCGCACCGGCGCCAGCCGCCAAAAGCCATCCATGCGAAACCATGTCGCCCATTCCCTGCGCCACCCGCACCGCCTCGCGCGGGTCAATGCCATCGCTCGCCATTGCTGCTACCCCACCATTTCAGCCGCGCGCGCGGCGCCGAACAACCCGGCGGCGACAGGCTCGACCTCTTCCACCGCGACCAGCCCGCCTTCCGCGTCGCGCCAGAGCGCGCGCTGCCGCGGCGTGGCCGTGTTCGCCAGCCATGCCTCGAAGGCCTCCAGCTCCGCGTCGCTCGCGCGGCGCAGGATCGTCGTCTTCGCGATGTAGCGCCGCGTCAGCGCCGGCGCCGGAAGAGGTTCCGGCTCGCCGCCGGCATCGACCCACGCGAGGTATTCGCGCCAGTCAGAGTTGCCCGGGTCGGCCGGGATCGCCGCGCCGTCAGCAAGCCGCAGGACGCCGCGCGCCATGAGCCGATAATTCGACATCGGTCAGAAGCCCGTCGCCGCTTGCCAGGTGAAATGCGTTTCCACAGCGCCGGCTTGCGCGTGCCCGACGTAGAAGCCGCCCACCGTGGCGTTCGGCCCGTCCGCCCAGTTGCCCGAGTTGGTCCAGGCAGCGGCGAAGAAGGAGAAGCGGTTGGCGTTGCCGATTTGGTCGAAAGTGGTCACGGTCGGCGCGACGCGCATGGGCACCGGGAACCGGACGTTGGCCCCGAAGGCTGCGGTGGGGTGCTTGTTGCCGAAGGCCCGGCCATCGCCTGCCGTGAAAGTGCCGTAGACGCCGCCGGAGTTGCTGGTCTGGAACTCGCGCATGCACACGGCGAGTTCATCGGCCAGCGGGCGCGGCGCAAACACGGGCGACGCCACGGAGCCGGGTTCCACCATCACGTCTGCAATCTGCACCGTGATCGTTTGCGGCCCAAGCGTGCCCGTGCGCGCGTCGAAGGTGCTGCCCGCCGAGAAGTAGAAGAGCAGTTCAAGGCAGTCGTCGCCGTTGGTCCCGAGCGTCTTGCCGTCGAGAGAGGGGACGGTCGCCGTCACCGTGAACCTCTGCCAGAGCGTGGTCAGCGTGTGCTTCGTCCCGCTAAACACCACATCCGCCGAAGGCGTGCCGCCCGTGCCGAAGTGTTGCACGAAGCAGGTCGAGACATCGCCGGCGCCGGCAGTGCGCCGCGCCCAGAAGGAGCGCGTGACGGTCGATCCTGCCAGCGTCCAGACGCTTTCGATGCGCTGGCTCAGGGCCTCGTAATCGCCGGCCGCGCTGCCTCCGGTCGCAACGTACTGCGCGGTGTAGACCATGCTGCGACGCCCGATGGCGCCGCGGCTGAAATCGGTTTGCAGGAGGCGCACCGCCGTGCGGCTGCCATTCACCGCCGCGACGCGCCAGCGATCCGCGATGAAGTTGTCGGCCGCCGTGACGAAACCAGAGTTGCGCTGGTTGACCCGGAAATCGCCGTTGACCACGACGTTGCGCGCGCCGGCCAGGCCCGAGAGCCCGAGCGTCGCCTGCGCTGCCGGCGCGTCCGCATCGTCGCGCAGCGTGATGATGAAGGGCGAGAAGCCGAGCGTCGCCAAGGCCGCGGGCGCGTCGACGTCGTCGCGCATCGTGACCATGAAGGGGGAGAAGCCCAGCGTCGCCAGCGCGGCTGGCGCGTCAACATCGTCCAGCAGCGTCGCGGCGAACGGCGTCACCGGCGCGCCGCCGGCCGCGCCCGCCAGCGCAATCCACTCGCCTGCGGCATCCCAACCAGCAAACCGCCCCGCGCGATCGACGCTCGACGGAAGCACGCTGCCCGTTTCGGTTTTCGGCACCAGCACCGCGCGGTCGCCGTCGCGTGCTCGCTCCTGCGCGATGGCGGTCAGGCGGTCGAGAGCGCGCTCGACGCTAGCACTCGGGAACGGGTCATTGCTTGGAAGGGCCGTGTTCTGGACCGGCGCCGTCGTGCGGCGGATGGTCCACGTCACCGTCGCCGCCGGCGCCGTGACGGCCGTGACCGTGCCGGTCGAGCCCGCGCCGCCCGTCACCGTGTAATGCGTGGTCAGGGCGAGGACCACTTCGGCGCCCGTGGCGATCGTGCGCTCGATCACCTCGAGGTCGCTCGCGTCGAAGAAGGCATAGGGAACCGCAAAGGCGGTCGTGACCCCGTTCCCGGTGTAGGCGACGGTCGAGATGGTGGTGGCGATGGTCATCTATCGGATCTCCGGTGCAGTGCGACGGCGCGGCGCGACGGCTTCTCCCGGCGCACGCTGCGCGGCCCCCAGGCTTCCAGGTATCGGGACCTCGCCCCTGCCCTCGCCCGCCGCGGCGCGCCGCTGCTGCACCACGTCGGCCAGCGCCGAGAAGCGCGGGTCATCGAGAAGGGCCTCGCGCGCCGCGCGGCGGAAGACCATCGCCGCCTGCTTGATGGCGCGCTCCTTGCCTTCGTCGCTCGCGCGCGCGTAGGCAGCGCCGTAGGGCCCGCGTCCCTGGACCATCTCGTCCAGCGCATCGGCCAGGCCCTTCCCGCCGAAAGCCGGAAGGGGCAGCTCGTTGCCCGCCCAGCGGCGGAACTGGTCGAGCGCCGCCGGGTCGATGTTCCGCACGTTGACCGGCGCCTGGCCGAAGACGACCGTCCCATTCGCATCGGGCGGCAGAAGGCCCATGCCAAGCCGGCGCATCTCCGCATCGACCGGCCGGCCGCCCTGCCGCGTTGGCTTGATGGGAGAGACGGCCGCGCCGACCGGCCCGAGCACATCGACGCCCATCCTGGTCATTTCTTCGCCCCAGAGGTTGCGGCGCGGAATGCCGGCATCCGCGCCGAACCCCGAAAGCCGCCCCGCAATCCACCCTTGGCCGCGATCGTACATGGTCGGGTCGAGCGCCTGAGATGTCGCGTTGACGATGCCCGGCACGATCAGAGAGCCGACCGCTTGCCCAACGAAGTTCTCGGCGTTCGGCTGGCGGCGGTCGATTGCTTCGGCCAGCGACGCCACGCCGCGGAACACGCTGCGCTCGCCCAAGGCGTTCGAGAGCATGGCAACCGATCCAGCGATCATTCGCTGCATCTCGATTTCTTCGCGCTCGCCAAGGTCGCGCCGGTCCATCAGCTCGCGCGTGTCGGCCGCGAAGCCGAGGATGAAGCCGTAGGGGTCGAGGCGGTTGAACGGGACCCACGTATCCCCGATCCGCACGCTGTAGGGCTGCGCGCCGGTTCGAAGCCATGCCTGCCGCTCCGCCGGGTTCATCGGCCCGTAGCCAGTAACGAAGCCCTGCTCCGCAAGTTGGTAGGTGTGCGCAAGAATCATGGAGCCGACCGCGATCCGCGCCAGAGCGCCATCGCGCCGCGCGCCGCCGGCCGCAATATCAGCGCGGGCATCGGCCACAAGCGGCGCGAGCGGCGTGCGCTCCAAGCCGTACTTGAACAGGTTGAT
Organism: uncultured Acetobacteraceae bacterium; assembly: GCA_964401305.1. Taxonomy (GTDB): domain Bacteria; phylum Pseudomonadota; class Alphaproteobacteria; order Acetobacterales; family Acetobacteraceae; genus JAIEOP01. The sequence goes on along the minus strand of CAYNYQ010000328.1, from coordinate 1,601 downwards.
TGGCGTCCGCACGAACGGCAGCACGATGGAGGTTGCGAGGTTCATGCCGGGCTGATCCGTTGCCCGCATGTCCTGCAAAGATCGCGCCCAGGTGCCGCGCTTCAGTTCGCGGTTGAAAGTTCGATACAGCGCCTCTTCGGCCGCCGCGCGCTGCACCGCCTCGGGCGGGTCGCTTGTGATCCGCGCCATGATGGCCCCAACCGCGTCGGGATCGGCCGTGCCGTCCGCGCGCCGCGGCGCCTCGCGCACTGCCTGCCGCAGCGCGTAGGCGTGAAGCTCCATGCGGTAGATCAAGACTTTGAAGAACGCATCTTGCGCGCCCATCGCGCGGCCCGGCGCCGAGATGACGCTGTGCCCGACCCAATCCACCACCTTGCCGAGCCCGGAGCCCGCATCAAGTTGGAACGCCTGCGACGAAATCGCGCCTTGGCGCGGCAAATCCTGCCGCCCGATCATGCGCGCGATTTCAACCCCGTCATCCTGATAAGTCCGCACCATCAGGCGCAGCGCATCGCGAAACCCGGTCAGCAGCCCATAAGTCATAGCCGCGACCTCTCCGGGCTCGACCGCATCGGCGCTCGCGGTCAGGCGCCCGACGCCCGCTTGCGCGCCGCGCTCGATTATCGAGAGCGGAATGTTCAGGAAGTTGCCCGCAATGTTGGCAAGATGCGTGGCGGGGTTGGAAAGCAAGCCATTGACCCACACCTGTTGCGTCACGGCCGCGGTGCGCCCCCACACGCCATGGCGCGCGAACTTCCCAAGCTCCGGCGCCAGCCTTTCGGCAGGGACCGACTTCCCGAGTGCGACAAGCTGCTCCGCCATGGCGCGCGACACATCGACGCCGCCGCTCGCCTCCAGCAAGTCCTCGATCATGCGCATTTGCCGGCCGCCGCTCGCCGCCGGGATGGCCCAAGCATTAAAAGCCCGGGCGGCTTCGCGCCGCGCGCCAAGAATTTGCGCCTGTATCGCGTAATGGATCGCCATCATCCGGCGAAACGCGGCCTGTTCGAGCGCCCCGGCGCCCGGGGCCGCGGCTGCCTCCGCCGCCGCCAGCAGCCGCTCACCCGATGCGGTGTAGAGCCGCCGAGCTGCATACGTCGTTTCGGCGTTCAGCACCTCGCCGCGGTTGCGCGAAAGCAGTTGCTCAGGGGTCAGGCCCAGCATGTCCGCGAGACGCACGGTTTCGGCGTGCGTCTGCACGCCGCGCCCGGCTTCGTTGATCCTGCCGCGGAACCCATCGGCCATAGCCCGCAGGACTGCCTTCACGTCATCGCTGGTCTGGATCAGGCCCCAGTTGATGAAGACCGGCCCCGGGTCCGTCGCGGTGCGGATGGCGGCCGTGTTCTCGACGGGGGCGAGGTGCGCCGCCGGCCCCATGCCGGCCGCATCCCGCGCCGCCCCCGCCAGCCCGCGCGCCGCCACGTCGGACGGCACGCCCAGCGCCGCGTCAGAAGTCGCCCCCGCGGCCTCGGCCATGCGCGCCCCGGCGTCGCCCGCCTCGCGCGGCAGAAACTCGACCAGCGGCCGGGCCGGGTCGCCCACGATCAGCAGATCCCGCTCCGGCCGCGCCGGCATGCCCGCCGCCTCGGGCAGCGTCACCG
>CAYNYQ010000327.1:0-5848 GCA_964401305.1 uncultured Acetobacteraceae bacterium | reverse complement strand
ATGTGCCAGGGCTACTACCGGCACGAGAAGGGCTACACGCCCGACTGGCCCGGCATGGAGAGCTTCCGCGGCCGCATCGTCCACCCGCAGACCTGGCCCGAGGACCTCGACTACACGGGCAAGCAGGTGGTGGTGATCGGCTCCGGCGCCACGGCGGCGACGGTGGTGCCGAACATGGCGGGCCGCGCCGCGCACGTGACCATGCTGCAGCGCACGCCGACCTATTTCCGCACCGGCCGCAATGCCATCGAAATCGCCGAGGAGCTGCGCGCCCTCGGCATCGAGGAGAGCTGGATCCACGAGATCACGCGCCGCAAGATCCTCTCCGAGCAGGCGAAGTTCACCGAGCGCACCTTCCGCGAGCCGGACCGGGTGAAGGCGGAGCTGATCGGCAACATCCAGTCCCTGCTCGGCCCCGACTACGACGTGGCGACGCATTTCACCCCGCCCTACCGCCCCTGGCGCCAGCGCCTCGCCTTCGTGCCCGATGCCGACCTCTTCAAGGGCATCGCCGCCGGCCAGGCGAGCGTGGTCACCGACGACATCGAGCGCTTCGACGAGACCGGCATCCAGCTGAAGTCGGGCCGGCACCTGGCGGCCGACATCATCGTCACGGCGACCGGCTTCGACCTCTGCGCGCTCGGCGACATTGCCTTCGAGATCGACGGCAAGCCGCTCGATTTCCACGAGACGGTCACCTACCGCGGCATGATGTTCACCGGCGTGCCGAACATGTGCTGGGTCTTCGGCTATTTCCGCGCGAGCTGGACGCTGCGCGCCGACCTGGTGGCGGATTTCGTCTGCCGCCTGCTGAAGCACATGCAGGCGACCCAGAAGCGCCGCGTCGAGGTCGCGCTGCGGCCCGAGGACCGCGACATGAAGCTGCTCGACTGGATCGACCCGGAGAACTTCAACCCGGGCTACATGATGCGCGGCATGCACCTGCTGCCGCGGCGTGGCGACAAGCCCGAGTGGCAGCACAACCAGGACTACTGGGCCGAGAAGGACGAGATCCCGGCCATCGACCTGACCGACGCCGCCTTCGTCTATCGCTGAGCCGGGGCGGCCGGGCTGGTCCCGGGCCTCGGGCGGACGACATCAGGCCGTCGGCTGCGGCATCTGCGGACCGGGCGGGGTGATCGGCGGGATCTCCACCGGCCGGTCGGGGGCGGGTGCTTCCACCGGCGGCGCATCCGGGGTGGGCACGGCGGGCGGCAGGCCCGGCAGTTCGGGGCCGGGCCCGGGGACCGGTCCGGGCGGTGGGGCGTGCGGCGGCTCGGCCGGCGGCAATCCGGGCAGTTCGGGGGGCGGGGTTTCCGCGGGCGGCGGTGTCGGGTCGGCAGCGCTCGGGCTCATGCGGCCACCAACGTCGTCGGGACGGCCGCGTTCGTCGCGCAGTCGCTCGCCGCGCACTGGCCGCCGGGCAGGGCGGCGTCAGACCGGCTCCACGTTCGCGTCCCGGCCGACGAAGGAGGAGGCAAGCCTGGTTCGCTGCGCCAGGCTGCTGCGATCGCGCGACGGCACGTGGCGGAGGACGGGCGGCTGGGTAGGCGGGGCGGGCTCCGGCGCCGCCTCGGAGATCCGCGCCCGGATCGAGCGCAGATCCGACCCGGCCAGGCGCTGGCGCCACCAGCGAAGGCCGGCCTTCAGCAGCAGCAGGCAGACGCCGATGCCGGCCAGCAGGGATATGGCGGGGACGAGCCACGGGGGTTCGATCTGCATGGCGTCCCTCCTGGGAAAGGCGTCGCCTCCCTCATTGCCTATTCCGGCGAGACATTCAAATCAAAAATGATACGGAGCCTCTTTTTTCGGTCTTTCGTGGCGGAAGGGGCGGCCGCCATGCACACCCTGCATTCGCCACGCACTTGCCCGCGCAGGATGCATGGCCTGCGTCGGACGAAGCGGGACCGACGCTGGGCGCGGCGCCGCGCCGGCGTTCGCGCTTGCGGGGCGGCCCCCTTCAGCCCGCCGCGTCCGGCGGCGCCCCCCCTCCGCCGGCGGGTCGCGTCAGCGCCCGGTGACGCGGGCGAAGCGGAGCTGGATGTAGTTGTCCGCCGTCTGCACCACCTCGACATTCGAGCGGGCCGCCCAGACGATCTGCTGCTGGTGCAGCGGGATGTAGGCCACGTCGTCGCGGATCATGCGCGCGGTCTGCGAGATCATCGCCTGCCGCTTCGCCGCGTCCGTCTCCACGCCGATCTGCGCGATCAGCGCGTCGAGCTGCGGGTTGGAATAGCCGCCATTGTTGAAGACGCCCCGCGTGCCGTCCCGCGTGCCGAGCAGGTTGAACAGCGCGTTGTGCGCATCCTGCGTCGCCGGCGTCCAGCCCAGCAGGTAGAAGCTGGTGTTGTAGCGCGGCGCGTTCACCTCGGCGAAGAAGCGGGCGCGGGTCTGCGCCGCCAGCGTCACCCGCACGCCGATGCGCGCCAGCATGGCGACGACGGCGGTGCAGATCGCCTCGTCGTTCACGTAGCGGTCGTTCGGGCAGTCGAGCGTCACGCCGAAGCCGTTCGGATAGCCAGCCTCGGCCAGCAGCCGCCGCGAGGCCGCGGCGTCGAGCGGCAGGCGCTGGTCGTCCGCCTCGACGAAGCCGTTCACGCCCGGCCCCCACATCAGGCCCGTGGGCCGCGACTGGCCGCGCATGACGGTGCGCTGGATCGCGGCGACGTCGATCGCCTGGTAGACGGCGCGCCGCACCCGGACGTCCTGGAAGGGGTTCTTGCCCTTCACGTCGGACTTCAGCAGCTCCGGCCGGGCCTGGTCCATGCCGAGGTAGATGGTGCGCAGCTCCGGCCCCTGGATGATGCGCACGCCCTGGGTGCGGGAGATGCGCTCCACGTCCTGCGGCGGCACGGTGTAGACGAAGTCCACCTCGCCCGAGAGCAGCGCCGCGACGCGCGTGGCGTCGTTGGCGATGATGTTGAGCTCCGCCCGCTCGATGTTGTGCGTCGGCGTGTCCCACCAGGTCGTGTTGCGCTCGAGCACGGTGCGGCGGTCGGGCTCGCGCAGCGCCAGGCGGAAGGGGCCGGTGCCCATGGCGTTGCGGGTGGCGAAATTCTCCTCCCGCGTCGTCAGGTCGGCGGGGCGCAGCGCGTTGTTCTTCTCCGCCCAGGCCTTCGACATGATGCCGAAGGTCGCCAGCTCGTTCACCAGGATCGGGTTGGGCTGGTGCGTCTCGAACTCCACCGTGTGGTCGTCGATCCGGCGCACCTCCTTCACCGTGGCGAAGTTGGCGCCGATGTTCGAGCCCGGGCCGCGCGCGCGCTGCACGCTGAAGATCACGTCATCGGCCGAGAAGGGCGTGCCGTCGGTGAAGCGCACGCCGCGGCGGAGATGAAAGCGCCAGACGGTCGGGCTCGGCTGCTCCCAGCGCTCGGCCAGCGCCGGCTCCATCGCCATCTGCTGGTTGCGCCGCGCCAGGGGCTCGTAGATGTGGGAGTTGACCGCGAGCAGAAAGGTCTCGTTCCGGGTATAGGGATCCATCGAGTTGACGTCGCCGTCATTGGCCCAGCGGAAGACCTGTGCGCTGGCGGGGGCGCCGACGGGGGAGAGGGCGAGGGCCGTGCCGCAGAGCAGCGCGGCGGCAAGGGCGAGGCGGCGCATGGCGTTCTTCGTCTCCGGAAGGGTCCCTGGATGGCGCCGAGGCTAGGCGCAGCCAGGGGCGCTGGAAAGGGGGGCGCAGGGCGGCCGCGCACCGCGTGCCCGCGCGCCGCGTTGCGGCGAAACACCATCGGTGGCGCCATTGCCGGCCCACCGCGTCGAAGCGGGAGCATGCCGGGATGGGCCAGATGATCGAGGGGCGCTGGGTCGCCGAGGACCTGCCGCCCCCCACCGCCGCCGACGGCGCCTTCCGCCGCCGCGAGAGCGCCTTCCGCAACCGCATCGCGCCGGACGACCCGCGCTTCCCGCCCGAGGCCGGGCGCTACCACCTCTACGTCTCGCTGGCCTGCCCCTGGGCGCACCGGGCCATGATCTTCCGCGTGCTGAAGGGGCTGGAGGGCATGATCGGCCTCTCGGTCACGCACTGGCTGACGGCGGGGCAGGGCTGGACCTTCGCGCCCGGCCCCGGCGTGGTGCCCGACCCGCTGCACGGCGCGGCGACCCTGCACGAGGTCTATGCCCGGGCCGATCCCCGCTACACCGGCCGCGTCACCGTGCCCGTGCTCTGGGACAGCCGGCACGGCACCATCGTGAACAATGAATCTGCCGAGATCATCCGCATGCTGAACGGCGCCTTCGACGCGCTGGGCGCCGCGCCGGGCGACTACTACCCGGCGCCGCTGCGGGACGAGATCGACGCGGTGAACGAGCGCGTCTACGCCACGCTGAACAACGGGGTCTACCGCTGCGGCTTCGCCCGCACGCAGGAGGCCTATGACGCGGCGGTGCATCCCCTCTTCGCCACGCTCGACTGGCTGGAGGAGCGCCTCGCGCGCCAGCCCTTCCTCTGCGGCGACCGCATCACGGAGGCCGACTGGCGCCTCTTCACCACGCTGATCCGCTTCGACGCCGTCTATCACGGCCACTTCAAGTGCAATCTCCGGCAGCTGGCGGACTACCCGAACCTCTCGGACTTCACCCGCTCGCTGCTGCAGGTGCCCGGCATCGCGGCGACCTGCGACTTCGACCACATCCGCCGGCATTACTACGCCAGCCATCGCAGCGTGAACCCGACCGGGATCGTGCCCGCCGGGCCGGTGCCGGACTTCGCCGCGCCGGGCACGCGCACCGCGCTCGCCACGCCCGGGCGCTGAGCCGCGCCCCTGGCGCAGCGCCGCCGGATGCCGCAGGCTCGCCGCGAACCGGCAGGGAATAGGCGCGCCATGCAGCAGGCCGGCAGCGAAGGCAGCATCGAGACGCGCACCTCCTGGGTGGTGGCGGTGGCGGCGGTGGCGATCCTCTCCTTCGCCTTCGGCGCGCCGCTGATCGTGGTGGTGGCGCTGAAGCCCATCGCCGCCGATCTCGGGGCGGAGCGCGCGGTGCCGGCGCTCGCCTCCTCCCTCGCCTTCCTCGGCGCCGGCGCCGGCGGCATCCTGATGGGCTGGCTCTCGGGGCGCATCGGCATGCGCGCGGTGGCGATGACCGGCGCGCTGATGGTTGCCGCGGGCCTGCTGCTGGCCAGCGGCGGCACCGCCTGGCAGCTGCTGCTGGGCTACGGGATCTTCGTCGGGCTGCTAGGCAACGGCGCGCTCTTCCCGCCGATGATGGCCTATGTCTCGCGCTGGTTCGACCGCCGGCGCGGCACGGCGCTCGCGCTCGTCTCCTCCGGCCAGTACGTCGCCGGCGTGCTCTGGCCCGTGCTGTTCGAGCGCGCGACCGCCACCTGGGGCTGGCAGGCGACCATGCAGGGCTTCGCCGCGGTGGTGGCGCTGGCGGTGCTGCCGATCGCGGCGCTGGTGCTGCGGCCGCCGCCGGCGCCGCTGCCGCAGGCCATCGGCGCCGCGCCCGAGGCCGCGCCGGGCGCGCCAGTGCTCGGGCTGCCGCCGAACCTGGCGATGGGGCTGATGGGAATCGGCATCTTCCTCTGCTGCGTGCCGATGGCGATGCCGGCGGCGCATCTCGTCGCCTTCTGCACCGATCTCGGCATCGCCTCGCAGCAGGGGGCGAGCATGGTCTCGGTGCTGCTGGTCGCCGCCTTCGTCGCGCGCCAGGCCTGGGGCTGGGTGGCCGACAAGGTGGGCGGCCTCTCCGCCGTGCTGGCCGGCAATGTGGCGCAGGTGGTCGGCATGTCGCTGTTCCTGACGACGCAGGACGAGGCCGGGCTGTTCCTGGTCTCGGCGATCTACGGGCTCGGGTTCAGCGGCATCATCCCGTCCTGGATGCTGGCGGTGCGCGAGCTCTTCCCGGC
>CAYNYQ010000326.1:0-5852 GCA_964401305.1 uncultured Acetobacteraceae bacterium | reverse complement strand
GCGGCCTCCTCCCGCGGCAGGACGTAGAACACGAAGACGTAGGGATCGGAGGCGGCGAAGACCGTGGGATCGGGGCTGGCGCGCTGCATCGTCGCCCGGTCGAAGCTCGCCATCGGGCGCCACTCGCCCCAGAACTCCCAGAAGGCGTCGTAGCCCAGCGCATCGAGATAGGCGGGCACCGCCCAGGTGGAGCCCTCGCGGTGGCGCTCCTCGATCTCGATGGAGAGGATGGGGCGGCACCGCAGCAGCGTCTCCCGCCCGCCGCGCAGCACCTCGTATTCCGCCCCCTCGGCGTCGAGCTTCACGGCGGTGAGGTCAGTCAGGCCGAACTCGTCGAGGCGGCGCAGCGGCACCGTGATCCGCTGCTCGGCCACGCCGTGCTGCGCATAGCCCTTGGCGGTACTCGCCCATTGCTCGTTGGCGACGCCGTCCACCACGGGCAGGGTCAGCACCGCCTCGCCGCGGTGGTCGCCCAGCGCCTCCTGCCGCAGCTCGACGTTCGCGAGGCCGCCCGCCGCGGCGCGCAGCCGGGCGAAGGCCGCGGGCAGCGGCTCGAAGGCGAGCACGCGCGAGCGCGGCAGCCCGGCAAAGGGCAGGGTGAAGGCGCCGTCATGCGCGCCGACGTCGAGCAGCGTGCCGGGCCGGTGCAGCACGCGGTGGAAGCCGAGCTCGTCCATCAGCCGCCTGCCTCGGCGCGCAGGATGCGGTAGCGCCCCGGCGCGATCTCGGCGCCGACGACGAGGCCCGTCACCGCGCTGCCGCCATCGAGGTTCAGCCGGTCCTGGTGCAGCACGTGCGGGTCCTCGAGACCCGTGAAGGGCCGCTGCTTGGCGGGCGGCGTATGGCCGTGCACCACCACCCGCCCGCCGAAGCCCCCCGCCCAGTCTAGGAAGCCCGCCGTGATCCAGGCCCAGTGCCGCGGCCGCGCCCCGAGCCGCTCCCAGGGCTGGCCGAGGAAGACCGGCAGCGCCCGCGCGGGATCGACGCCGCCATGCACCAGCACCAGGTTGCCGACCAGCAGGTGCGACCGCATCGCGCCGAGCCGCGCCATCACCGCCGGGCCGAGCGCTGCGGCGAGCAGCCCCGGCGAGGGCGGCGCCGCCGGGTCACCAGCGGCGGCGCGCAACTCGGCCAGCATGGTGTCGCCCTCCACCTCCCGCCAGGCGTGGCGCGCGGCGGGCGCTTCCGGTCCGTCGCCGTTGGCCAGCAGCATCAGCTGCTCGTGGTTGCCCATCAGCCGCTCCACCCGGGCGATGCCGGGGGCGGGCTCCGCCTGCGCCCAGCGGCGCAGCGTGCCGATGCTGTCCTTCCCCTTGTCCACCAGGTCGCCGAGGAAGACGAGGCGCGTCGGCGCCGCGGCGTCGTGCGCCAGGTCGGCGATGCCGCCCAGCATGGCGTCGAGCAGCGCGGTGCAGCCATGCACGTCGCCGACGACGAAAAGGCGTTCGCCCGCGGTGTCGAGCGGTGCGTCGGTCCAGGGGCCGGCGGAGAAGCGCGACGCGGCTACCATCGGTCCTGCCCGATCTGCTGGTTCCACCAGGCCGCCTGGAGCACGCGCCGGCGCACCGGGTAGCGCGCGCCGGTCGCCTCCGCCGCCTGCATGCGGTCCAGGCGGAAGTGCCGGAAATCCTGCCGCGCCTCGCACCAGGCGGCCAGCATGTCGTCGCCGGTCAGGGCAATGGGCCAGACGCTGCGCTCGGTCGGCACGCCCTTGCCGTCGGTGTAGCGCAGGCGAAGGCCGTGCTCGGCGGCGATGGCGGCGCGGAGGGTGCGGACCAGCGGCGGGTCCTTCGCACCGGGGCGATAGGGCGGCTCGGCCGGCAGGGCGGCGGCGAGGCGTGCCGTGGCGGCGCGCGCCGGTTCCGCGAGGTCCTCGTCCTCCATCGCGGCGACCATGGCCAGGCCGAGCAGCAGCGCGTCGATCTCCGCCTCGGCGAAGGCGAGGGGCGGCAGCGTCTCCGCTGCCTTGCGCCGCGCCGGCATCAGCCCGCCTCGATCCCGCCGCGTGCAACCGGCACGACCCCGCCACCGACGGAGACGCGGATCGCGCCCGCCGCATCGCGCCGCGCCGAGAGCGCGAGCAGGCTCGGCCGGCCCATCTCGATGCCCTGCTCCACCGTGGCGGTCAGCGCGGTGCCGCCGCTCTCCTGCAGCAGCATCCCGCCGAAGGCGGCATTGGCGCTGCCGGTGGCGGGGTCCTCCGCGACGCCGGCGAGCGGGCCGAACATGCGCACCCGGTGCCGCCCCGGGCCGAGCGGCGCGTGCAGCAGCAGCCCGATGGCGCGGGTCGCCGGCAGGTGGGCGGCGAAGGCCTCCGTCACCGGCGCCGCGGCGGCCAGGGTCGCGGCATCGGCGAGCCCGGCGATGGCGAAGGGCGCGCCGCAGGAATGCAGCCCGGCGCGGCGCACCGCCGCCGCGGGCAGCCCGGCGCAGGCCGCCATCGCGGCGGGGTCGAGCGCATCGCCGGCGGCATGGGGCTGCGGCGCCTCGATGGTCGCACCGGTGATCGCGCCCGCCGCGTCGCGCGCCAGCCGCGCGGGCACCGGCCCGGCCGCCTGGTCCAGCACGATCCCCGTGCCGGCCAGGCCGCGGCGCCGCGCCAGCAGCACCGCGCAGCCGACATTGGGGTGGCCGGCGAAGGGCATTTCCAGCGCCGGCGTGAAGATGCGGATGAAGGCATCCGTGCCGGCCGCGCGCGGGGCCAGCACGAAGACCGTCTCGGAGAGGTTGAACTCGCGCGCGACGCGCTGCATTGCCGCGCCGTCCAGGGCATCGGCGTCGTACACCACCGCCAGCGGATTGCCGCCGAAGCGGGTGTCGGTGAAGACGTCGCAGGTCTCGAACTCGAGCGGCATCACCGATCCCCTGGGTCGAGCCTCTGGGAGAAGCGCAGCAGGTAGCCGTCCGGATCCTGCACCAGGAACTGCCGCACCGTCACCGCCCCGTCGCCGACGCGATAGGTCTTCTCCTCCGGCGCGAGGAAGAGCGGCCATCCCGCCGCCGCCAGCGCCGCCAGGATCGGCACGACATCCTCGACCGCGATCTCGAGGTTGATCCCTCGCCCGAGCGGCCGTTCCAGCGGCGCCGTCACCCAGTCCCGGCCGATGCCGAGCTGGTCCAGCATCACCCGCGCCGTGCCGCGCTGGATGCAGGCGAAGCCCTGCTCGGGCCGCTCGAAGGCCACGGCGAAGCCGCAGGGCCCGCACCAGAAGCCGAGGCTCGCGGCGAGGTCGCGCACCGCGAGCTCGGGCACGAGGTCGGCGGGGCGCGGCGCGGTCATCCCGCGTGCGCCGCGGCGATGGCGGCGTTCATCGCCCGCACGCCCGCCGCCGGGCCCTCGGGGTGGTTCCAGACCGCGCCGATGACGGCGAGGAAATCCGCCCCCGCCCGCACCAGCGGCGCGCAATTGGCCGCGGTGATGCCGCCGATGGCGACGCAGGGCAGCTCGAACATCGCGGACCACCATTCCAGGATCTCGGGATCCGCGTGGTGCTTCGCGTCCTTGGTGGTGGTCGGGAAGAAGGCGCCGAAGGCGACGTAGTCGGCGCCGGTCTCGCCCGCCTCCATGGCGAGATGGCGCGAGGCATGGCAGGTGATGCCGAGGATCCGCTCCGGCCCGAGGAGGCGCCGGCCCTCGGCATGGTTGCCGTCCTCCTGGCCGAGATGCGCGCCGTCGCAGCCGGTCTCGACGGCGAGGTCGGCACGGTCGTTCATCAGCACCGCGACGCCGCGGGATTGCGCGACGGGGCGGATGGCGTCGGTGGCGCGCCGCAGCGCGTCGTCGGCGAGGTCCTTCAGGCGGATCTGCAGCGCGCCGACATCGCCGGCATCGAGGGCCGGGGCCAGCGCCGCCGCGGCCCAAGCAGCAGGATCGGGCAGGGCAGGGGGCGTGATCAGGTAGAGGCGGCAGCGGTCTTCGGCGTCGGGCATGGCGGCGAGCCTACACCGGCGGGGCCGCGCGGTCAGGCCGGGCGCGCCGCCACCACAGCCAGAGCAGCGGCACCACGCCGAGCTCCATCCCCAGCGCGAGCAGATGCGGCAGCGGCGGCGTCCCGGCCAGCGCCAGGCCCAGCAGCCGCGCCAGCCCGCCCACCGCCACCACGAAGGCGAGCGCCTGGAAGACCTGGCCCCGCCGCGCCAGGTCGGCCGCGCACCAGAGGGCGAGCAACCCGAGGCCGAGCAGCACGCCCGAGAGGTAGCGCAGGTGGCTGTCCGTGGCCGGCCCGGCGGGCTCGCCGAGGAAGCCGGCGCCGGTCAGCGCCCCGGCGGCGCCGGCCAGCAGCGGGACGAGGGCGGCGAGGCGGATAGCGGCGGGGAGCATGCGGGGGATACGCGCGGGGCCGCATCGCGGATGCAGCGCGGCACGCCCGGGACCGCATCGCGGATGCGCGGCGGCACGACCCGGACCGCATCGCGGATGCAGCGCGGCACGCCTGGGACCGCATCGCGGATGCGCGGCGGCACGCGCGGACGGCAAAAGGGGCGGGCGCCGCGGCACCCGCCCCTGATCCCCGGCGACCCTGGCGGTCGCGCCGGCCGGTTCAACCCTCCGCGCCCTGCGGCGCGGCGGCCCGGGCCAGCCCTCCGCGCCGTGCGGCGCTGCGGCCCGCGGGACGCCTCAGCTCTTGTAGATCTCGATGATATCGCCGAGCAGCTTCAGCGCCTCCGCCTTCGGGCGCTGGAAGGTGTTGCGGCCGATGATCGAGCCGTTGCCGCCGCCCGCATGGATGGCCTTCACCTCCTCCATGATGCCGCCGACATCCTTCGCCTCGCCGCCCGAGAACACCACCAGGCGCCGGCCGCCGAAGCAGGCCTGCACCACGTGGCGGAAGCGCGCCACCGGGTCGTTCACCTCGACGGGGTGCTTCTCGTAGGTCTTCTTCGCGGCATCGAGGGAGATCGCGTTGGTCGGCGGTTTCACCTTGATGATGTGCGCGCCGATCAGCGCCGCCATGTGCGCGGCATAGGCGCAGATGTCGAGCGCGGTCTCGCCGGTCTTGTCCAGCATCGGGCCGCGCGGGTAGCTCCAGACCACCACGGCGAGGCCGGCGGCCTTGGCTTCCTCGGCCAGCTCGCGCAGCTCCTCCATCATCTCGAACTGGTATTCGCTGCTCGGGTAGATGGTGAAGCCGATCGCCGAGCAGCCGAGGCGCAGCGCGTCGGAGACGCTGCCCGTCACCGCCTGGTCCTTGGTGGTCGAGAGGCTGTTCGAGCTGTTCACCTTCAGGATGGTCGGGATGGCGCCGGCGAAGGTGCTGGCGCCCGCCTCGATCATGCCGAGCGGCGCGGCATAGGCGTTCAGCCCCGCCTCGATCGCCAGCTCGAAATGGTAGCGCGGGTCATAGGCCGCGGGGTTGGGCGCGAAGCTGCGCGCCGGGCCGTGCTCGAAGCCCTGATCGACCGGCAGGATCACCATGCGGCCGGTGCCGCCGAGCCTGCCCTCCATCAGGATGCGGGCGAGGTTCGCCTTGGTGCCGGGATTGTCGCTCTCGTACCAGGAGAGGATCTCCTTGACCTTCGGGGTGAGCTGCATCCGCGCCTCCTTCGCCTCGCTGTGGCCGCCGCGCCGTGGCCGCGTCGCCGTGGCCGGGCCCGCCCGGCGGCATCCGTCCGGCCGCCGCCTGCCGATCCGCCGACGGAAGGCAAGCGCGCGGGCTGCCGCTGCGTTGCGCACCCGCTCGGCGCCGGCGTGTAGCGGAGGGCGCCGCATCTGTCACCCGGCGCCCGCAAGCCAGGCCGCCAGCCTGGCGCGTCCGCCCGGCCGGGCGGGATCGATCCCGCGCAGGTCGAGCGCGGGGGCGGGGCGTGCCGGCAGCACCCGCGCCCCGCGCTCGGCCGCCGCCGCGGCCACC
>CAYNYQ010000325.1:0-5875 GCA_964401305.1 uncultured Acetobacteraceae bacterium | reverse complement strand
GCGCGCCGGTGTGCCAGCCGCTGGCGGCGAGGCCGCGGAAGATCGGGTGCGCCGCGGCCGCCTCCCGGTCGAGATGGAAGGGCTGCGGGTCGAAGCGGCGGGCGAAGTCGAGGATCTCCTCCTCGGTGATGGTGATCGGGCCGGCCGTGAAGACGCGGCCGACCTGGAGATCCTCGAGGTAGATCGGCGCCGCCACCGTCAGGTCCCGATGCCGCCGAGCGCGAGGTACTTCACCTCCAGGTACTCGTCGATGCCGTAGAGGCTGCCCTCGCGGCCAAGCCCGCTCTCCTTCACGCCGCCGAAGGGCGCCACTTCCGTCGAGATGATGCCCTCGTTGATGCCGATCATGCCGCTCTCGATCGCCTCCGCGACGCGGAAGATGCGGCCGACGTCGCGGGCGTAGAAATAGGCCGCCAGGCCGAAGGGCGTGTCGTTGGCGAGCGCGATCGCCTCCTCCTCCGTATGGAAGCGGAACAGCGGCGCGACGGGGCCGAAGGTCTCCTCGGTGAAGATCACCGCCTCGCGCGGGACGTTGGCCAGGATGGTCGGCTCGAAGAAATTGCCGCCATTGCCGTGGCGCTTGCCGCCGGTGACCACCGTCGCGCCGAGCCTCGTCGCATCGGCGATGTGCTCCTCGACCTTCTGCACCGCCTCGGCGTTGATCAGCGGGCCCTGGGTCACGCCGGGCTCCATGCCGTTGCCGACGCGCAGACCCTCGACGGCGGCCTTCAGCTTGGCGGCGAAGGCGTCGTAGACGCCGTCCTGCACCAGGATGCGGTTGGCGCAGACGCAGGTCTGGCCGGTGTTGCGGTACTTGGAGGCCATCGCGCCGACCACCGCGGCGTCGAGGTCCGCGTCGTCGAAGACGATGAAGGGCGCATTGCCGCCGAGCTCCATCGAGGTCTTCTTGATCGTCGGCGCGCATTGCGCGAGCAGGATGCGCCCGACCTCCGTGCTGCCGGTGAAGGTCAGCTTGCGCACCAGCGGGTTGCCGGTCAGCTCCTTGCCGGTCTCCCCGGAAGGGCCGGTGATCACGTTGCAGACGCCGGGCGGCATGCCGGCGCGCTCGGCCAGCACGGCGATCGCCAGCGCGCTGAACGGGGTCTGGCTGGCCGGGCGGATCACGCCGGTGCAGCCCGCGGCCCAGCCCGGCCCGGTCTTGCGGGTGATCATCGCGGCCGGGAAGTTCCAGGGCGTGATGGCGGCGAAGACGCCGATCGGCTCCTTCGTCACGATGATGCGCCGGCCCTTGGCGTTCTGCGGAATGGTCTCGCCGTAGACGCGCTTTGCTTCCTCGGCGAACCACTCGATGAAGCTCGCCGCATAGGCGATCTCGCCCTTGCTCTCGGCCAGCGGCTTGCCCTGCTCGGCGGTCATGATCGCGGCGAGGTCGTCGGTATGGGCGATCATCAGGTCGAAGAGCCGGCGCAGGATGGCGCTGCGGTCCTTGGCCAGCATCGCGCGCCAGCCGGCCAGCGCCTGGTGCGCGGCCTCGATCGCGCGGCGCGTCTCGGCGGTGCCCATGGCGGGCACGGTGCCGACGACCTCGCCATTCGCCGGGTTGCGCACGCTGATGGTCCTGCCGCTGTCGGCCTGCACCCATTGCCCGCCGATGTAGTTCGCCTGGCGGAACAGGTCGGGATCCTTCAGCGGCAGCTTCGCGGTCGCGTCGAGCATGGCGGCGATCTCCTTCCCGGGGACGGGGCGGCTGGCTGCATTCTCCACCCGTTGCCGGGAAGATAGGCCGGCCCCCGGGCCCTGTCAGCCGCCGAGGCCCGCCTCCGCCGCATGCCGCCCGGTCGGGGCGGCCCGCGCGCACCGCCGGCCAGGGGGCGCGGGGCGCGGTCACGCTGTGCGGCGCTTACATCCCGCGGGCGATCCGTCCTAGGCTTGCCGGAAGGATAGCAGGGAAGGAAACGTCGCCATGCCAGGCCGCCAGGTCGCGGGCCGGCGCCGCCGCGCGCTTGCCGCCATGCTGCTCTGCCTCGCCGCCGCGCCCGCCGCCTGGGGGCAGGCCTATCCGCAGCGCGCGGTGACCGTGATCCACAATTACGGCCCCGGCACCGCCTCCGACGCCATGGCGCGCGCGATCGCCGAGGCCTTCGCCGCGCGCTTCGGCCAGCCCTTCCCGGTGGTGAACCGCGACGGCGCGGCCGGCGTGGTCGGCACCCGCGCGCTCGCGGCCGCCGCGCCCGACGGCTACACCATCCTCGTCGGGCCGCTGACGGCCATCACCTCGCAGCCGCATATCGTGCGGGACACCGGCCTCGGCCCGGATGCGGTCGCGCCGGTGTGCAACGTCTCGGCCAACATGCTCGGCATCGTCGTGCGCGCCGACAGCCCGATCCGCGACGGGCGGGACCTGGTGGCGGCGGCGAAGCGGGCGCCGCTGAACTTCGGCTCCTCGGGGCGGGTCTCGCTCAGCGCGCTCGGCGTGCACAAGCTGCAGACGGCGGCGGGCGGAGAGTTCGTCTCGGTCGGCTTCCGCAGCGACGGCGCGGCGCTGACCGAGGTGATCGCCGGCCGACTCGACTTCGGCGCGGTCTTCCTCGGCAATGCGACGCCGCAGATCCGCGACGGCGCGCTGCGCCTCGTCGGCGTCTTCGCCGATCGCCGCTACCCGGAATTCCCCGCGGTGCCGAGCTTCCCCGAGCAGGGCATCCCCGCGGTGCAGATGAGCTATGCCGGGATCCTCGCGCCGCGCGGCACGCCCGAGCCGATCCTCGCCGCGCTCGAGCAGGCCTGCGCCGAGGCGATGCGCTCGGCCCCCTTCCTGCGGGCGGTGGAGCGCTTCGCCATCATCGCCGACTACAAGGGGCGCGCCGATTTCGCCGCGCTGCTCCGCCGCGAGCACGAGGAGCTCGGCGCGGTGATGCGGGCGCTCGGCGTCAGCGCGCAATAGGGCGAACGGCCCGCGACGCGCCGCGCCGCGGGCCGCCAGCCCCGTCTCGCCGGGTCAGCGCGAGCCCTGGCCGCTGCCGCTGCCCGAGCCGCTGCCCGAGCCCGAGGCGCCGCTCGTGCCGGAGCTCGAGCCGCCCTCGCTGCCCTGCGTGGAGCGCGTGGTCGCACCGGCGCCGGTGCTGCCGGAGCCCGACCCGGAGCCGCCCGTGCCGGAGGCCGAGCCCTGCTGCTGGCTGCCCGACTGGCCGCTGGCCTGGCCGCTGCTGCCCTGGGAAGTCCCCTGGCTGCTGCTGCCCTGGCTGCCGCTGCCCTGGCTGCCGCTGTCCCGCATGGCCTGGCGGGCCTGCTGCAGCGCCTGCTGCGCCGCCTGGCGGTCGCCCTGCTGCAGCGCCTGCTCGACGCGGTCGAGCGAGCGGTCGACCTGCTGCAGCGCCTGGTAGCTCCCGGCCTGGCGCAGCGTCTGGTCGGCCTCCTGCAGCGCCTGCTCGGCGCGGCTGCGGTCGTTCTGCTGCAGCGCGGTGCGGGCCTGCTGCAGGCTGTCGCGCAGCTCGCGCATCACCTGCTGCTGGCGGTCACGCTCCAGCATGAGGACCATCAGGCCGACCGGCATGTTCGACCCGTCCTCCTGGCCCATGCCCATCTGGCCGCCGGACATGCCCATCCCGCTGCGCCGACGCTCCTCCTCGCGCCCCATGCGGTAGCCGCGCTCGTAGAGTTCGCGCGAGACGCGGTCCTGGTCGAAGGACGACCCGGAGCCCTGCTGCCCGTACCGGCCCTGGCCCTGACCCTGCCCCTGCGACCAGCGATCGCCGCCGGAGCCGTAGCCCTGCGCGGACCGCTCGTTGCCGGAGCCGTAGCCGCCCTGGCTGAAGCGTTCGCTGCCGGAGCCGTAGCCGCCCTGGCCGTAGCGGTCGCCGCCGGAGCCGTAGCCGGACTGGCCGTAGCGGCTGTCACCCTGGCCGCCCCAGCGGTCCGACATGCCGCCCGAGCTGCGGCCGTACTGGCCCTGGTCCGAATAGGGCTGCGCCATGGCGCCGCCGCTGCCGAGCCCCGTGGCGCCGAGCGCCAGCGCGGCCGCGAGCGCGGGTGCCGTCCCGGCCTTGAATGCCGTCATTGCCTGAAGTCCTCCTGGGTTGTGGTGTGTCTTGCCGCGCGCGGGGCAGGCAGTGCGATCTGCCCCGCGGCCCTGGGCGTGGTCCGGCGCGTCGGCCTCAGTCGTCCCATCCGCCCCGGCTACCGCCATAGGAGGGGTAGGAGCCCTGCCGGTTGCCGGCGCCCGCGCCGCGATCGTCGTCCGACCACCGACGCTGCTGGCCGTAGCGCTGGCTGTCGTCGCCCCGACGCTGCTGCCCGTAGCGCTGACCATCGTCGCCACAGCGCTGCTGTCCGTAGCGCTGGTCATCGTCGCCCCGGCGCTGCTGTCCGTAGCGCTGGTCATCGTCGCCCCAGCGCTGGCGGCCATCCTGCCCGTATCCGCTGCTGCGGCCGTACTGGTCGGACATGGACTGCGCCGATGCGCTGCCCGCGACGAGGCCGGCCGTGCCAAGCGCCAGGATGGCGACCGCGCCCGCGGTCCGGATGATGCGCATGCTTCGTCTCCTCAGGGTCTGGTCCGGGATGGGGTGGATGGCGGGTTGCGCCCGCCGCGCCGCCCGGGCGACCGGACCGGCCGCCCGGGCGACCCGTTCAGTCGCCGCGGCCGCCGCCCCAGCCGCGCGCGCCGCGCCAGTCGGCCTCGCCGCCGGCACCCAGCGCCGAGCCAGGCACGTTGCGCCCGACCAGCATCCCGCGGCTCGCCAGGGACATCGCGCGCTGCGTCAGGCCGCGCGCGCGGTCGAGCTCGCGGTCCTCGATCGCGTCGCGCGCGTCGCGGATCGCGCCGACCGCGGCACCGGTCGCCGCCTCCTGCTCCGATCCGCGCGGCACGGCGCGGGTGGCGAAGCGGGTCTCGGCGCGGCCCAGGGCCACCCAGGCGGCGCGCAGGTCGCCGCGCTCCAGCCGCTGGCGGGCGATGTCGAGGTACTCCATCCCCGCCCGGCTCTCGCGGTCCTGGTCGGACCAGGCGCGGCGTTCCTCGTCGCGGCCCATGCGGTAGCCGCGGTCATAGGCGGTGCGGCCGTAGTCCGGCGCGTCGGCCGAATCATAGCCCTCGCGATAGGGCGTCCCGTACGGACCCTGCTGGCCCCGGGGGCCGCGATAGGTGCCCGCGCCGATGCCACGCTGGTCGACATTGCGGTCGCGCCAGTCGAAGGGCCCGCTGTCGTAGGGCTCGCCGGAGCTCGAGCGTGAGCTGTCCTGCGCCGCGGCCGGCGTCAGCGCCGCCGGAAGGCCGAAGGCCAGGGTCAGGGCCGTCGCGGCGACGGCCGCGCGCGTGGTGAAGGTCTTCATGCGGTCGATCTCTCCAGAGGGTTGACCAAGGCGTGCGACACGCGTCAGCCGCGCGTGCGCAGCTCCGGCGGCAGCAGGAGCATCGCTTCCTGCGTCTCCAGGATCGCGTCCTGGGCCTGGGCGATGGCGCGGTTGCGCTCCGGGCTCGGCGGCTGCTGCGCCATGGCCTGGATCGCCTCGCGCAGGCTCTGCGTGGCCATCAGCAGCCACTCCATCGAGCGCGCGTAGTCGGGCACCACGACGAATTGCTGGAACGGCGCGCGGTCCGGGTAGACGTTCGGCACGACGAGCACGCGCTCGCCCCCCTGGCGCCCGCCCTCGGCGGCGCGGCGCTGGTCGGCGCTGCCGGACTGCATGCCGCCGCCGCCCTGGCGGCCGCTGCTCTCGCGCCGCCGCCGCTCGTCCTCGCGGCCCTGCCGGTAGCCGCGCTCGAAGCTGGCGCGCGCCCGGTCGTGCCAGTCCTGCGAGGCCTGGCGGTGCCCGCGGCGGTCCTGCGACTCCTGGCGGTGCCCGCGCATGCCCCAGGGGCCGCGGTCCTGCGCCTGCTCGCCCTGCGACCGCCAGTCGCGGTCCTGCGCCAGCGCGG
>CAYNYQ010000324.1:0-5901 GCA_964401305.1 uncultured Acetobacteraceae bacterium | reverse complement strand
GCCAGAGCGTGGTCTGCTTGCGGTCGCCGCACCAGTGGCCGGTGCCGCGCACCGCGTACCAGCAGGGCTCGTGCTGCCAGTGGTAGTGGCCGCGGCCGAGCACGAGACGGTCCTTCGCCCAGACGATCTGCGCGCGGATGTCGAAGCCGGTGGCGACGAGGCTCTCGGCGACGGTGGTGGCGTGCAGCGCGCCGTGCCAGACATAGGCGACCTCGCCCGGGAACAGCGCCCATGCCTCGCGCCAGTCGGCGCGGTGGTCGTTCTCGACCTTGCCGGTGCGGCGCGTCGCGCTGAGCCCGGCACGGTTGCGCCAGGCCGGGTCGTAGGCGACGCCGTAGGGCGGGTCGGTCACCATCAGGTGCGGGCGCACCGGGCCCAGTACACGCGCGACCGTGGCCGCGTCCGTGGCGTCGCCGCAGACGAGCCGATGCCGGCCGAGCAGCCAGAGGTCGCCGGACCGGCTGGCGGGGTTCGTCGGCGCCTCCGGCACTTGGTCGGGGTCGGTCAGGCCGTCGCTCGCCTCGATCAGGATCCGGCCGATCTCGTCGGCGTCGAAGCCGGTCAGGCCGAGGTCGAAGCCGTCGAGCTTCAGGTCGCCGAGTTCGATGCGCAGCAGCTCCTCGTCCCAGCCGGCGTTCAGCGCGAGCTTGTTGTCGGCGAGGATGTAGGCGCGCCGCTGCGCTGGCGTCAGGTGCGCCAGCTCGATCACCGGCACCTCCGCCATGCCGAGCTTGCGCGCGGCGAGCAGGCGGCCGGGGCCGGCGATGACGCCGCGCTCGCCGTCGACGAGGATCGGGTTGGTGAAGCCGAACTCGCGGATGGAGGCGGCGATCTGCGCCACCTGCGCCTCGGAATGCGTGCGCGCGTTGCGGGCATAGGGCACGAGTGCCGCCACTGGCGCCGTGTTGTAGCGCGGAAAGCTGGACGCGCCGGCCGCGTGATCGCTCATTCGCTCTTGCCCTCGATCACCGGCGCCTCGTCCTTGCGGTCCGGATAGACGATGACGCGGCGCACGACGACCAGCGGCTCCTGCGGCGGCGGCGCCTTGCCGTCGCGGCCGGTGACCTCGACCTGGTGCTTCTCGCGCCAGCCGGCACGGGCCTTGAGCCATAAGATCGTCGCGGCAATGTTCCCCGGCGTCACCGCCTGCTGGTAGAGGCACTGCGCAACGCGCGCGTTGGCCTCGATGGTGGCGACGTCGAGTTCCTCGCGGAAGCGCTTGCGCAGCGTCGGCGGGCTGCAGCGGACGACGACGGCGATGTCGTCGTGCGGTACGCCGAAGCTCGCCATCGCCTTGACCAGGCGACGCTGCTCGTCCGTCGGCATGAGACGCTTGCCGCGCAACTCGGGAACTCCGTCGATGCGCATCCCGGCACGCGCGATCGATGCGCGGAGAATACCACACGCGGAATGAGCAGTTCAACGCGACGCGATTGCGATGGACTGCGCTGCGCTACGGCACGCGGCCTTTTTTGTGTGGGGACTTATGCACACGAGCCGTCCTCGGATGTTCAGGACTTGTAGCGGCTACTCCGCAGCATTTTGCGCGCGATAGAGCGAAGTTCAGCTGCAAGATCGGACCGCATCACGAAGAAGGCTTCTGGATCGCGGTGGCTCACGCTCAGCCGCGAAACCTGGTCCGCAAGCAGCGCGACGGCCTCAGCCACCTGGACGTTGGGGTGACGGGGTGAGGGGTGGTGACCCGTCTCTCCGTTATCTCTACACGCACGCGCGTACGCGCGTGGACGATTATACCTTGGTGGGGTCACCTCCCCCCACCCCACACCCTACTCTCGCGGTCTGCGTCCTCTTTCCGCCTGCGCTGTTCCTCAGCCGTCAACAGCTTGATGCCCTTTACGAATGTGTAGCCCTTGTGGACTGCGTACCGGATGCCCTGCGTCCGTTCCAAAAGCCCGCGCAGCCGGCGGTTGTCCGGGACCGACTCGCCGTTGGCCTCGCACCAGCGGCTGAAGCTCTCGAGCAGTAGCCCAGCGCGTTCACGAAAGACGCCAGACGGGTCGATGTCGCAGCATTCCCGCAGCCACTGGCCGTAGGCGTCCTGTGCCTCGAAATACTCCTCCGTTGCCGCGGCCACGGTACTGGGCCGCCGCAGCCCCTCCTGCTGCCATTGCAGGCACCCGTCGATCATCCAGCGCAGGATGGCGGGCCACTCGGCACGGAGCTTCTCCTCGAGCTGCCGGTCCGGGCGCTCGGGGCGGTGGACGAAGGGCACGATGTTGAACCGCCGCCGCGCCGCCTCGTCGACATTGCGCAGCGCCGGCCGATGGTTGCCCGCGATCAGCAGCTTGAACTGCGGCGTGTAGGTGAAGAAGTCCTGCCGCATGAAGCGCGCCGAGACCGGGTCACCGCCCGTCATCTGCTTGATCCTCGCCTCGGCCCAGGCCCGACCCTCCTCGGTTTCCGTCGCCGTGACGAGCCTCGCGCCGCGCAGCATGGCCAGCTCCGTCGGGTGCCGGTCCGAGGGCGACGCGGTGAAAGTCTCCATCGGCGCGACCCGCGCGTAGTCGCCGAGGATGCGCGAGACGGTGTTGAGGAAGACGCTCTTGCCGTTGCCGCCGGGGCCGTAGACGAAGAGCAGCGCGTGCTCGCGGATGTCGCCGGTCAGGCAGTAGCCGCACCAGCGCTGCAGGAAGGTGATCAGCTCGTCGTCCCTGCCCGTCGCCTCATCCAGAAAGGCCAGCCAGCGGTCACAGGTCGTGCCCGCGGCGGCCGGCACAACAGCCGTGACCTTGGTGATCAGGTCTTCGCGGCGGGCCGGGCGCAAGGTGCCGTCCCGGAGGTCGACCACCCCGCCCGGGGTGCCGAGGAGATGGAGATCTTGATCCCAGGCTGCGGCGGTAACGGCGAAGGCCCGATCGGTACGGGCGAAGCGCTCGACCGCACCGGCGAAAGCTGCCCGGCCCGTGCTGGCCTTCACCCTGTCCGCCTCGTCGCGGTTGAGGCTGCGCACCAGGTCGCGCGCCCAGGCGAAGGCGAGATCATCGCGGTTCTGCTGCCAGTGGGTGCCGGACCACACGTACCAGGCCGCGGCGTCGTGGCAGAACCGCAGCTCGTGGCCGTGCTTGCCCGCGAAGGCCAGTGCGACGCCGTCCTCGGTCAACTCGACGGCGTTGGCGCCGTCGGTCGCGGTGCCGGCCGCGTCCGACCGGTTCGCTCGGCCGAGCAGGATGGGCTCACGCTCCGACTCGGGCAGCCAGCCATTCTGCCGCGCCTCCCAGAACAGGCTGGCCGGGTTCACCTCGGTCATCGGGCTCGTGCTGAAGCTTGCCCACTTCGCCCGGGTCGCCCCGGGATCGTCCTTCGGTGACTGCGCCGACCAGGCGAGGAACAGGACCTTTCCGTCCTCGCCGAGTGCGGCGTGGATTGCGGCGCCGATCTTCACCCAGCCCGTCCAGTCATGGGTGTTCTGCACGGCCCGGAGCGCCTCCTCGACCTCGGCGCGCGTCGGCTTCGGGTACTGGAGCGCCTCGGCGAGGGTGCCCTTCGGCCGGCGCGGGGTGGCGGGCTGTGCGCGGGTCGTCCCGGCCGACCTGCTCTTGGCCGTCGGCGCGGCGCCCGCGGCGCGGAGGATGGCGTCCGCGGCCGCCACGAAGCCGGCGACGGCCTCTGGCTCCGTCTCCGGCACCGCCGAGAAGCGGTGCGTGTGCGGCGCGGCGTCGAGCCAGGTGTAGGGGCGGCCCGTACCGGGGTGGATGCCGTAGCCGACAGCCTGCTGCCCGGCGGCCAGGATCTCGACCTGCAGCTTGGTCCGGTCCGCCAGGAACAGCTCCGGGGTCGCGACCTTCTGGATCGGCGTGGCGACGCGGTAGCAGAGCGCCAGCTTCGGCGCCCGCCCGATCCGGATGAAGGGGGTGGCGCCGAGCAGGGCGAAGGCCATCGCCTTCAGCTTGGCGCAGATCGCCTCAACCGGAACGTCGAGATCCACCACGACGAGGTGGCCGCAGACGAGGCCGGTGTTGGTCTCATGCGCCCGCCTGGACCAGGACCGGACGATCTCCGGCTTGAGCGCGGCGGCGTTGACCTTCTGCCATCCGGGCAGGGCAGGTGCCTTGCCGGCGTCCCGGCCATCCGGATGATCGGGACCCTTGACCGGGATCGGCGCCCAGCCGTTCTCCAGCAGCTGCAGCCGAAGCGCGGTCACGTCTGGGGTGAAGGTTCCGTCAGGCATCGGCGAGCCAGCCGTAGGGCATCCGCCCGCCGCGCTGCACGAGGGTGAGGCCGGTCTGGACCTTGTCGTAACCGGCCTCGGATTTCTCGACGATGCCGCGGACGCTGGCCTGGTAGAAGACCTGCTGGACTGTCATCGGGCGCGTCGCCGCGACGGTGTCGTGCAGCGCCGCCCGCCGCTGCTCGACCTCGGACCGGGTCGAGCGGTGCCGGCGCCTTATCCGGCTAGCCGTATAGCCGCCGGCCAGCACGCTGGCAGGTTCGGTGACCGCCGCGATCATCACCGGCCACCGCGCAGCTGCGCGGCCTCGAACCTGGCGACCTCGTCCGCCGGATAGAGCACCCGCCCGCCCACGCGCAGGTAGCGCGGGCCACGGCCGGTCTGGCGCCATTTCTCCAGGGTCCTGCCGGAGAGACGCCAGCGCTCGGCCAGCTCGAGCTGGGTGTAGTGCGCGGGCCGGTGCCGTTTGTCGGCTCCCGCGTCGTCCGATGGCCCATAGCGGATGGCCGTACCCCGAAGCAGTTCGTCGGGGCGTAGGGGAACCTCATTCTCGGCCCACGATCCAATCCCACGATCCCATCATGGGATCGTGGCCTTGGATCATGGCTTCAGGCGCCGGTACTCGTTGCGCAGCGCGTTCTCGATGGTCGTCGCCGTCGGGGTCTGATGCGACGGAGCCTTGCCTTGAATCCATCTCTCCAGCTCGGCCGCCTCGGCGACCAGAGTGTCGAGCATCTGGCCCGTCTCCGCTCTGGACCGCATCTTGCGCAGGATCAGCGGCATGAAGCTCACCTTCGTGATCCCGGGATCCAACACGCGCATGCTCTCGTCCTCGACGACCCGGCGGGCGTGCTCCTCGAGCAGTACAATGACCTCCTCATCGGTGAGGCCGCGGACGGACTCCGGCGTGAGCGGCGGGGTTGCCGACGGCGGCTCGGGGGCGCGCGCAGTCCGGTCGGCCTGCATTTCGTCTTCCGGCCCGGGGCCGGGGCCGCGGACGGCGCGGACCGCGACATAGCGCGCCTGCTCGATGGACACGACGTCCTTGGCGAAGTCGAAGCGCATGTCCGCAGCCCAGACGCCGGGGATCGCCCGCGGCGCCGCGGTGCGATCCGGCGCGGTGCGAACGCCGACCAGGTGGAACTCGCCGCGCACGAGCCGCCCGACCAGGTCGCGTTCCAGCGCGCGCCGCGCGGCGATCAGCGAGCCGAAGTCGGGTCCGCCGGCCCAGCCCTCTCCCGACGTCGGCTGCCGCAGGCCGCGGTCGGGCGTCAGCTGAAGCCAGTGCTCCTTGATCCGGTAGAATTCGTGCAGGTGGTAGGGGATGTACTTTCGCTCCTGCCGGCGCACAGCCTCGGCGCGCTCGGGGTCGGTCCAGCGGATCAGCGCCTCCGACAGCGACGGTGTCTCCGGTGGGTCGGGCTCGGGCATCGGGCCTCCGCGAATCGGTCGTACCGCGGATACTCTGGCGCGACCGGCCCCGGTCGGGGAGGCTCCAGTGCTGTGGGTGGGATCGGGGCGCGCGCATGAGGTCCGCGCCCGCGCCCCCACTCCACCACCTCCCGCCCCACCTCCGCGAGGTCTGCGACCTCCTCGCCCGCGGCCTGGTGCGGCTTCGGCGCCGCACCGCCGAAGACTTCGCGCGTGACGCCGACCGGTAAACGTCGTCCTGACGTCACCTTGCGAAACGCCCTTCTGATGATGCCGTGTCG
>CAYNYQ010000323.1:0-5947 GCA_964401305.1 uncultured Acetobacteraceae bacterium | reverse complement strand
ATGCAGAACCTGGTGTTCCTCTACGCGGTGGTGTTCGTGGTGCTGAACATCATGGTGGACATCCTGATCGCCTGGCTGGACCCGAGGATCCGCTACCAATGAGCGCGACCGATCCGGCCTCCGCCGCGGCGGCCGTCGTCGCCCCGCCTTCGGCCGCGGCGCGCGCGGCGGGGTGGCTGCGGCGCTTCGCCTGGCGCTCCCCCGTCTCCGCCTTCTGGGGCGTCGTCGCGCTGCTGATCGTGCTGGTCGCGGTCTTCGCGCCGCTGATCGCGCCGGCCGACCCGCTGACGGCGAATTTCCGCATGATGTCGAAGGCGCCGGGCGAGGCCGCCTGGTTCGGCACCGACCAGGTCGGGCGCGACGTGCTGAGCCGGGTCATCCACGGCAGCCAGACCTCGCTGCTGGTCGCCGTGGCGGCGGTGCTGCTCGGCACCACGGTGGGCGCGCTGTGGGGCCTCGCCTGCGGCTATTTCGGCGGCCGCTTCGACCTGTTCAGCCAGCGCGTCATCGAGTTCATGCAGTCCTTCCCCGACCTCATCCTGGCCATGGCGATCGCCATGGCGCTGGGGGCCGGGACCTGGACGGTGATCATCGCCATCGCCATCACCCGCATCCCCTTCGGCGGGCGCGTGATCCGCTCGGTGGTGCTGTCGGTGAAGGAGATGCCCTTCGTCGAGGCGGCGCGCGGCCTCGGCGCCTCGCACATGCGGCTGATGTTCCGCCACATCCTGCCGCAATGCATCGCGCCCTACCTGGTGCTGGCCACCGCGCATCTCGGGGTCGCCATCGTCATCGAGGCCTCGCTCGGCTTCCTCGGCGTCGGCATCCCGCCGCCCAATCCCACCTGGGGCAACATGCTGGCCGACAGCCTGAACGCCGGGCTGGTGCCGCCCTGGTGGCTGGTGCTCTTCCCCGGCCTCGCCATCACCATCACCGTGCTGGCCTTCAACCTGCTGGGCGACGGCATCCGCGACATGCTGGACCCGCGGCTGCGCGGCTCGGTGTAGGGCGCGATCGCCGAAGGGCGCGACGGCCGGAGGCGCGGGTCACGCCACCGGGCAATATGCGCTGGACCGCGCCCGGGGCGTGGGGCTCAGGCCGCCTCGGCGGGCCTCGCCAGCGGCGCCCTCGGGCCGGCGTCGTGCAGGTGGCAGGCCACCCAGTGGCCGGGCGCGGCCTCGCGCAGCAGCGGCACCTCGGCGCGGCACCGCGCATGCGCATAGAGGCAGCGCGGATGGAAGTAGCAGCCCTCGGGCCGGTTGATCGGGCTCGGCACGTCGCCCTGAAGCGGCTTGCGGGTCCGCCTGCGGCCGGTGACCTTCGGCAGCGGCACCGCGGCCAGCAGCGCCTCCGTATAGGGGTGCAGCGGCAGGTCGAAGAGCGCGGCCTTGTCGGTGAGCTCGACGATGCGGCCGAGATACATCACCGCGACGCGGTGGCTGACATGCTCCACCACCGCCAGGTCGTGCGAGACGAAGAGGTAGGAGAAGCCGAACTCGTCCTGCAGGTCCATCAGCAGGTTCAGGATCTGCGCCCGGATCGAGACGTCGAGCGCCGAGACCGGCTCGTCGCAGACGATCAGCTCGGGCCCCAGCGCA
This sequence comes from uncultured Acetobacteraceae bacterium, assembly GCA_964401305.1. Taxonomy (GTDB): domain Bacteria; phylum Pseudomonadota; class Alphaproteobacteria; order Acetobacterales; family Acetobacteraceae; genus JAIEOP01. Next base: position 4,349 of record CAYNYQ010000323.1, on the reverse strand, counting down.
AGGGCGCGGGCAATCCCGAGGCGCTGCCGCTGGCCGCCCGAGAACTCGTGCGCGTAGCTCGCCTGCTGGTCGGGCCTGAGGCCGACACGGGCGAAGAGCTGGCCGACCTTCTCCCGCCGCTCCGCCAGGTCGCCGATGCCGTGGATCGCCAGCGGCTCGCCCACGATGTCGCCCGCCGTCATGCGCGGGTTGAGCGACGCATAGGGGTCCTGGTGGATCATCTGCATGCGCCGGCGGAAGGGCAGCAGCGCGGCGGCCTGCAGGCCGGTGATGTCGGCGCCGCGGAAGCGCACCGCGCCGGCCGTCGGCTCGATCAGCCGCAGCAGCAGCCGACCCACGGTGGACTTGCCGCAGCCGCTCTCGCCGACCAGCCCGAGCGTCTCGCCCTCGGCGATGGCGAAGGAGATGCCGTCCACCGCGTGCACCGCCCCCGCGGCGCCGCCGAACAGCCCGCGCTGGATGGGGAAGGTCTTGCGCAGCGCCTCGACCGCGAGAAGGGGCGGGGCGGCATCGGCCCGTGTCGCGCTCACGCCGCGCCCGCCTTCCAGCACGCCACCGCGTGGTCCGGGCGATGGAGCTCGAGCGGCGGCGGCGCCTCGCGGCAGCGCGCATCGGCCATCGGGCAGCGCGGCGCGAAGCGGCAGCCCGGCGGCAGCCGTGCGAGCGAGGGCACCATGCCCTTGATCTCGGTCAGCCGCGGCCGCTGCGGCCCGCTGTGCGCCGCCTCGTCCAGCCGCGGCAGGGAGCCGAGCAGCCCGCGCGTGTAGGGATGCGAGGGGCTGTTGAAGAGCTCGGCCACCGGCGCCTCCTCCACCTTGCGGCCGGCATACATGACCACCACGCGGTCCGCATTCTCGGCCACCACGCCCATGTCGTGCGTGATCAGCAGCACCGCCGTGCCGAGGGTCTCGCGCTGCTCCTGCAGCAGGTCGAGGATCTGCGCCTGGATGGTGACGTCGAGCGCGGTCGTGGGCTCGTCGGCGATCAGCACCTTGGGCGTGCAGGCCAGCGCCATGGCGATCATCACCCGCTGCCGCATGCCGCCGGAGAGCTGGTGGGGATAGCTCTGCGCCCGTCGCTCGGGGTCGGGGATGGAGACGCGGCGCAGCATCTCGATGGCCTTGCCCATCGCCTCCTTCGCCGGCAGGCCTTCGTGCAGGGCGACGGCCTCGGCGATCTGCCGCCCCACCGTGTAGATCGGATTCAGCGAGGTCATCGGCTCCTGGAAGATCATGCTGATCTCGTTGCCGCGGATGTCCTCCATCTCGGGCTCGCTCAGCGCCAGCAGGTCGCGGCCGCCGAAGAGGATGCGGCCGCCGGCGATGCGCCCCGGCGGGTTGGGGATCAGGCGCAGCACGGAGAGCGCGGTGACGCTCTTGCCGCATCCGCTCTCGCCGACGACGCAGAGCGTCTCGCCCTGGGTCAGGTCGAAGGAAACGCCGTCCACGGCGGCGATCGGGCCCATCGGCGTCTGGAACTCGGTGCGCAGATTCCGGATCGAGAGCACCGTGCCGGCCGCGGCCTGCGGCAGCGGCGACGGCGTCGGCCAGGGGGCCGCGGCGGGGCCGGGCTCCTCCGGAAGAATCCGATTCACGGTGACTTCCTCCCTCGGCGGCGTGTAGCCTTGCCGCGACGGTATCACGCCGCGGACCGATCTCAAGCGGCGCGCGGGACATCGTCGGAACCGGAAGCCAGCACGACAGAGCGCCGGCACCGCAGGGAGGAAAACAGGATGCAGGAGAACCGACCGCAGCTGGGCGGCTGGACCCGCCGCGAGATGCTCAAGGCCGGTGCGCTCGGCGGCGCCGCCATGGCCGGGGGCGCGCTCGGGCTGCGGCCCGATCCCGGCCTCGCCGCCGAGATCCCGCTGGAGTTCGACGGCCGCACCTTCCAGCTCGCCGCGCCGGAGCCGAACCCCAAGCGCGGCGGCGTGCTGCGCTACGCCATCACGACGCGGCCGCCGCATTTCGACCTGCACCAGTCGGGGACGATCAACAACCTCGGCGCCATGGGCTGCCTGTTCGACAACCTGATCCGCCGCGATCCGCGCGATTCGGGCCAGACCATCATCCCCGATCTCGCGCACAGCTGGCAGATCAGCCGCGACGCCAAGACCTACACCTTCTTCCTGCGTGAGGGCGTGCGGTTCCACGATGGCGCGGAGATGACGGCCGAGGACGTGAAGGCCACCTACGACCGCATCCACAAGCCGCCGCAGGGCGTCTCCATCCCGCGCAGCGTGCTGTTCGCCGCCGTGGAGTCGATCACCGCCCGCGACAAGCGCACCATCGAGTTCAAGCTGAGCGAGCCGCGCCCGGTGAACTTCATGATGAGCGCCTTCGCCTCCGGCTGGAACGTCATCGTCCGGAAGAAGACGCTCGAGGACAACGCCTACAACCTGCGCCGCGTGGTGAACTACCCGGGCACCGGTCCCTTCCGCCAGGTGCGGCGCGTCGAGAACGAGGTCTGGGTGATGGAGCGCAACCCGGACTACTGGAACCGCGGGCTGCCCTATCTCGACGGCGTCGAGTTCTACCACGCCCTGCCGTTCTCGCCCGAGCTCGGCTCGGCCGTGCTGTCCAACCGCGTCGACTACGGGCGGATCATGGATCCGGTGTCGGGCCAGCGGATCCGCGCCAACCCGCAGATGTCGATGGCGCAGTACAACCAGAGCGTGATCCAGGCGACCTGGATGAATGCCAAGCGCGGCGCGCTGGCCGACCCGCGCGTGCGCCGCGCCTTCAACCTGGCGCTCGACAAGGCGGTGCTGGTGGACGTGGTGAAGGATGTCGCGCCGATGCAGGTCGGCGGCTTCATCTATCCCTTCTCCGACTTCGCGACACCGATCGCCGAGCTGCGCAAGCGGCCAGGCTACCAGCCGGACCCGGTGGCCGCGATCCGCGAGGCGCGCCAGCTGATGCAGGCGGCCGGCCATGGCCGCGGCATCCGCGGGCTCGACTACATCGTCCGCGACGTCCCCACCTTCAAGCTGTGGGCGCAGGCGGTGCAGGCGATGCTGCAGCAGGCGCTGAACGTCGAGTGCCGGCTGCGCACCGTGGTGGAGTCCGTGTGGTTCGACGACGTGAACAACGGCAACTACGACCTCGCGGTCGGCGCCATCGTCTCGACGCTGCTCGATCCGTCGGACTACTTCAACGCCTGGTACAAGACCGGCGGCCCGCAGAACTACTCGAGCTGGAGCGAGCCGCGCTTCGACGCGCTGATGCCGCAGATCGACCGCGAGACCGACACCGCGAAGCGCCGCGAACTGGTGCGGCAGGCCGAGATGATCATGGAGGAGAACCCGCCGCTGCTGCCGATCAGCTGGGAGCAGATCATCAGCGGCTACTGGAACTACGTGAAGGGCCACAACCCGAAGGACTATTTCGGCATCTACGACGTGGTGCGCATGGACACCATGTGGCTCGACAAGTAGCCGCGGTCGACGTCGCGCCGGGAGGGGCGTGCCTGGCGCCGCGCCTTGGGCGTGCGGTGCGCGCATTTCGGCGGGACGGGGCGGGCGCCTGCCCGCCGGCACCGGACCGCAGCCGCTGGCGCCGTCCCGGGAATGGCAGTGGCGCCTGCGGGCGGCCATGCTCCGGTCGCTGGCGCGCAGGTGAGGCCGGCTTGGTGGCGGCGCCGGAGGCGGGCTGGTATTCAAGCCCATGGACAACGACACGCCGGACAGCCCACCCAGCCCCATGTCCCGGGCCGACGCCTACCGGGAGCGCTTCCGCCGCGCACAGGCCATCTCGGCCCAGGCGGCCCGCCTTCGGGCGGCCGGCGGGCCCCCGGGCGAGGCAGAGGCAGTACGCCTCGTGGCCGAGTTCCATGCCAGGGGCGGCCAGGTCACCATCTGTCCTCCGGCCGAGGACGGGCCGCCGGGCCCTGGGGCGGACAGCGCCCCACCCGGCAAGCGGACCGGCGGGTGACCGCCCGGGACGGCGCCGCGGCCGCGGACCGGCTGCGGCGGGCGTTGCTGGCGTTCCAGTCCGCACAGACCGCCTTCCTGGGCGCGCACCGCAAGGCCAAGGCGCTGCCCTCGCCGGCAGAGGTCGAGCAGTTCTGGCGCACCCATGGCAGCCGGGTCGAGGCCGGGCAGCACGTCGCCGCGATGGAGGTGGAGGCGGCGTTCCGAGCCTTCTCGGCGGCCGGACTGGTCGCCGAGGCCGGCGACCGGCACCTGGTCACCGAGGCGCGCCGATATCTCGCCGAGCAATAGGCTTGCTGCTGGACACCGGGCTTGCGCCCCATGGCCGCACGCAGGTCCGAGGAGGTCCGCTGAGGCCCCGGCGGGGGAAGCTGGTGCCGACACCCGGATTTGAACCGGGGACCTACTGATTACGAAT
>CAYNYQ010000322.1:0-5947 GCA_964401305.1 uncultured Acetobacteraceae bacterium | reverse complement strand
GGTGGTGGGCGCCACGCTCGGCTGCGTCGCCGCGCTGCCCGGCTATTTCGAGGCCATGCGCGCGGTCTGCGACCGCCACGGCGCGCTGCTCATCCTCGACGAGGTGATGAGCGGCATGGGCCGCTGCGGCACGCTGCACGCCTGGGAGCAGGAGGGGATCAGCCCCGACATCCAGATCGTCGCCAAGGGCCTCGGCGGCGGCTACCAGCCGATCGGCGGCATCCTCGTCGGCGGCCGGGTGATCGCGGGGCTCGAGGGCGGCTCGGGCGCCTTCATGCACGGCCACACCTACCAGGCCCATCCGCTGGCCTGCGCCGCGGCGGTGGCGGTGCAGGAGGTGATCCACGGCGAGAACCTGCTGGAGAATGTCCGCGCCATGGGCCGCCGGCTCGAGGACGGGCTGACCGAGCGCCTCGGCAACCACCGCTGCGTCGGCGACATCCGCGGCCGCGGCCTGTTCTGGGCGGTGGAGCTCGTGCGCGACCGCGCGACGAAGCAGGTCTTCGACCCCGCGCTGAAGCTGAACGACAGCGTGAAGCGGGAGGCCTTCGCGCGCGGGCTCGCCTGCTACCCGATGGGCGGCACCATCGACGGCAGGCATGGCGACCACGTGATCCTCGCCCCCCCCTACATCGTGACCGCCGATCAGGTGGACATGATCGTCGAGCGCTTCGGCGACGCGGTAGAGGCCGCTCTCGACGGCGTCGGGGGCTGAGCCCCGGCGCCCGCACGGGGCGCCGCGCCATGCCGCGCCCTTCGGGAGGAGGCGCGGATGCGGCGACGATGGATCCTGGCGGCGGCGGCCATGCTGGCCCTGGCGGGGGGCGGCGGCGCGGCGGCGCAGACGCTCGATGCCGTGAAGCAGCGCGGCCAGCTCATCTGCGGGGTCTCGCAGGGCTTCGCCGGCTTCTCCGCCCCCGACAGCCGCGGCGCCTACCAGGGCTTCGACGTCGACTACTGCCGCGCGCTGGCGGCCGCGGTGCTCGGCGACCCGGCGAAGGTCCGCTTCGTGCCGCTGACCGCCCAGGCGCGCTTCACCGCGATGCAGTCGGGCGAGATCGACGTGCTCTACCGCAACAGCACGCAGACCTTCCTGCGCGACACGACGCTCGGGCTCGAGCAGGGGCCGGTGAACTTCTACGACGGCCAGGGCTTCCTGGTGCGCCGCGACGCCCAGGTCTCCCGCCTGCAGGAGCTCGAGGGCGCGAGCATCTGCCTGGCGCAGGGAACGACGCACGAGCTGAACCTGACCGACGTCGCCCGCGCGCGGGGCATCAATTTCCGCCCCGTGGTGTTCGAGCGGGTGGACACGATGTACCCGGCCTTCTTCAGCGGCCGCTGCGACGCCATGACGCAGGACACGAGCGCGCTGGCCGGCGCGCTGGTCGCCGCGCCCAATCCCCGCGACTACGTCGTCATGGAGGAGCGCATCAGCAAGGAGCCGCTCGGCCCCTTCACCCGCTCCGGCGACGAGGCCTGGTCCGACATCGTCGAATGGCTGCACATGGCGCTCGTCGCCGCCGAGGAGCTCGGCATCACCCAGGCGAATGCGGCGGAGAAGGCGGAGCGCAGCCAGGACCCGGAGGTGCAGCGCCTGCTCGGCCGCAGCGGCGGCTTCGGCCAGCGCATCGGCCTCGACGACGGCTGGGCGCTCGCGGCGATCCGGGCGGCGGGCAATTACGGCGAGATCTTCGCCCGCAACCTCGGCGACAAGAGCCCGCTCGGGCTGGAGCGCGGGCTGAACGCGCTCTGGACCGAGGGCGGGCTGATGTACGCGCTGCCCTTCCGCTAGTGGTCCGATCCCGACGCTTGCTACCCAAGCGTCGGGTGAATCGGCCCACCAGATCAATCGCTAGTGGTATGCACCGGACGGTACCATCCGTCTGGTGCACACCACTAGAGCTGATCGCCGAAGGGCCTAACGCCCGCAGGCCTGAATCACGCGACGGAACAACGCGCTGGACCACGATCCGCGATCCAGTCCTCGCGGATCGTGGTCCTTGCCGTGAGGCGCGCAGATGAACAACGCGCCGGACCGTGATGCGCGCGTTGGCGCTCGGCGATCGTGGTCGAGGGCGTGATCGCCGAGCGGCGTGGCGCACGACGGCGTGATTCACGCGAACGGACAACCCGCCGGACCACGAACCGCACGTCCATGAGCGCGGATCCTGGTCCAGCGCAGGCTGCCGGGTCCGGACCCACGCCCCCCGTCCTCGCCGCTGCGGCGACCGGCGCCGCCAGGCTGCAACCGCGCCGCGCCCCGCCGCGTTCTTCCGGGGAAGGGGCCGCATCCCCGCGGCTCCGGCAGAGGGACGACCGGGCATGGACAAGGATCGCATCGAAGGCGCCGGCAAGCAGGCCAAGGGCGCCATCAAGGAAGGCGTCGGCAAGCTGACGGGCGACGAGAAGATGAAGGCCGAGGGCAAGATGGATAAGGTCGAGGGCAAGGTGCAGAACACCGCCGGCGGCGCCAAGGACGCGGTGCGCGACGCCGCGGACAAGGACCGCACCTGATCGACCGGCGGCCCATCCGGGCCGGCTGAAGGGGCGTCGGGCGGGCGACCGTCCGGCGCCTTTCCATTTCGTGAATGCCGACGGCGCGGGCCGCGCGCCGGCTGCATGGCCCGCATGCTGCACTGCGGTAGATCGCGCGGGCGCTTTGCTTTAGACCGCTGCTCGAAGCCGCGCCGCCGGCCGCCTGCGGGGAGCGGGACGCCCCACCCGACGCCAACACGCGACAGAGGCGCATGCCCCGGCATGCCGCCGCCGGAGTGCGCATGAGCCCCCGCGACATCCCGGCCGAACCCCTGGCCGATGCCCTCGCCGCCCCGCGCGGCCTGCCGTCGCGCCAGGCGCCCGCCGCGTCGCGGCCGCCGGTGCCGCCCATCGCCCTGCTGGTGGCGATCACCGGCCTCGGCCCCTTCACCATGCAGATCATCATCCCCTGCCTGCCGGGGATGGCCGTGGCGCTGGCCGTGCCCTACGGCACGATCCAGCTCGCGCTGACGCTCTTCCTCCTCGGCGTCGCGGCGGGGCAGCTCTTCTACGGCCCGCTCTCCGACCGCTTCGGGCGCAAGCCGCTGCTGCTCGGCGGGCTCGGGCTCTTCCTGCTCGGCACGCTCGGCGCCGCGGTCGCGCCCGATGCCGGCTCGCTGATCGCCGCCCGCGTGCTGCAGGCGGTCGGCAGCTGCGCCGGCCTCGTGCTCGGCCGCGCCATGATCCGCGACAGCTACCCGCGGGAGCGCTCGGCCAGCGTCATGGGCTATGTCTCCACGGCCATGGCGGTGGCGCCGATGATCGCGCCGCTGCTCGGCAGCCTGCTCGCCGAGCACTACGGCTGGCGCGCCACCATGCTCGCCTGCCTCGTCTTCGGTGCCGCGCTGCTGCCGCTGGTCTGGGCGCGCATGCCGGAGACGCTGGCGCAGCCGGCGGCGCTGTCGGGCATTGGCGGCGCGCTCCGTGCCTATGCGCAGCTGCTGCGCCTGCCGCTGTTCCGCGCCTATGCGGCGGTGACCACCTTCTCGACCGCGGTCTTCTTCGCCTTCGCCGCCGGCGGGCCGGTGGTGGTCATCGGCGGGCTCGGCCACGGCGCCACCACCTATGGCGCGGCGATGATGCTGATCTCGGTGGCCTGGATGAGCGGCACCTTCACCTCGGCGCGGCTCGTCGGGCGCCATGGCCTCGACCGCATGATGCGCATCGGCACGGCGGTGACGCTGGCGGGCGGGGTGCTGGCGATCCTGGTGCAGACGCTGCTGCCGCCGCACATCCTGGCGTTCTTCCTGCCCATGGCCGTGGTCGCGCTCGGCAACGGCATTACGCAGCCCAATGCCATCGCCGCGGCGGTCAGCGTTCGGCCGCAGCTCGCCGGCACGGCCTCGGGCCTCGTCGGCGCGCTGCAGATGGGGGCGGGGGCGGCGATGACGCTGGCGGCCGGCTGGACCGAGACGGGCAGCGGCCTGGCGACGGCGCTGGCGATGTTCGCGGGCGGGCTCGGTGCGCTGGCCGGGCTGGTCGCGGTCCGGCGCCATGCCGGTGCGGCGGCGCGCTGAGGCCGGCGCGGGCCGCCAACGGGGCGCACGGGCCCAGGGGAATTCGGGGCGCCGGGCCCCGGCGGCTTGCCGGTGCCGGGCCCCGGCGACGCGGTCAGGCGTGCCCGACGGCGCCCGAGAGCAGCACGGGGTCGACCTTCAGCTTGGCCATGGCGCGGCGCCACTTCGCGCCGTCGGCGTCGTCGAAGACGAGCTCCTCGTCGGGCGGCACGCAGAGCCAGGCGTTGCGCTGGATCTCTTCCTCCAGCTGCCCCGGGCCCCAGCCGGCATAGCCCAGCGCCAGCACGCCGAGCCGCGGCCCGCCGCCCCCGGCGATCGCCTTGAGGATGTCGATGCTGGCGGTCATCGCCAGCTCCTTGGTCACGTTCAGCGAGCCGTCGGTCGACCAGTCCGGCGTGTGCAGCACGAAGCCGCGCCCGCCATCGACCGGCCCGCCCTGCAGCATGCGGATGCGCCGGTGCGGCGGCACGGGCTCGAGCCCGAGCTGGCCCAGCAGCTCGTCGAAGGAGAGCCCGTCGATCGGCTTGTTCACCACGATGCCCATGGCGCCGTCGCGGGAATGCGCGACGAGGCAGATCACCGAGCGGGCGAAGCGCGCGTCCTGCATTGCCGGCATCGCCACCAGCATCTGGCCGCCCAGGTAGCCCTCTTCCGACCTGCCGGCACCGCCGTCGCGGAGCGGGCTGCGCACGCGCCTTGCCATGACAGGAAGATGGCGGCACCCGCCGCGCCCTGCAAGGCAGCGGGCGCCGGCCGCCCGGACACGGGGCTGCGCGCGGCCGGTCGGTTGGCCGGACACGGGGCTGCGCACGGCCGGTCGGTTGGCCGGACACGGGGCTGCGCGCGGCCGGTCGGTTGGTGGGACACGGGGCTGCGCGCGGAGGGGCGGCGGCGGTGACAGCGCGCGGGCGCCGGGCTACACCGGGGGTGCGGTCGAGCAGAGGAATCCCCGGATGACCATCAAGGTCGGTGACACGATCCCGTCGGCGAAGCTGATGCAGGCCACGGCCGAGGGACCCAAGGAGGTCTCGACGGAGGAGCTGTTCAAGGGCAGGACCGTCGTCCTCTTCGGCGTGCCCGGCGCCTTCACCCCCACCTGCTCGGCCAAGCACCTGCCGGGCTTCGTGCAGAATTTCGACCAGCTGAAGGCCAAGGGCGCCGATGTCGTCGCCTGCATGGCGGTGAACGACGCCTTCGTCATGGGCGCCTGGGGCAAGGACCAGGGCGTGGGCGACAAGGTCGTGATGCTGGCCGATGGCAGCGCCGACTTCACGAAGAAGCTCGGCCTCGAGCTCGACCTCACCGCGCGCGGCCTCGGCGTCCGCTGCCAGCGCTTCGCCCTGGTGGCGAAGGACGGCAAGGTGACGCATGTCGCCGTCGAGGCGCCGGGCGCCTTCGAGGTGAGCAAGGCCGAAGCGGTGATCGCCGCGCTGTGAGGCGCCGGCCCGCCGCCGCGCCGGGGAGGCCCGCCGCGTGACGCCCTTCGCCGCCGCCGCCTTCGCCTGGCAGGCCGGCACCGTCTTCGCGCTGCGCAGCCTGGCCATGTGGGCCGAGCCCGCGCGGGCGCAGGCCCTGCTCGCGGAATACGCCTTCGAGAAGCAGCGTGCCTTCGCCGCCGGCAGCCTTGCGGCCGGGCGCGCCGCCCTGGCCGGCGCCGACCCGGCCGCCGTCATGGCCGCGGCGCTGCGCCCGGCCCAGCGCCGGGTGCGGGTCAACCACCGCAGCCTGACCCGGCCCTGAGCCCATCCGCGGCGGCGAGGGCCAGCCGGCCCGCGCCGCGGCGCCCGCCCCCGCATCAGTCGCCGGCCGGCACCACCTCGTCGCGCAGGAAGTAGAGCGCCGGCCCGGCCTCGCCGGCGAGCCGCAGCCGCACCACCTCGCCCTCGGCCGATTCC
>CAYNYQ010000321.1:0-5974 GCA_964401305.1 uncultured Acetobacteraceae bacterium | reverse complement strand
TGCGCGGCATGACGAAGGGGCGCGCCTCCTTCTCCATGCAGTTCCACCACTACGACCCGGTGCCGCGCAACATCGCGGACGAGATCATGGCCAAGAGCGCCTGATCCCAGGCACCGGTCAGCGTTCGCGGCGGCGCGGCGGGGCAACCTGCCGCGCCGCTTCCATGTCCGCCCCGGCGTTGCCACCCCGCCGGGCACGGGGCTAAGCCCAACCCCCATGCTCTCCTTCGCCGGCCTCCGCATCCTCGTCCTCGGCGACGTCATGCTCGACCGCTACCTCTACGGCGAGGTCGAGCGCATCTCGCCCGAGGCGCCCGTGCCCGTGGTGCGGCTGCGCGAGACCCGCGCCATGCCCGGCGGCGCCGGCAATGTCGCGCGCAACATTGCGGCCCTCGGCGGCGAGGCGGTGCTGGTCGGCCTGCGCGGGGCCGACCCCGCCGGGCGCGACCTCGCCGCGCTGCTCGGCGCGACGCCGGGCATCGAGGACCGCATGGTCGCAAGCGCGACGCGGCCGACCATCTGCAAGATGCGCGTGGTCGCCGGCACGCAGCAGGTGGTGCGCCTCGACGACGAGACCGCCGCGCCGGCGGCTGCCGCCGAGGCCGCGGCGCTCGGCGCGGCCGTCGCGGCAGCCCTGCCCGGGGCGGCGGCGCTGGTCCTCTCGGACTACGCCAAGGGCGTGCTGGCGCCGGAGGTGACGGCGGCCGCCATCGCCGCGGCGCGTGCCGCCGGCATCCCCGTGCTGGCCGATCCGAAGTCGGACGATGTCGCGCTCTACCGCGGGGCGAGCCTCCTCACCCCCAATGCGCGGGAACTCGCCCGCGCCGCCCGCCTGCCCACGGGCACCGAGGCCGAGGTCGCCGCCGCCGCCCGCGCCGTGATGCAACGCGCCGGCATCCCCGCCCTGCTCTGCACCCGCGCCGACAAGGGCATGACCCTGGTGCGCGCCGATGGCGCCGTCGCCTCCGTCCCCGCCGAGGCGCGGGAGGTCTTCGACGTCTCCGGCGCCGGCGACACTGTCATCGCCACCCTGGCGCTTGCGCATGCCGGCGGCGCGCCGCTCGAGGAGGCGATGCGCATCGCCAATGCCGCGGCCGGCATCGTGGTCGGGAAGCTCGGCACGGCGACGGTCAGCGCGGAGGAGCTGGCGCATGCGCTGCACGCGCAGGGCGAGGCGGGCCCGGGCGGCGATGCGCTGCTCGACCGGGAGGCGGCCCGTCGCCTGGTCGCCGAATGGCGCGCGCATGGCCTGCGCGTCGGCTTCACCAATGGCTGCTTCGACGTGCTTCACGCCGGGCATGTCGCGCTGCTCCGCGCCGCCCGTCGCCGCTGCGACCGGCTGGTGGTGGCGCTGAACACGGATGCGTCGGTGGCGCGCCTGAAGGGGCCGGCGCGGCCGGTGAACCCGCTGGCCGATCGTGCGGCCGTCGTCGCAGCCCTCGCTGCCGTCGACGCCGTCGTCGCCTTCGCCGAGGACACGCCGCTCGCGCTGATCCAGGCGCTGATGCCGGACGTGCTGGTGAAGGGCGCGGACTACACGCTGGATCGCGTGGTCGGCGCCGATGTCGTGCAGGCGGCCGGCGGCGAGGTGGCGCTGGTCGAGCTGCTGCCCGGCCGCTCCACCACGGCGATCCTGGCGCGGGGTGGGGCGCTCAGAGCGTGAAGTCCTCGGCGGTGAGCGTGGGTGCGCCGACGAGCGTCAGCACCGGGAAGAAATCGGGCAGAAAGAACGCCTTGGCCCAGATTCGCCCGTCGTCCGTGTCGTAGAGGATGGTGGCGTCGGCCGGGGCTGTGAGCAGGGGCTCGTCGTCGGCGTGGAAGACGCGCGGGAAGACGGCGAAGAGGACGACCTTGTCGATCCCGGGTTCGAAGCCCTCGACACGCGAGGGCCGGCCGACGAAGGGGAAATCGATGAGGAAGCGGTCCTCCGCACCGTCGTGCTCGCTCCGCATGATGTCGCCGCCGGAGGAGTCCGAGAATATGTCGGCGCCGGGGCCGCCCACGAGCAGGTCGCGCCCGGTGTCGCCCCGCAGGAAGTCGTTCCCGGCGCCGCCGCGCAGCGTGTCGTCGCCTGGACCGCCGGTGATCAGGTCGTCCCCGGCGCCGCCGAGCACGACCTCGTTGCTCCACCCGCCTTCGATGGTGTCGTTGCCGCGGCCGCCGAGGAGGCGTTCCAGGAGACCCGTTTCCGCAACCAGGTTCTGCAGGACGTCGTCGCCGGCGCCGCCGAACAGGGTGTCCTGCCCGGCGCCGCCGCGCAGCACGTCGTTGCCCCGTCCGCCGGAGAGCCTGTCGTTCCCCTCGTCGCCGCTGAGCGTATCGTCCCCCGCCCCGCCGACGAGGCTGTCCGCGCCGAGGCCCGACCAGAGGTAGTCCGCGCCGCGGCCGCCCCAGAGCGTGTCGTTGCCGATCGCCCCGACCAGCAGATCGTCGCCGCGCCGGCCCTCGAGCAGGTCGTCGCCGGCGCCGGCCTGCAGCAGGTCCGCGCGCCGGCCGCCTGCCAGCGCCAGGTCATCGGAGGTCTGCGCCTGGAACAGGGCGGTGAGGACCGTCCGCTCGCCCTCGGCCCTGGGGAGCGCCTGGACGACGACCGTGTAGGCGAGCGGATCGTCATCGTAGCGGCGGGAGATCGAGAAGGCGTCGCCGAACGCGTTGGGGTCGACGGTCCGGCGCCCGCCATCGCCCCAGTCCACCCGGATCTCCGCCGGGCCGGGCTCGACGAGGAGAAAGGCCCGCGTCGCCAGCGTCGTTCCGGCAGGCACGGTCGTGGTCCAGCGGGCGGAGAGGGCTTGCGTCACCGGTCGGGTCTCCAGGCGGCGTTCGGTTGCGCAGCAGACTGCCTCGGTCGCCCCGGAATGCAAGCGGGGCGACGCGACCTGCGCGCCGGGATTCAGCGCCGGAAGAAATGCGTCCCCAGGATGTCGATCACCACCACCCCGTCCGCCACGCGCGTGCCGAGGTAGCGGATCTTCGCCACGCCGCGATCGGGCTTGCTGCGGCTCGGCACGAGGTCCTCCACCCGCGCCGTCACGTCGATGGCATCCCCCGGACGCACCGGCGCGTTCCAGCGCACCACCTGCTCCGTGCCGCCGAGCGAGACCTGCTCGACCCAGCCGGTGCGGATGATGTGGCCGAAGATCTTGCTCTGCGTGTGCAGCCCGCTGGCGATGATGCCGCCAAAGGGCCCGGCGGCCGCACGCGCGGGGTCGATGTGGAAGGGCTGCGGGTCGTAGCGGCGCGCGAAGTCCAGGATCTCCTCGAGCGGCATGTCGATGCTGCCGAAGGCGAATTCCTGGCCGACCGAGAGATCGTCGAGGCTGCGGAGGGGTGGGGGCGGCATGGCGCCAGCATGGCGCCCCCGCGCGGGCCGGGGAAGGCCGCGCCCGGTCAGAACAGGAAGTCGTTCGCCTCCAGCTCGGCGCGCTGCACCCCGGTCAGCAGCACCGAGCTGGTCGGCGAGGTCTGGATCCGCACCCCGGCCTGGGTCTGCGTCGCCGCGGCCAGCACATCGGCGAAGTCGTTGAGCGGGGCCCCGAAGCCGCGCAGCACGATCGTGTCCTCGAAACGGTCGAAGTCCCGGACCGTGTCGTTGCCGTCGCGGCCCCGGACGAACTCGAAGCGATCGGCGCCGAAGCCGCCGCGATAGCCCTGGTTGCCGGCGCCATCGATGAAGCGGTCGTCGCCCAGGCCGCCGACGAACTCCTCGAACCCCGCCATGGCATTGCTGCCGCCGGCGCCGACGCGGAAGGTTCCGGCGAAGACGTTGAAGGTCACGTCCGGCTGGCCCTCGCTGAAGAAATTCCCGATGGACAGCGTGTCGGTGCCCTGCCCGCCGTCGAACAGGTTGCGCGCCACCGTGAAGGTCCGCGCGCCGCTGCCACCGGCCAGGAGCAGCAGGTCCAGCCGGTCGTCGCCGTCGCCGAGCGCGGTCACGTTGTCGGTCAGCCGGACCGTCGACGCCCCGGCGAGGCCGGCCGTGCCGTCGGATCCGGCCGGCGTCCCGTTGACCGTGGTCGTGTAGAGGACGCGGCCGGGGTCGCCGGTGACGACGATGCTGTCGTCCACGCCGCGCCCGCCGCGCCCGCCGGTGCCGCCCTCGCCGCCGGTGGCGCGCAGATCGATCCGCACCCAGTCGGCCTGGGCCGAGCCCGTGATCGCCGCGCCGGTGAAGGCCGCCACCGCCGCGCCGCCCGCGCCGCCATCGCCGCCATTCCCCGCCCGCGCGTAGTCATAGGTGAGGTAGCTCGAGCCGTTCCCGTTCGTGAGGATGGTGTTGGAGATCTCGCGGGCCACCGGATCGGATCCCCAGCCGCCGGGACCGCCCCAGCCCCCGGCCGCCGCGATCGTCACGTCGAGGTCGAGTCCGCCCGTCGCGGTGACGATCAGGTTGGCCACGCGGGCCTGGGCCGCACCGGCCGCGGCGCCGTCGCCGCCGGAACGGCCGTCCGCCACCGTCCCGCCAGCCGCATGGGAGAAGGAGCTTCCGCCGGCGGCGCCGTCGCCGCCCGCCGCCAGGCCCCGGAGGCTGAGGCTCAGAGTCTCCCCGCTGACGGTCACGTCATCGAAGGCGACGAGACCGCGGGCGCCGCGCCCCCCATCGCCAGACAGCCCGGAAAGCCCGCCCGGCGCGGCGGTCGTTTCGCTGTAGAACGTGTAGTAGTTGCCCGGCACGCCGATCTGGTCGACCGACGTTCCGACCCCGGAGGAGGGGCGGCCGAAGCCGCCCTGGCCCCCGCTTCCGCCCGCACCGCCGACCCCCTGCAGGGTCAGCGCCACCACATCGCTGCCGCCCGGCACGCCGAGCAGGTCGAAGACGAGCTGCGAGAGGATGGCGTCGCCGGCGGCGCCGCCGGCGCCGCGGCCACCATTGCCCCCATTCCCGTTCCCGCCATAGGCATTGAAGGTGGAGCTCCAGGTCGGCCCGGACTCGTCGCGGACGGTGTTGGTGGCGAAACTGCCCCATCCGCCGCTGCCGCCGCCGCCGCCGAACCCGCCCTCGGCCGCGAGGGTGATCTGGACGAAATCATCGCCGGCATCGCCCAGCAGGGTCAGACCGGTCCGCGAGATCTCCGCCGCCTGGCCGGGCCGCCCGTTGCTGCCGCCCTCGCCGTGCTGCGGCTCCGGCGGCGCGCTGTCGCCGTTGATGCCGCGCCGGCCCGGCGTGCCGAACAGGGTCTGCTGGTCGATGATGCTGAGCGGCATGGCGTCTACCTCGTGCGGGGGTTGATCGGGCGCATTCCCCGCGCAAAGTCTCACCGGCCGGGAACGGTCCTCCATGACGCCGGAGGTAAGAAACTGCGCCTGCCGCCCCGGACCGGAGACACCATGGCCCCGCCCGACATGCCCATGCCCGAGGTCCTTGCGACGCCGCGGACACTGCCGGTCGGCGTGCTGCTGCGCCGCTGGCGCGGCGCCCGCGGGCTGACGCAGGAGGTGCTGGCGCTGGAGGCCGGGATCTCGCCGCGGCATCTCAGCTTCATCGAGACCGGCCGCGCGGCGCCCGGCCGTGGCGTGCTGCTCCGGCTCTGCGAGACGCTCGACCTGCCCCGGCGCGTGCGGAACGAATTGCTGGTCGCCGCCGGCCTCGCGCCAGCCTTTGCCGAGACCGCCTTCGATGCCCTGCCCTCGGAGGGGGTGAAGGCGCTGCTGCGGCGCATCCTCGACCAGCAGAAGCCCTATCCCGCGCTGGTCGCCGACAGCGCCTGGACCATCCGCATGGCGAACGGCCCGGCGATGCGCATGGTCTTCGCCTTCGTGGGCGAGGCGGAGGCGCGCGCGGCCGGGGCGGATGGGCTGAACGCCATGAAGCAGCTCTTCCACCCCGGGCTGCTCCGCCCCTACGTCGAGAACTGGGAGGAGGTGGCGCGCGACGTGCTGGTGCGCCTGTCGCAGGAGGCCGCCGCGGGGCCGCGC
Source organism: uncultured Acetobacteraceae bacterium (assembly GCA_964401305.1). Lineage (GTDB taxonomy): Bacteria > Pseudomonadota > Alphaproteobacteria > Acetobacterales > Acetobacteraceae > JAIEOP01. The sequence continues at coordinate 62 of CAYNYQ010000321.1, read as the reverse complement.
AGCGCCGGGGCGGCGCAGCTGCTGGCGGAGCTGATGGCCTATCCCGGCGTGCCGGCGCTGCG
>CAYNYQ010000320.1:0-6014 GCA_964401305.1 uncultured Acetobacteraceae bacterium | reverse complement strand
AGGTAGGCCACCGCCTGCGCCACCACGCCGACATAGAGGATGCAGGCCCAGCCCAGCCAGGTGACGTCGGCCAGGACGATGCGCGGCTCCAGCGCCCAGGCCATGGCGGCCACGGGCAGCATGCCGATCACGATCTGCCACGCCACCAGCGGCACCGGCGCCATGGCGATTGGGCAGCGCTTGGTGAAGACCGCGCCGCCGGCGAACATCATCGCCGTCACCAGGATGGCCACGAGGCCAGGCAGCCGCCCCTCCACCCAGGCCGCGCCGCGGCCGCCCGCCAGCGCCTCCAGCATCGGCCCGGCCATCAGCATCCCCATGCCGGCGAGCCCGCTGGCAAGGCCCAGCAGGCTCGGCAGCGTCGGCCGCTCGCCCAGCACCGGCCAGGCCAGCAGCATGGCCCAGACCGGCATGGTGTAGGCGATGATCGCCGCCTCCGCCGCGTCCAGCCAGTACAGCGCGAGCGGCGCCATGCCCCCCCAGGAGGTGACGTTCAGCACCGCCGCGACGGAGAGCCGCCCCCATCGCCCGGCCGGCGGCAGCAGCGCATCCCCCTGCCGCCAGGCCACCAGCAGCAGCAGCGCGACGGCGCCGAGGGCGCCCAGCACCCGGAAGGTGAAGGGCGGCCAGTCCTCCATCAGGTACTTCAGGACCGGCCAGTTCAGCCCCCAGGCGAAGGCCGCCACCATCAGGAAGCCGAAGCCGGCCAGCGAGGCCAGCGGCGCGCCAGACCGCGCCGCGTGCTCGGCCTCCGCGGGCGTGGCCGGGGCGGCGTCGGTGGCGGCGGCCACCGGCGAGGGCGCCGGCCCCTCCTGCGTCACGCGCCGGGTGCCAGCAGCGCCGCCATGCGCTCCAGCGTCGCGGCCGGCAGCGGCCCCTTCTCCGCCGCCGCGATCGCCGTCTCCAGCTGATCGAGCGAGGCGGTGCCGATCAGCGCCGTGCCCATGGCGGGCGGCGTGATGGCGAAGCGGATCGCCGCCTCGGCGAGGCTCGCCACATGCCCCTCGGCGACGAGCGGCAGCAGGCGCCGCGCCTGGGCCAGATCCGCCGCGTAGTCGGGGCCGGACGCGATGGGGGCCACCTCCGGCATGGCCACCGGGTGCCGCGCCGCCTCGCCCGAGAGCGCCCCGGCGGCCAGGATGCGGATGCCGATCAGCCCGACGCCGGCCGCCGCCGCCGCCAGCCCCAGCGCCTCGAAATCCTGCCCCGGCAGCCCCGGCCGCGCCGGCCCGAGCCAGGAGGGGTTCAGCACGTTGAACGGCACCTGCGCCGTGTCGAAGGCGCCGGAGAGCAGCACTTGGCGCAGCGCCCCCACCTCCCCCAGCGCGGTGATGCCGAGGAAGCGGCACTTCCCCTGTGCCTGCAGCCGCTGCAGCGCCGGCACCGCCTCCTCCAGCACCTGCGCCACGGTGTAGCCGCCGGCGCCGCCGATCGGGTCGTGCAACTGGAAGAGATCGACGTGGTCGAGGCCAAGCCGGCCGAGGCTCGCCTCCAGCGAGGCGGCGATGGCGCCGGCGATGTCGCCGCGCTGCTCCACCGCCAGCCGCACCTTGGTGCCGATCGGCGGCCGCGCGCCGCCGCGTCCCCTCAGCAGCCGCCCCAGCGTCCGCTCGCTCTCCCCCGCGCCGTACATGGAGGCGGTGTCGAGGTAGCTGATGCCCGCCTCCAGCGCGCGGGCCAGGCTGCGTTCCTGCTCCGCCGGCGTGCCGCGGACCATCAGCCCGCCCACCGCGCCCGCGCCATAGCCCAGGACGGAGACGCGCATCCCCGTCCGCCCCAGCAGCCTTTGTTCCATGCCCAGGCCTCCCGCGGGCCGCCGCACCGGGCGGCCCCGCCTGCGCCCTGATCGCACGACCCGCCCCGCCGCGGCTATAGGGTCGCCATGCTTCGACTGACCGAACTGCGCCTGCCGCTCGACCACCCGCCGGAGGCGGTGCGTGCGGCCGTGCTGCGCCGCCTGCGCGTGGCCGAGGCCGATCTGCTCGACCTCCGGATCATTCGTCGTGGCTATGACGCCCGCAAGCCCGGGGCCATCGTCTTCGTCTATACGCTAGACCTCGCCTTCCGCGACGAGGCCGCGGTGGCGCGCCGCAACGCCGCGGACCGCGGCCTCGGCCCGGCGCCCGACATGGCATACCGCCTGGTCGCCCGCGCGCCGGAGGGGACGCCGCGGCCCATCGTCATCGGCACCGGCCCCTGCGGGCTGATGGCGGCGCTGACCCTGGCGCAGATGGGCTTCCGCCCGCTGATCCTCGAGCGCGGGCCGGCGGTGCGGCAGCGCACCAAGGACACCTGGGCGCTCTGGCGGCGCGGCGTGCTCTCGCCCGAGAGCAACGTGCAGTTCGGCGAGGGCGGCGCCGGGCTCTTCTCCGACGGCAAGCTCTATTCCGGCATCAAGGACCGCCGCTTCCTCGGCCGGCGGCTGATGGAGCAGTTCGTGCGCTTCGGCGCGCCGGAGGAGATCCTCTACGTCTCGAAGCCGCATATCGGCACCTTCCGCCTGGTGACGGTGGTGGAGGCGATGCGCGCCGAGATCGAGCGGCTGGGCGGCGAATACCGCTTCGGCGCCCGCGTCGCCGACCTGATCGTCGAGCCGGACCCGAACGGCACGCGCCACGTCCGCGGCGTGGTGCTGGCCGATGGCGAGGCAATCCCCGCGGCGCAGGTGGTGCTGGCGATCGGCCACTCGGCGCGCGACGGCTTCGAGATGCTGCGCCGCCGCGGCGTGGCGATGGAGGCCAAGCCCTTCTCCATCGGCGTGCGCATCGAGCACCCGCAGGGCATGATCGACCGCGCGCGCCTCGGCGCCCATGCCGGCAACCCGGCCCTCGGCGCGGCGGACTACAGGCTGGTGCACCATGCCCACGCCCTTGGCAGAAGCGTCTACAGCTTCTGCATGTGCCCGGGCGGGCGGGTGGTGGCCGCGACCAGCGAGCCAGGCCGCGTCGTGACCAACGGCATGAGCCAGTACAGCCGGGCCGAGTTCAACGCCAACGCCGGCCTGGTCGTCGGCGTGGACCCGGCGCGCGACTACCCCGGCGACGTGTTGGCGGGCGTCGCCTTCCAGCGCGAATGGGAAAGTGCGGCCTTCCGCGAGGGCGGCGAGGACTACCGCGCGCCGGCGCAGCTGGTGGGCGACTTCCTGGCCGGGCGGGCCTCCTCGGGCCTGGGCGCGGTGGCGCCGAGCTACAAGCCCGGCGTGCGCCCCGCGGACCTGGCGCGCTGCCTGCCCGGCTTCGTCGTGGCGGCGATGCGGGCGGCGCTGCCGGCTTTCGACGCCGAGATCCCGGGCTTCGCGCGGGCGGACGCGCTGATGACGGGGGTGGAGACGCGCACCAGCAGCCCGGTGCGCATCCCGCGCGGCGAGAGCTTCGAAAGCCTGAACACCAGGGGGCTGTTCCCGGCCGGGGAAGGCGCGGGGTACGCGGGCGGGATCCTCAGCGCGGGCGTGGACGGGATCCGGGTGGCGGAGGCGCTGGCGCTGGCGGCGACGGGGCGGGAGGTCACGGGGGAGATGCGGCGGGGGGCCCGGGGGGAGAGCGCGGTGGCGTATGGGTAGGGCGAGGCGCTGCCTCGCGCTCCGCCAAGGGGCGCTGCCCCTTGGAACCCCGCCAGGGGGCCGGGCCCCCTGGACCTCCTTCAAATGTAACAGCCACTCCGCAAATCAAGTTAGACGCTCGACGTCTTAGACCTGAACGAGGCGACTGAATGCCCCTAAATTCCGAAGGCCTCATCCACGTTATCGTTCCAAAATCGAAGTATCGCGCTCCTTATGGATCTGTAATCGTCTTTGGGAACCTCAACGCCACCCTGGTCGTTTTCGGCAAACAATCCAACAGGATTCTTAATTGTATTGATCAGCTCCACATAGCAACCATAATCGATTTTGTAGACATCATATCGCGTTCCTGGCTCATCTCGAGACGATATGTTTCTCTTCAACACATGTAGCACTCTAGAGTCGAAAAGCTGCTCTATTCTAGGGTCCCTTATGTTACTCTCGAATAAAAAGGCCCGAGCCTTACGCTTACCAATGACTTCATCAATAATCCTCGCCAAAAGGGCGTTCAGATCAGCGTTCTGACGGATAATACTAGCTTTATCTTGGTTATACCAGTCACGTGCAGCGGCCCTCACGTGGTTCATGGCAATTTTTTGGCCAAAAGCTCGGGTAACGATTTTCGTCATTACGTTCAGCGCATCCCTGGGTACACCCTCAACGGCTCGCACAAACTCCTCGAAAACGGGAACCTGCGTAAAGGTAGTCTGAATGAGCTTATCTGGCGCATCAATGCTCTGGTGAGACCCGTCAGACGCATGATAATGCTTGAATAATAGATTCTTGAAAAACTCTACTGCTCGTTCTTGGTTGTTGTCAAAAACCAAAAAATCGTCCAGATTTAGATCGGCAGAAACATCAGCACCAAGCTCTAATCCAGTATATTCCCCGCGCTCTCGAGCTATTGCAAATTGGGATCGATGCTCTATTGCCGCAATTTTTAGAGTTATTGCTTGCTGAGTAATAACTGTACGCCTCAAGAGATCGGCAAGAAACGGCTGTAAATCGATTGGCACCTCAGACCATTCGTCGATTAGAAGCCAAAGCCGAGGTGCGCCGATTACTGCAATTAAGCCAGATAACGCAATTCCAACCCGATTAAAGTCAATGTGTACTGAAACCGATCCCGCACGCGACAATTTTCGCTGTGACGACACGTCATTACGGTCAAGCGCCGCACCTGATGCGACCAAGTTTGGCGTCTTACTCAGACCCAATTCTAAGTTGGCCTTGCGCTCCCGGGTCTCCGTCGTCGCATCCGTCTCCTCAACCGCGACCGGCCCTTTCACGCGAACTTCCGATATGGCGGAAGACAGGTCGTCGAGGCGCAATGTGATTTGATCAGGATTTGGTACTTTTTCGATTACACTTATTGCTACGTCATACAGCCCATCTAATACTGCCGCCAATACATCTATTATTAAAACACCCGCACGCTCCGAGAGACTTTTTGAATCATCGCCATATATACTCCCGTTAGAGCCAACGTTTCGTAGATCGATATAGACCGCCTTCTCGCCATTCGTTTCGACTTGCTCCTGGAGATACTTTAAAGCATGCGTTTTTCCAGTGCCTCTACGTCCATATATTACTTGATTATTGTTAGTTGAAAGTAAATCAAACAAAGGTTCAGAATCCACAAACGTCGCAGCAAGTATATCTGCGCTAGAGCGTTCTGCCCTTTTGTTGAAATTTAAAAATATGCGGTGGACGTCGTTCAGTGAAGTCGCTTCCGACATTGCCGCCCCGCACTCACTGTTCGCATTAATTGATATTCCCCCAATATACCCCATCCGCCGAATAACGGAAGCCCGTTAAACGTAGCGAAGAAGATGCGAGCCTAGCTTACCCGCTGGGGGGTGCTCGCCCTCCCCGAGGCAGTCGCAAAAAGGCCTGTCTACTCCTAAGCCTTGCACCGCACGCTGCCGGCGCTCGCCTTCGGCCTGGTAAGCGGCTTAATGCTCCGCCCATCAGACTACGTCGCTTCCGACTGGGCCTGAGCTAACCTCGCCGCGCTACCCCCCGGAGCGTCGATGTCTCCGCGTTACCCGCCTCGCCGCCGCTGAGCGCATCGCGGCGCTTGCACCGCTACCCTGCGTCCACGCGGCTCGGGCATTTTGCAACGGCCTCTTGATCCACCACGCGCCTGCTGCTTCGCCTACATCAAAGCGATCCTGCTCTCGGCGATGCCCCGGCACCGCAGGTCCTCGCCCGCCCCGCCCCCTTCGCCCCAACAGCCGATTCCATCCTGCCGGGAAGCCGACCTCCGGCCGCCGCAGCGGCACCGGACGCCCCGGGGCCATCCGCCGCCGCCCGCACCCTCCCCCGCCCCGAGCGCCCTACCAGCCCGGCGCCCCGTACCAGCCGCCCGGCACCGTCAGGTACCCATAGGGCACGGGACGCCCGTGGTGGTGCCCGCGCCACGGCTCGGGCCGCCAGTGCCGCCCCTCGCGCC
>CAYNYQ010000319.1:0-6034 GCA_964401305.1 uncultured Acetobacteraceae bacterium | reverse complement strand
CGCGGATCATCCTCGCCGCCGGCAACATGCAAGGCATCGCCGAGGTCGAGGACGCGATGCAGCCGCGCCGGCGCGAGGGGCTGCTGGCGGCCTTCGGGGGCCTCGCGCACGTGCCCGGCGGCGCGGCCAGCTTCAGCAGCGCCGAGGAGCGCGTGCACGAGGCGGCACCCGGCGGCGGCGCGGTGGCGTATGGGCCGGATGGCAGCCTCTTCCACACCGTCGAGGCCGGTGAATCGCTCGACGCCATCGCCAGGCGCCACTACGGCGATGGCGGCGGCCTGCAGGCGCTGCAGCTACGCGCGGCGAACGACCTGGCGCTGCCCTCCGATACCGGGGCGGCGCTGCCGGAGGGCCTGGTGCTGCGCCTGCCGCGCGAGCTGGCGGCGACGGGGGCCGGGCGGCCGGGCCGGGGCTGAAGCCCGCACGCGGGGAGCATGGTCCGGCCGCCGCCCGCGGCACGGCCGGCGGGCCCCGCCGGCATCCCGGCTGATTGTGTTTTCCGCCCACTGCTCGCAATCTGGCGTGTCGCGCCCGGCCAGCCCGCGCCGGCCGACCGCACCATGCCGTGCCGCTGCGCAGGAGCCGATGGATGTCCGACCACCTCGCCGATCCCGTGGGGGCCTTCGTCCCGGGGCCGCGGGCAGAGCTGCCCGGCGCGGCGAGCGGCCCGCTGGCCGGGCTGAGCTTCGCGGTCAAGGACCTCTACGACGTCGCCGGCTGGCCGACGACCTACGGCAACCCGAGCTGGGGCAGCACCCATCCCGTGGCCGCCGGCACCGCCCCGGCGGTGCTCGCGCTGCTCGAGGCCGGGGCGGCGCTGCGCGGCAAGACCAAGACGGTCGAGCTGGCCTACGGGCTTACCGGCGAGAATGTCTGGCACGGCACGCCGGTGAACCCGGCGGCGCCGGACCGCTTCCCCGGCGGCTCCTCCTGCGGCTCGGCCGCGGCGGTGGCGGCGGGGATGGTGGATTTCGCCATGGGCTCCGACACCGGCGGCTCGGTGCGCATCCCGGCGAGCTATTGCGGCGTCTACGGCATCCGGCCGAGCTGGGGCGCGGTGAACCTGGCCGGCGCCTGCGGCCTCGGGCCGAGCTTCGACACGGCGGGCTGGTTCGCCGCGCGGGCCTCCATCCTGGCGCGCGCCGGGGAGGTGCTGCTGCCGGAGCCGGCGCCGGGGCTCGCCGCCGGCGGTCTCGGGCCGCTGCTGAAGGTGGAGGAGGCGTGGATGAACGCGCCGCCCACCACCGTCTGCGCCATGGTCCGGGCGCAGGAGGGGGTGGAGGCGCTGCTCGGCAAGGCGCTGACCGTCACCATCGCGCCGGAGGGCCTCGGCGCGCTCTACGAGCATTTCCGCTGCGCCCAGGCGGAGGAGGCCTGGGCCACGCTCGGCAGCTGGATCGAGGCGCATCGCCCCGAATTCGGCCCCGGCGTGAAGGAGCGCTTCGCCGCCGCCAAGGCGATGGACCCGGCCAAGGCGGCGGCCGGCCGCGCCTTCCGCCGCCGCTTCCGCGCGCGGATGGAGGGGCTGCTGGCCGGCGGCGCGGTGCTGGTCTACCCGACCTCGCCGGTGCCGGCACCGAAGCTCGACCTGTCGCTCGAGGGGCAGAACGCGATCCGCGAGAGCACCATGGGCGTCACGGCGATCGCCGGCCTTGCCGGGCTGCCGGAGGTCACGCTGCCGGTCGCCCGCGTCGGCGGCGCGCCGGTCGGCCTCTCGCTGGTGGCCGGGGCGGGGCGCGACCGGGCGCTGCTGGCGCTGGCCGAGCGGCTGGCGGGCGTGCTCGGCCTGCCGGTCTGACGCCGGCGGGCGCCTCGCCGGCCGCGACGCATCCCGCCGCGGTCGCTGCGTCTCGCGACTGGACGGCCGGGCGGGGACGGGGATAGGCACCGGGGATGCAGATCCGCGACGCCGTGCCGGCGGACCTTCCGGCCATCACCGCCATCTACGCCCACCACGTGCTGAACGGCGCCGGCACCTTCGAGGAGGTGCCGCCCGAGGAGGCCGAGATGCGCGCCCGCCTGGCCAAGGTGCAGGACCGCGGCTGGCCCTGGCTGGTGGCGGTGGAGGCGGATGGCCAGGTCGTGGGCTTCGCCTATGTCGCGCAGTTCCGCGACCGCTCGGCCTATCGCTACGCCGGGGAGGACAGCGTCTATGTCCGCGACGACCAGCGCGGCCAGGGCGTCGGCAAGGCCCTGGTCGCCGCCCTGCTCGAGCGCGCCGAGGCTTGCGGCTTCCGGCAGATGTTCGCGGTGATCGGCGATTCCGAGAATGTCGGCTCGATCGGGCTGCACGTCTCGCTGGGTTTCCGCCAGTGCGGCGTGCTGAAGTCCGCGGGCATCAAGTTCGGCCGCTGGGTGGACGTGGTCTTCATGCAGCGCGCCGTGGGGGCGGGGGATCGCGACCTGCCGGGCTGACCCGGCGCGCGCATGCGTCGCGCCAGGACCCGTTTGATGCGGCGCAAGGCGGCCTGCGCGGCGGCCCGCTAGCCTGCGCGGGCAAGGACGGCAGGAGCCCGGGGCCATGAAGGTCGGCGACATCATGACGCGCAACGTCGTCTCGGTTCCGCCGGACGCGCCGGCGCTGGCGGTGGCGCGGCTGCTGGTGGACCGCCGGATCTCGGCGCTGCCGGTGACCGATAGCTGGACCATGCTGCTCGGCATCGTCTCGGAGGGCGACCTGATCCGCCGCCTCTCGACCGAGGACCGGGAGGAGAAGCGCGGCCTGCTCAGCAGCCTCTTCTTCGACCGCGACCGTGCGGCGGCGCAGTACGCCCGTGCCCATGGCGCGACGGCGCGCGACATCATGACGCGGGACGTGATCACCGCCACCGAGGGCATGTCGGCCGAGCACGCCGCGCACCTGATGGAGGAGCACCGGGTGCGCCGCCTGCCGGTGGTGCATGACGGCATGCTGCTCGGCATCGTCTCCCGCGCCGACCTGCTGCGTGCGCTGCTGCAGCCGGCGGAGGGGGCCGATACCTCGGACGAGGCGATCCGCGGCGCCATCAGCGGCGCCATGGCCCGCCTGCCCTGGGCCGACGCGCCCTTCGTCTTCATCGACGTGAAGGGGGCCGAGGTGACGCTGCACGGCTTCTGCAGCTCGCCCGAGGTGCGGCAGGGGCTGAAGGCGCTCTCGGCCAATGTGCCCGGCGTGAAGGCGGTGCACGACGCCATCATCCAGCGCACCGCGGCGGGCGCGGCCTGACCGCCGGCGCGCCTTACATCAAAAGACTCTGACCTGCGGCCGCCGCAGGCGGCCGAGCGCCCGAATGGGCGCCGCGCCAAGTGGCGCGTAGCCAAGGCGGCGGAGCCGTCGCCGGCGATTGAGGACGACGTGCGTCAGCACGTCATGAGCCCGGAATCACCCGGCGTCGGCGTAGCGCGCGAAGGGGCCGCGCAGGGCGCGCGGCAGCAGCGGCAGGCCGATCGCGGCTGCGAGCATGGCCGCGCGCTTGGGCACCGGTGCCGCGCGCAGCGAGGCGCCGAGCCGCGCCAGGCCCTCGCGCCGCGCGCCGTGGCGGATCAGCTCGCGCCCGACGATCCAGTCGCGCTCCGCCTCCGACCGCCGGCGTAGCGCCGCCAGCCGGCCCGCCCCCAGGCGTTCCTTCAGCGCGGGATTGCCGAAGATCGCGGCCAGGGCCGGCGCGAAGGCCTCCGCGTCGCGCGCCATGCGGCGATAGGCGCTGCCGGCGCGCTCGCGCACGAAGAGCACAGGCGCCGCGCCGGGCGCGAGGCCGAAGGGGCCCTGCAGCGCCAGCCGCACCCAGTACTCCCAGTCCTCGCCGTAGCGCAGGGGCACGCGGAAGCCGCCGGCGCGATGCACGGCCTCCCGCCGCAGCAGCAGGTGGCCGCCATTGACGAAGAGGTTCTCGACGCAGAGCCGCTCCAGCACCTCGCCCGCGGCGAAGCGCGGCGGGCGGAGGCGCGGCGTGCCCTCGGCGCCGGGCCGGGCCGCCTCGGCCACCACGGCATGCGGACCGGCGACGCCGACGGCGACCGGCTCCGCCTCCAGCGCGGCGGCGAGGCGGGCGAGGGCGTCGGGCGCCAGCCAGTCATCGGCATCGAGGAAGAGGATCGCGTCGCCCCGCGCCGCGGCGATCGCGCGGTTGCGCGCGGCCGAGACGCCGGCCTGCGCCTGGCGCAGCAGCCGGATGCGCGGGTCGGGCCGCGCCTGCGCCACCTCCGCCGTGCCGTCGCGCGAGCCGTCGTCGACGACCACCGCCTCCCAGTCCGGCAGCGTCTGGGCGAGCAGGCTGTCCAGCGCATCACCGAGGAAGCCGGCGACGTCGTGCGCGGGGATCAGGACGGAGACGGCGGGGGCTGGCGAGCGGAGCATGCCCCGAGAGGTGGCACGCCCCGCGCCCCGGCGCGCGTCACGCCTCGGCGAGTTGCGGCGGCGGCCCTTGCCGCTGGCCGTCGCTCAGAGCTGCACCGCCTTCATGCCGCCCGCCGGGTAGCGCGTGCCGGCCGCGGCACCCTTCGGCACGGCGGCATCGATGCGCGCGACCTCCTCGGCGCCGAGCGCCACGTCGAGCGCGCCGATGTTCTCCCGCACGCGGTCGAGGCGGCGCGTGCCGGGGATGGCGACGACGTCCTCGCCCTGTGCCAGCAGCCAGGCGAGGGTGAGCTGCGCCGGCGTGCAGCCCTTCTCCGCCGCGATCGCCTCGATGCGGGCCACCAGCGCGCGGTTCTGCGCGAAATTCCCCTCCTGGAAGCGCGGATGCGCGGCGCGGCGGCCGTCGACCTGCGCGAATTCCGTGAAGGTGCCGGTCAGGAAGCCGCGGCCGAGCGGCGAATAGGCGACGAAGGCGATGCCGAGCGGGCGGGTCACCGCGCGCGTCGCCTCCGCCTCCTCGCGGTACAGCAGCGAGTATTCGGTCTGCACCGCGGCGATGGGGTGGGTGGCATGGCCGCGGCGGATGGTCTCGGGCGCCGCCTCGGAGAGGCCGAGGAAGCGCACCTTGCCCTGCTCCACCAGGCGGCCCATGGCACCGACCGTCTCCTCGATCGGCACGTCGGGGTCGACGCGGTGCTGGTAGTAGAGGTCGATGACATCGACGCCGAGCCGCTGGAGGGAGGCCTCGCAGGCGGCCTGCACGTAGTCCGGGCGGCCGTTCACGCCGTTCGGCCCGCCCGGGTTCTGCGTCTGGCCGAATTTGGTGGCGAGAAAGACCTGCTGGCGGATGCCCTTCAGCGCCTGGCCGAGCACCCGCTCGTTGTGGCCCCAGCCATACATGTCGGAGCTGTCGAGATGCGTCACGCCGAGATCGACGGCCTGACGCACCAGGTCGACGGACTGCGCGTCGTCGGCATCGCCGTAGACGCCGGAGAGCGACATGCAGCCGAGGCCGATGGCGGGGACGGAGGGGCCGCCGCGGCCCAGGATTCGCTGCGCAAGGGCCGCCATGGCAGGCCTCCTCCCTGAATTGGAAACGCCGGGCACGGGGCCCGGCGTCACTCTGCACGAAGGCCCTGGCGCGGTCACGCCTCGGCGGAGGTCGGGATGCCCTTGTCCTTCAGCATCTGCTGCAGCTCACCGGCCTGGAACATCTCCATGATGATGTCGCAGCCGCCGACGAACTCGCCCTTCACGTAGAGCTGGGGGATGGTCGGCCAGTTGGTGAACTCCTTGATGCCCTCGCGGATCTCCATGTCCTCGAGGACATTGACGCCCTTGAAGGGCACGCCGACGTGGCTGAGGATCTGCACGACGCGGGCGGAGAAGCCGCACTGCGGAAACACCGGCGTGCCCTTCATGTAGAGGACGACCGGGTTCTCGGTGATATCCTTCTCGATGCGTTCGAAGGCGGGGTTGGTCATCGTCGGTCTTCCCTGCTGGTTCTGTCCGGAGGATTGAGTGTTCAGGCGGGGGCGGAGGTCTGCAGCGCCAGCGCGTGCAGCACGCCGCCCATCCGCCCCTGCAGCGCGGCATAGACGAGCTGGTGCTGCTGCACGCGCGACTTGCCGCGGAAGGCTTCGGAGACAACGGTCGCGGCATAGTGGTCGCCGTCGCCGGCGAGGTCCTCGATCGTCA
>CAYNYQ010000318.1:0-6038 GCA_964401305.1 uncultured Acetobacteraceae bacterium | reverse complement strand
GCTGCCCTATCATCGCAAGGGCGAGGCGCGGGCGCTCGGCGTCGCGGCCGACCGCCGCCTGCCCCAGGCGCCGGAGGTGCCGACCTTCGCCGAATCCGGCATCGCCAATGCCGAGAGCTACACCTGGCACATGGTGCTGGCGCCGAAGGGCACGCCGGCGCCGGTGATCCAGGCGATCAACGCCGCCTTCAACCGCGCCGCCTCGCTGCAGCCCGTGCAGCAGCGGCTGACCGACATGACCATGCAGGTGCGCAACGACACCACGCCGGCGACCGCCGCCAAGTGGCTGGCCGACGAGATCGCCAAGTGGGAGCCGATCATCCGCGACGCGGGCATCCGCATCAGCTGAGCGCGTCGGGGCGGCGCGCCGGCCCGGCCCGGCCGCGCCGCCCCTGCGTCCCGCGCCGCGGCGGGGCGAGGACCCCCGGGCATGCCCGGCCCTGCGCGGCCTCGCGCCGGCGCCGGGCAGGCCAGCGCCGAAACCGGGCCGTAACCGACGAAACGCGAATGCCGGGTCGGCGGCATCGGGCTGCAATCTCCGCCCCCTACGCCTCTGTTCCGAAGGACGGAGGATGCCATGCCCACCCTGATGCTCATCGAAGCCGCCTGGAGCCTGATCCGGCTGCGCCTTGCCATGGGCATGGGCGCGGGCCTGCTGGCGCGGCTCGCCACGGGGCTGGGCCGGGGCCCGCTGGCGCGCCTCGGCGACCGTCTTCGCCGATGCGACGATGCCGTCGGCGGCTCCTGCCCGCCGCTCGCCGCCTGCTGCCGCTGACGCCCCCCACCGCACGCCCCCAGCCTGAGGGGGCGCGAAGGAGGGTCCGTCAGCCCCGCCCCCGGGCGGCCAGGCCCGGCGGACCTCCCGTCGCACCCCCGAGGCCCCTCCACCCCAGAGCCGAGGAATGCGCGCCATGCCCACCCGGGTCCTCACCGACCGCCACGGCCTCACCGTCTCGACCACGGAGCGCGAGGCGGTGCGCCGCTACGATGCGGCGCTGGCGCTGCTCAACCGCTTCGACGCCGACCCGCTGGCCGAGATCGACCAGGCACTGGCCGATTGCCCGGACTTCGTCATGGGCCATGCCTTCCGCGCCGCGCTGATGGTCATGGGCGCCGAGGCCTCGCTGGTGCCGGAGCTGCGCCGCAGCGTCGCCGCGGCGGAGGCGCTCTCCGGCCTCGCCACCGAGCGCGAGTTCGCCCACATCTGCGCCGCCCGCGCCTGGGCCGACGGCGCCTTCGAGACGGCGCGCCAGCGCTATGGCGAGATCGCCGCGCGCTGGCCGCGCGACCTGCTGGCGCTGCAGGTGGCACACCAGCTCGACTTCTTCCTCGGCCAGCAGGCGGCGCTGAAGGCCCGGCCGCGGGCCGCGCTGCGCGCCTTCGCCACCTCGGAGGCCGCGGCCGGGCATATCCGCGGCATGCTCGCCTTCGGGCTCGAGGAATGCGGCGAGTATGCCGCCGCCGAGGAGGCCGGCCGCGCCGCCGTGGCGCAGGATGCGCGCGACGCCTGGGCGATCCATGCCGTCGCCCATGTGCTGGAGATGCAGGGCCGCGCCGGGGAGGGCGCCGCCTGGCTCGCCGGGCGCGAGCCGGACTGGACCACGCCCGGCAACATGCTGGCGGTGCACAACTGGTGGCACCTCGCGCTCTTCCATCTCGACCGCGGCGAGCACGCCCGCGCGCTCGCCGTCTTCGACCGCGGCGTGCGCCGGCGGGAGGCCGCGCCGGCGATCGAGCTGGTGGACGTCTCGGCCATGCTCTGGCGCTTCCATCTCGTCGGCCTCGATGCCGGCGCCGAGCGCTGGGCCGAGGCGGCCCGGCTGTGGGAGGCGCAGGCGCCCGGCTTCTACGCCTTCAGCGACTGCCATGCCGTCATGGCCTTCCTCGGCGCCGGGCGCATGGAGGCGGCGCGCGAGGTGGTGGCCGCGATGCAGGCCGCGAGCCTCGGCGAGGGGCACAACGCCTCGATGACGCGGGAGGTCGGGCTGCCGCTGGCGCGCGGGCTGATCGCCTTCGCCGAGGGCCGCTACCACAGCGCCGCGGCGCTGCTCGCCCCGCTGCCCGCGGTGGCGCAGCGCTTCGGCGGATCGCACGCGCAGCGCGACCTCATCCCGCTGACCTGGCTTGAGGCGGCGCTCCGGGCCGGGGACCGCGAGCAGGCCGCCTGGCTCGCCTCCACCCGCCTGGCCGCCCGGCCCGAGAGCATCATGGCGCGGTCCATGGCCGAGCGCGTGGCGCGGCTGCGCGGACCCCTCGCCGCCGAATGAGCGCGCCGCGGGGCTTGCCGCCCCGCCCGCCGCGGCGCCAGCATCGGCCCCGGCCGCCCCGTGCGGCGGCCGGCGCGCAGGGGGCAGGCCGATGAGCGAGGTCCATGAGGGCGGCTGCCTCTGCGGTGGGATCCGCTTCGCCGTCACCGGCCCGCCGCTGCGCACCTCGGTCTGCCATTGCGCCTATTGCCAGCGCCGCACCGGCAGCGCCTTCGCCATCCTGCCCTTCTTCGAGGCCGCCGCGGTCCGCCTGACCCGCGGCGCGCCCGCCGCCTGGCGCCACGTCTCGGACGAGAGCGGCCGCTGGCTGGAGCACAGCTTCTGCCCGCGCTGCGGCACCGAGGTGGGGCTGCGGGTGGAGCGCCTGCCGGACCGCCAGGGCATTCCCGGCGGCGCCTTCGATGATCCCGGCTGGTTTGCCGTGGACCGCCACATCTGGATCCGCTCGAAGCGGCCCTGGGTGGCGCTGCCCGAGGGCTGCGAGATCCTCGAGACGGGCTGACCCCGCGCCGTCCGCTACACCCCCTCGAGCAGGCGGATCTTCAGCGCGCGGAAGGCCCGCCGGGCGCGGGCATGGCGCTGCTCCTCCAGCATGGCCTCCAGCCCCCGGCCGAGCGCGCGGAGCCGCGCCGGGCCGAGCCGCCGCGCCTCGACGAACATCGACCGCTCCTCGGAGCCCGCATGGTGGTCCACCGCCGCCTGCAGCGCGCGCAGATGCGCCTCGAAGGCGTCGCTCGCGGTGTCGAGCTTCAGCGTGCGCGCCAGCAGGTCGGAGAGCTGGCGGTGCTCGGAATGGGCGATCGCTACATCCTCGCTGACCGGGCGGACCGCCGGGTAGAAGAGGTGATCCTCGACATGCTCGTGGATCTCGAGCTCGGAGGCGAGGCTGCGCAGCAGGTCGCGCCGCTCCGGGTCGTCGCGCGGCAGCGCCAGGATGGCGGCGAAGAGGCCGCGCAGCAGCCGGTGGTGCTCCTCCAGCACCGCGACGGCATCGCGCTCCCCGGGCGCCGGCAGGCCGGGCTCGCGCGCGGCGCCGGCGCGGGCCAGCGCGGCGGGGGTGACCACCTCGTCGCCTGGCTCCTGCTCGCGCCGTAGCTCGACCATGCCGTCGCGCAACCGGGTGGCGTAGCGCGGCTGCGGGCAGGTGGAGGGGCCGCTGACCGGCCAGCCCGTCGCCAGGTCGTAGCGCGAGCCATGCCAGGGGCAGACCAGCGTCCCCTCCAGCACCCAGCCCTGGTCCAGCGGCCCGCCGGCATGCGAGCAGCGCGCGCCCATCGCGTGCACGCGCCCGCCCTGCCGGACGAGGACGATGCCGATCTCCCGCCGCGCCACCGCATCCCAGGCCGCGACGCGGCGCGGCCGGTTCTCCTCGAGCTCGGCGAGCGGCAGCAGGGGCTGCCAGTCGCGCGGCTCCGGGCTGCGGTCGGCATGGTCGGTGCCGATGCGGCGGCGATAGACCATGTGCCCGCCGAGATAGCCGCCGACCGCCATGCAGGCCCAGCCGGCGGCGCTGGCGATCCGCCCCTCCCGCCGCCGGCCGCGCCCGCGCAGCCCGATCGAGGCCAGGGTCAGGGCCAGCGCCGTGCCGTTGGCCAGCGCATGCACGAGGCCCGTACGCCGGTCGCGCCCGTTCAGGTGCTGCCAGTCGGCCAGCCCGGCCGCGGCGGCGACCACCGCCCCCGCGGCGCCGGCCTGCAGCGCGGTGTCGGCGGCGCGCGCCGGCACGCCGCGCTCGCGCAGCAGGCCGAGCGCGGCCAGCAGGTCGAGCCCGAGCGCGAGCGTCCAGGTCCCGATCGGGATGGTGACCAGCATCGGGTGCACGGGGTGGCCATAGCCGGTGCCGTGCAGCGCATTGCCCAGCCGCTCCGCCGGGCGGCCGGCGATCTGCGCCGGGCGGGCGATCGCCGTCTCGATGGCGTGGCCGGGCGCATCGAGCGCGGCCGCCGCCTCGATCCGGCCGATCCTGGCCTCGGCGGCCCGGGCGAAGCGGGGGGGTCGCATGCGCTGCCCTCGTCTCTGGTGCTGCGGGCCAAAGCGCGGCGGCGGCATCCGGTTCGCCGCCGGGCCGGCGCTGCCCGCAGCGTGAACGGCGGCGGTGCGGGCGATGCGCCCCCGCAACGCCGCTTCGCGCGGCCGCCCGGCCATGGCACCCGATGGTGCCGTGCCCCGCCCGAGTCGCCCCGCCGCCGAGACCGAGCTCTACGCGCCCGTGAAGGCGCTGCTGGAGGCGCATGGGTATGTCGCCAAGGGCGAGATCCGCGGCTGCGACATCGTCGCCATCGGCCCGGCGCCGGAGGACGGCGGCGATGCGCCCATGGTGGTCGTCGAGATGAAGCGCGCCGTCTCGCTCGCCGCGCTCCTGCAGGCGGTGGACCGCTTCGCGCTGACCGAGAGCGTCTACCTGGCCGTGCCGGCGCCCGAGGCGGCCGGCGGGATCACGCCCTATGCGCCGCGGCTGCACCGGCTCTGCCGCCGCCTCGGCCTCGGGCTGATCGCGGTGGAGAGCCTGGGCGGCGCGGCCATCGCGGTGCCGGTGCTCGACCCGAACCCGCCCGGCACCGGGCCGCGCCGCAACCGGGCGCGCGCGGCGCTGGTGCGGCGCGAGCATGCGCGGCGCCTCGGCGACCCGAACCGCGGCGGCACGCCGGGCGGCATCCGGCTGATCACCGCCTATCGCCAGGCGGCGCTGCGCTGCGCCGCGGTGCTCCGCGAGGCCGGCGGCGGGCCGCTGGCGGTGCGCGCCGTGCGCGAGGCCGCGGCGGCGGAGGAGGCCGGGCGCATCCTCTACCGCAACGTCTATGGCTGGTTCGAACCGGTCGGGCGCGACCGCTACCGCCTGACCGAGGCCGGGGCGCGGGACCTCGCTTTGCTCGGGCCGCGCGCCGGCATCGCGCCGCCGGCCCCCGCCGCCGAATAGACGCCGGCGAATAGACGCCGGCCGGGCGGCGGGATAAGGCCGCGCCGCATGGTCTCCGCGACGACAGGGGAGGGGCAGGCGCCGGCCGTCCTGCAGGTGCTGCCCGCGCTCGAGGCCGGCGGGGTCGAGCGCGGCACGCTGGAGATCGCCGCGGCGCAGGTCGCGGCGGGGATGCGTGCGCTGGTCGCCTCCTCCGGCGGCGCGCTGGTGCCGGCGCTGGAGGCGCTCGGCGCCCGCCACGTGACCCTGCCGCTGGCCACGAAGTCGCCCCCCGCCATGCTGCGCAACGCCGCGGCGCTGGCGGCGCTGGTGCGGCAGGAGCGCGTCGCCATCCTGCACGCCCGTTCCCGCGCTCCTGGCTGGTCGGCCTGGCTGGCGGCGCGGCGCACCGGCGCGCGCTTCGTCACCACCTATCACGGGACCTACAACGAGGGCCTGCCCGGCAAGCGGCTCTACAACTCCGTCATGGCCCGCGGCGAGCGGGTGATCGCCATCAGCCGCTTCATCGCCGAGCACCTGCGCGCGCGGCACGGCACCGACCCCGCGCGCATTCGCGTCATCCCGCGCGGCGTCGACCCGGCGGCCTTCGACCCGGAGGCGGTCGCGCCCGCGCGCGTCGCGGCGCTGCGCCAGGCCTGGGACCTGCCCGAGGGCGGCCCGCCGGTGGTGATGCTGCCCGGCCGGCTGACGCGCTGGAAGGGCGGCATGGTGCTGGTCGAGGCCATGGCGCGGCTGCCGGACGACGCGGTGGCGCTGCTGGTCGGCGGCGCCGAGCCAAGGCGCGAGGGCTACCGGGCGGCGCTTGAGGCGCTGATCGCCGCGCGCGGGCAGCAGGGGCGCGTGCGCCTCGCCGG
>CAYNYQ010000317.1:0-6052 GCA_964401305.1 uncultured Acetobacteraceae bacterium | reverse complement strand
AGCAGCACCGGCAATGTCATGCTGCGCAGCAGGGTGCGCGTGACGCCGCCCATGATCATCTCGCGCAGGCGCGAATGGCCATAGGCACCCATCACCAGCAGGTCGGCGTTGCGTTCGGCCGCGGCGTTCAGCAGCGCCTCGCCGTCCTCGACCTCAGGCGCGACGATCTGCTCCGCGGTCACCTTCAGCCCGTGCCGCGCGAGATGCAGCGCGATGTCGGCGGCGGGCTCCTCGCCATGGCCGCCGATGCCGCGCCGCGGGTTCACCGCCAGCACCGTCGCGCTGTCGGCGCCGGCGATCAGCGGCATGGCGTCGGCGACGGCGCGGGCGGATTCGCGGCTGGCGTTCCAGGCCACCAGCACCCGCCGGCCGACGGCGTGGAAGCGCCCCGCATAGGGCACGGCGAGCACCGGCCGCCCGGCACCGAACAGCGCCGCCTCCAGCACCATGCCCGTGGTCCCGGGCCCGTCCGGGTCCTGCTGGCCGAGGATGAGGAGGTCGGCGTAGCGGGCATGCAGCGGCACGATCTCCGTGCCCATGCCCTCGATCATGCGCCACTCGCCGGTGAGGCCGTCGCGCCGGAGACGCTCGCGGAACGTCGCCTCCACCGCGGCGCCGTCGGCCAGCGCGGCCTCGCGCATCTGGTCGATCAGCACCATGGCCGCGCCGCCGCCGGGATCGCCGACGATGCCGGGCGGCAGCGTGATCTCGGCGACGAAGAGGCCGACGAGGTGCGCGCCGTGGCGCTGCGCCAGGTCAGTGGCGATGTCGAGCCGGCTCGCCGAGGCGGGGCTGGCATCGAGATGCACGAGGATGTCCTTGAGCGCCATGGATCGTCTCCCTCGCGGCAGCGGCCGCGGCTGGCATGGTGTGGCGGCGGCCGCGGCTGGCATCGTGTGGCGGCGGCCGCGGTCGGAACGCAGTGGTGGCGGCCGCGGTTGGCACGCCGTGGCGGCGGCTGTTGGCACCCTGCGGCGCTGGCCGCGGCCGGCACGTCGTCGCAGCAGCCCTGCGGCCGCAACGACATGCTGCGCCGGCAGGGCACTGCGCGCCTTGATCGGTCGCAAGCCGCACCATGCATGCCGGCCAGCCTCAGGGCGCCGGCAGCAGCGCCTCCGTGCGCCCGAGCAGGCGGTAGGCCAGCAGCCCGACCCATTCGCGCAGTGCGCCCTCGAACTGGTTGAGGCGCGTGGGGAAGGGCGCGTCGTACCAGGCGCGCGGCGTGCCGCCGGTGGCGTAGTTCACCGGCCAGGGCACCGGGTCCCAGCCGGCGGCGCGGAAGACGCCCATCGAGCGCGGCATGTGCTGGGCCGAGGTCACCAGCAGCCAGGTCTCGCCCGGCTTCGGCTGCACCAGCGCCTTCGTGAAGACCGCGTTCTCGTGCGTGTTGCGGCTGCGGTCCTCGTAGAGGACGCGCCCCTCGGGCAGGCCCATGGCGGTCCAGAGCCGCCGCGCGACATCGGCCTCGGTGATCTCGCCCTGCACGAAGGTGCCCTGGCCGCCGGTGAAGACCAGCCGGGCGTCGGGGAAGCGGTGGGCGAGGGCCATCATCTCGGTCATGCGCTCGGCCGCGCCGTTCAGCGCCGGGATGCCGTGCGCCTCGGTCAGCACCTGGTCCACCGCGCCGCCGAGCACGACCACGCCATCCACCCGCGCCGGCGCGGGATCGGGGCGGGCGAAGCGGGTCTCGAGGGGGATGGCGATGAACTGGCTCGCCGGCGTCGCCAGCACGAAGAGGTAGTAGCCGAGCCCGGCGGCCAGCCACCACCGCCCGCCGCGCCAGCGCCCGCGCCAGACCAGCGCGAGCCCGACCAGGGCCAGCACCAGCGCCAGCGTGTTCGGCCGCACCGCGAACCAGAACAGCTTGGAGGCGAGGAAGAGGGCGTCGTCCACGGTGCTACAGGCTCAGGATGCGCGATGGCGCCGCGCGGCCGCGCAGCAGGTCGAGCAGGCCGATCATGTTGCCGCGGAAGCGGCCCCAGCGGTCGACCTCGGGCTCGGGGAAGGCGCTGCGGGCGAGGTTCATGGCGATGTGTCGCGCCGCCGAGGGGATGGCGTGGTTCCAGGGGAAGGTGCCCTTGCGCGCCAGGTAGACCGGGTTGACCACCTGGCTGTAGCCGAGCCGCAGGCCCGGCGTGCGCGCCGACTTCACGCCGAGATGCACGCCGCGCGCGCCGGCCAGCCGCAGGATCGCCCCGTGCCGGCCGAGGGCGCGGGTGAAGTCGATATCCTCGTACCAGGCATAGAGCGGCAGCGCCTCGTCGAAGCGCAGCCCGTGCGCCAGCGCCGGCGGCAGGCGCACCGCCATGTTGCAGCCATAGCCGTTGAAGTGCGGCTGCGCGGCGAGCGGGTCGCCGAGGTAGCGGTCCCGCGCCAGGATCGCCCGCCCCTCCTCCATGCCGATGCCCGGGCCCTTGGCGCCGTCGGCGAGCACGGTGCCGGTGGTGACCACGCAATCGGGCCGCGCCGCCAGCACGGCCTCGGTCACGGCGAGGTAGTCGGGCGCGGGCAGGAAGTCGTCGTCGAGGAAGAGCACGGCCTCGCAGCCATCCGCCGCGGCGGCCTCGAGGATGGCGTTGCGCTGCCGCGGCAGGCCGGGGGGCGAGGCGATGAACTCGGCCTCGGGCGCCACCGCGGCGGCGCCGGCGATGTCGTCGGGCACGGTGTGGCAGATCAGCAGCCGCTCCGGCGGGCGGAGCTGGCGATGCACCTCGCGCAGCACCTCGGCGAGCGTCGCGGCGCGGCCGCGCGTGGCGATGCCGATGGCGAGCCGCATCAGCCGGCGCGCTCCGCGATCGCGGGCAGCGGCAGCCCCTCCCGCGCGCCGGGGCTGAGGAAGCCGGCGACCCGCCCGCTCAGGCTCCCCCAGTAGTAGGCCGCGTCGCCGGGCCGCCCGCGCAGCGCCGCGAGCAGCATCCCCCCTGCCGGCCGCACCAGGTAGGGCAGCCAGACCGGCGGCGGCACGCCGTGCCGGCGCAGCACGAAGCCGAGCCCCCGGCCGTAGAGCGCGGCCCGCGCGCGGGCGACATCCGTCAGCCGCTTGTCGGGGTGGATGATGCGCAGCGCGGGGTCGTAGCGCGCCGCATGGCCGGCGCGGATCGCGCGCAGCACGAGGTCGTTGCCCTCGGCCGAGCCGAAGCGCGTGCCGGGGCCGAGCCGGTCGTCGAAGCCCCCCAGCGCGAGCGCGGCCTCGCGGCGGAGGAAGAGGTTGAACTCGATGACGCTGGTCCAGACATTGGCCGGCGTGATCGGCCCCCCCTCGGCCCGCCAGCGGCCGGAGCCGAGGCCCCCCGCGGGCGAGGCCGCCGGCCCGGTCAGCACGCCGAGCGCGGGGTCGGCGGCGAAGGCCGCGCCGACCCGCGCCAGCACGCCCTCGGGGTAGAGGCAGTCGTCGTCGGGGAAGCCGACGATGGCGCCGCGCGCCGCGGCGAGGCCGAGGTTGCGCGCATGGCAGGCATTGGCGACGGAGGAGGCGATGCGCCGCACCTCGAGCCCGCGCGCCCGGTGCGCCGCGACGATGGGGGCGAGGCGCTCGTCGCCGTTCTGGTCGACGACCAGCACCTCGAGGGCGCCCGGCGGCTGGCCCTGCGCGGCCAGGCTGTCGAACAGCGCGTCGAGCTCCGCCGTCCGCCCGCGCGTGGCGACGACGAGGGAGAAGCGGGTCATCGCAGCTGCGCCTCGACCAGCGCGCGCATGCGCTCGCGGAAGCGCGCGGCGGAGAAGCGCTCGGCATTGGCGCGGCAGGCATCGGGCGCGAAGGCCGCGGGCTCGGCCTCGAAGCGGCGCACCGCGGCGATGATCGCCTCCTCCGTCTGCTCGGCGAAGAAGAGGCCGGTCGGCGCCGGGTCAGGGGGCGCGCGCAGGATGTCGCACGCGCCGCCCTTGCCGAAGGCGATCACCGGCGTGCCGCAGGCCTGGGCCTCCACCGTGGCGATGCCGAAATCCTCCTCGGCGGCGAAGACGGCGGCGCGCGCGGCCTGGGTCAGCGCCACCAGCTCCGCCGTGCCGACGCGGCCGCGGAGCTCGATGTTGGGTGCATCGGTGGCGGCGGCGCGCACCGCCGCCTCGTTCGGCCCGTCGCCCACCACCACCAGGCGCCGCTCCGGCATGCGGCGGAAGGCAGCCGCGACCAGCTCCACCCGCTTGTAGGGCACCATGCGGGAGGCGATCAGGTAGTAGTCCTCCTTCTCCCGGCGCAGCGCGAAGCGGTCGAGGTCGACCGGCGGATGCACCACCGTGCTCTCGCGCCGCCAGACCTTCTGGATGCGCTCGGCGATGTAGCTGCTGTTGGCGACCAGCACGTCCACCCCGGCAGCCGAGGCGCGGTCCCATTGCCGCAGCCGATGCAGCAGCCAGCGCGTGTAGGCGCCCTTGAGTCCATGCTCCAACCCGGCCTCGCGCAGGTACTGGTGCTGCAGGTCCCAGGCGTAGCGCATCGGCGAATGCACGTAGCTGAGGTGCGGCTGGCCCGGCCCGGTCAGCACGCCCTTCGCCACCGCGTGGTTCGAGGAGACCACGACGTCGTAGCCCGAGAGGTCGTGCTGCTCGACGGCCAGCGGCATGAGGCCGAGATACCAGCGGAAGCGGCGCCGCGCGAAGGGCAGGCGCTGGATGAAGCTGGTGCGCGGCACCCGCCCGCCGAGGAAGCCGCGCTCGCCCTCGGCCAGGAAGTCGCAGGTGACGAAGAGGTCGGCCTCGGGCCAGACCGCGAGCAGCTGCTCCAGCACGCGCTCCGACCCGGCATAGGTGTCGAGCCATTCGTGGACGAGGGCGATCTTCATCGGTCGGGCATCTGCGAGAGGAGGCTGAGGGCGGCGGCGCGCCAGGTGAAGCCGGCGGCGCGGGCAAGGCCGGCGGCGCGGAGGTGCGCGCGCAGCCCGGGCTCGTCCAGCAGGCGGGCCAGCGCGGCGGCGGGGCTGCGCGGGCCGCCGTCCGCGTCGAACCACAGCGCGGCCTCGCCGCAGACCTCCGGCACCGCGCCCGCTTCGGCCGCCAGCACGGGGCAGCCGCAGGCCATGGCCTCCAGCGGCGGCAGGCCGAAGCCCTCGTAGCGGGAGGGGAAGACGAGGCAGAGCGCGGCCTCGTAGAGGGCGCGCAGCGCGGCATCGGGGACGCGGCCGAGGGCGCGCAGGCCGGGCGGCGCGTCGGCGCCGCTGAAGGGGCCGCCCGCCGCGCCGCCGCCGGCGACGGCCAGCACCATCCCCCGCGCGCCGAGCAGCCCGGCCGCCTCGCGCAGCGCCGCCAGGTTCTTGTGCGCCGCCGGCGTGCCGACGACGAGGGCGAAGCGCCCCGGCACCAGCCCGTGCGCGGCGAGCACCCCCGTGTCGGCCGCCTCGCGCAGCATGTGCTCGCCGCCCTCGGGGACGATGCCGATGCGCTCGGGCGCGAGGCCGAGATGATGCGCGATCCGCCCGCGCGAGAAGGCCGAGACGGTGAGAAGCGTCACGCCGCGGCGCCGCGCCAGGCCCTGGTGCAGCAGCCGGTACCAGGCGCGGAAGGCGGCCGAGTAGCTCTCGGGCGTGTCGAAGACGCCGGCATCGTGGATCACCACGGCCTGCGGCCCGCCATGCAGCAGCGGCGCGGTGTTGCCGAGGTTGAGCAGCGGTGCGCCCCGCGCCGCCGCGGGCAGGCTCGCCTGTTCCCAGAGCTGGCCGCCGCGCCGGCCGCAGGGCTCGACCGCGAGGTGGCGCCAGCCCGGCGCGGCCGTGCCCGGCGGCACCAGGACGCGGCTCGCCGGCCAGGCGCCCTCGCCGGCGAGGTCGTCGGCGGCGCGCAGGATCTCGGCGGCGAAGCGCTGCACGCCGGTCAGCCGCTGGGTCAGGAAGCGGCCGTTGATCGCCAGGGTGGCAGGCGCCATCAGGGCGTGCCCGCCGCCGGCCGCAGCGCCGCGCGCGGGTGGCGCAGCAATCGCCCGAGCGCCTGCCGCTCCGCGGCATCCAGGGTGCGGAGCGCGAGCAGGGCGAAGAGCCCCGCGCCCGCCAGCCCCAGCGCCAGCACCACCGGCCAGCCGGCGCCGAGCCCGGCCGCCAGCGCCACCGCCAGCGCCGCCGCC
>CAYNYQ010000316.1:0-6081 GCA_964401305.1 uncultured Acetobacteraceae bacterium | reverse complement strand
CCGCGTCGAGATTTCCCAACGACTTCTGCGGGGAACGGAAGAGCTTCACAGGAACGAGCGTCCTTCATGCTGGAGACCCTCAAGCCAGCCTCATACCCCCCGATTGCCATCCTTACGAACCTGCGACGCCGAGTCGACGCGGGCCAGAAGCTGCTCCGCATGCGCGACGGCGGACCGCGCGTCGGTCGCCGTGGCATCGGCCCCGACCCGCGTGATCGCGCCGGGCTGCTCGGCGAAGATCCTGCCGCCGACAAGCACGCCGATCGCCGCGTGGCAGGAGGCGGCACGCACCGCCCGGATGGTGCCGGCCAGCGCCTCGAGCCCGCTCTCGCGGCTGGCCGTGAGTGCGACGACGGCGAACCAGTGGTGCCGCACCAGCGCCGCGAGCTCGCCCTGCGGCAGGCCGATGGCGTCGTGCACCTCCCAGCCGGCCGTGCGCAGGAATTCGCCGACCATGGCGAGGCCGAAGACATGCTGCTCGCCAGGCGCCGCGCCGAGAAGAGCGACGCGCAGCGGGTGGACCGGCAGGCTCATCCGGCCCGGCGCGCAGACCGGGTGGAGCTCGTGCAGCGCGCGGTGCAGCCGGCTCAGGCCGAGCGTGACCGTGGCGAAGTCGCAGACATCGTCCTCCCACATCTCGCCGAGCCGGCGCGCGGCGGGGGCGAGAAGATCGAGGCAGAGCGCTTCCACCGTCGCCCCGCGGACCTGCAGGCGCGCGAGCGCATCCGTCTCGCCGCTGTGCTCGCCGTCCGCGAGGAGCAGGATGACGAAGGCGTCGAGCTCGGCGGCGAGCGTCGCGTCGGGCACCCGCGCAGGGATGCCGCTGCCGGCGCCATGGGCCATCAGCAGCCGCGGCACCAGCGCCGTCTCGATGGCCTGGGCCAGATCCCGGCCCGACAGCGGCGCATCGCCCGCCGGCGCGAGGTCGGTGGAGCCAGGTCTGCGGTTGCGTCGGAGGGCCTGGGACGCCGCGGCCTCGGCTGCAGGCCTGACGATGGTGGCCAGCAGCGCCGGCTCCATGGTCGCGTCATCCGTCACGCGCTGCTGCTCGAAGGAGACCATAGGCTCATCAACCATCGGACCGTCCTCCAAGTTATCCGGCCTCATCCGGCTCAGTGTCAATCTAATCTGACGTAAAGTAAGCTTGACACTCTCTTCCGGTGCCCTTTAGCCTTCGATCGACAGGAGATCGGTCCTGCGGCGCCGAGGCCGGAGTGGCGGCCGGAGCGGAACGGAAGGCCGGTTTCCTGCGGACAGTGACCGCGTGCGAACTGCCGTTGCGGGCAGCACCGCAGCAGCGGACCCGCGAGGGGTGGGGGTTGTCAAGCAATGTTTACATCGACGGGACTGAACCGGTTGCTTGACAGCATGGACGCCTGCCCCTGGGGGGCGGCCGCAGGGCGCAGCGCCCGCCACGCAGCCCCGCCACGCACCACGCGCCAGCCGCTCTACTCGCCCGAGGAACGCGCGCGCCGCGACGCCACGCGCTGGACGCTGGTGCAGGGGATCCTGGCGCCGGCGCAATTCGCGGTCTTCCTCGTCAGCCTCGGCCTGGTGCTGCGCACGCTCGCCACCGGCGAGGGCCAGGCCGCCGCCGAGGCCTCGATCGTCGTCAAGACCCTTGTGCTTTACGCCATCATGGTCACCGGCGCGATCTGGGAGAAGGTCGTCTTCGGGCGCTACCTCTTCGCCCGCGCCTTCTTCTGGGAAGACGTCTTCAGCATGCTGGTGCTGGCGCTGCACACGGCCTACCTGGCGGTGCTGTTCGGCGGCATCGGCGACCTGCACTTCCAGCTCTTCCTCGCCCTCGCCGCCTACGCCGCCTACCTCTTCAACGCCACGCAGTTCGTGCTGAAGCTGCGCGCCGCACGGCGCGAGCAGGAGCCGGCGACCCGGTGGCGCGATGACGCCTACGGGTACTCGAAGTGACGGCGGGCGGGCTCGCCCTCGCTGCGGAGGCCGGCTGCGCCCCCGTTCTCAAGGAGCGCGGCCAGCGCGAGGTCTTCTGCGGCCTGACCGGCATCATCTGGCTGCACCGCAAGATCCAGGACGCCTTCTTCCTCGTCGTCGGCAGCCGCACCTGCGCGCATCTGCTGCAGTCGGCGGCCGGGGTGATGATCTTCGCCGAGCCGCGCTTCGGCACCGCCATCATCGAGGAGCGCGACCTCGCCGGCATGGCCGACGCGAACGAGGAGCTCGATCGTGTCGTCGACCGCCTGCTGGCGCGGCGCCCCGACATCCGGCTGCTCTTCCTCGTCGGCTCCTGCCCCTCCGAGGTGATCAAGCTCGATCTCGGCCGTGCGGCGCAGCGGCTGTCCGCGCGGCACCGCGCCGGCGGCGTGCGGGTGCTGAACTACTCGGGCAGCGGCATCGAGACGACCTTCACCCAGGGCGAGGATGCCTGCCTCGCCAGCCTGGTGCCGGAGATGGCGGCCGAGCCCGCGGGCGCGCCGCCGGCGCTGCTGGTCGCCGGCGCGCTGGCGGAGGTGGTCGAGGACCAGATGCGGCGCCTGTTCGATGCGCTCGGCATCGGCCCCGTGCATTTCCTGCCGCCGCGCCGTGCCGCGGCGCTGCCGCCGGTCGGGGCGAACACGCGGTTGCTGCTGGCGCAGCCCTTCCTCGCCGACACGGCGCGTGCCCTCGAGGCGCGTGGCGCGCGGCTGCTCACCGCGCCCTTCCCGCTGGGCGCCGAGGGCACCACGGGCTGGCTGCGCGCCGCCGCCGAGGCCTTCGGCGTCGACCCGCGCCGCTTCCGCGAGGTGACGGCGATGGCGGAGAGCCGCGCCCGCGCCGCGGTCGGCCGCTACCGCGAGAAGCTCGGCGGCAAGAGCATCTTCTTCTTTCCCGACTCGCAGCTCGAGATCCCGCTGGCGCGCTTCCTCGCGCGCGAGGTCGGCATGCGGCCGATCGAGATCGGCACGCCCTACCTGCACCGCCAGCACCTGGCGGCCGAGTTGCCGCTGCTGCCCGCCGAGGCGCGGCTCAGTGAGGGCCAGCATGTCGAGCGCCAGCTCGACCGCTGCCGTGCCGCGCGCCCCGACATCGCCGTGTGTGGCCTCGGGCTGGCGAATCCGCTGGAGGCCGAGGGCATGACCACCAAGTGGTCCATCGAGCTCGTCTTCACCCCGATCCAGGGCTACGAGCAGGCCGGGGATCTCGCCGAGCTCTTCGCGCGGCCGCTGGAGCGGCGCGCCAGGTTGATGGTGTAGCGCCATGCAGCTCGCGGTCTGGACCTACGAGGGGCCGCCGCATGTCGGCGCGATGCGCGTGGCGACCGCGATGCGGGAGTTGCACTATGTGCTGCACGCCCCGCAGGGCGACACCTATGCGGACCTACTCTTCACCATGATCGAGCGGCGGGATCGCCGCCCGCCGGTCACCTACACCACCTTCCAGGCTCGCGACCTCGGCGGCGACACGGCCGAGCTGTTCATGACCGCGGCGCGCGAGGCCTATGAGCGGTTCCGCCCGCAGGCGCTGCTGGTCGGCGCGAGCTGCACGGCCGAGCTGATCCAGGACGATCCGGGCGGGCTGGCGCGCACCCTCGGCCTGCCGATCCCCGTCGTGCCGGTCGAGCTGCCCTCCTATTCCAAGAAGGAGAACTGGGGCGCGGCGGAGACCTTCTACCAGCTGGTCCGCGCCTTCGCCGGGCCGCGCGCGCCGGCGCCGGGAACGTCGCGCACGCAGGCCGGGGCGGCCACCTGCAACATCCTCGGGCCGACGGCGCTCGGCTTCCGCCACCGCGACGACGTGCGGGAGGTGAAGGCGCTGCTGACCCGACTCGGCATCGGCGTGAACGTCACCGCGCCGCTCGACGCGACGCCGGCGGATCTTGCGCGGCTGGGCGACGCAGCGTTCAACGTCGTGCTCTATCCGGAGATCGCCGGCCAGGCGGCCGCCTGGCTGCAGCGCAGCTTCGGCCAGCCGGCGGTGCGCACGGTGCCGATCGGCGTCGGCGCGACGCGCGACTTCATCGCCGAGGTGGCGAGGCTGGCGGGGGTCGATCCCGCGCCCGTGCTCGGCGCCGAGGAGTCGCGGCTGCCCTGGTACTCCCGCTCGGTCGACTCGACCTACCTCACCGGCAAGCGGGTCTTCGTCTTCGGCGATGCGACCCACGCCATCGCCGCGGCGCGCGTCGCAACCGAGGAGCTCGGCTTCACCCTTGTCGGCCTCGGCACCTACAGCCGCGAATTCGGCCGGGAAGTGCGTGAGGCGGCGAAGCAGCGCGGCGTCGAGGCGCTGATCACCGACGACTACCTCGAGGTCGAGGCGCGTATCGCCGAGCTGCAGCCGGAGCTCGTGCTGGGCACGCAGATGGAGCGGCATGTCGCCAAGAAGCTCGGCATTCCCTGCGCCGTGATTTCGGCGCCGGTGCATGTGCAGGACTTCCCCGCACGCCACTCGCCGCAGATGGGCTTCGAGGGGGCGAACGTGCTGTTCGACACCTGGGTCCATCCGCTGATGATGGGGCTCGAGGAGCACCTGCTCGGCATGTTCCGCGAGGATTTCGAGTTCGGCGACGACGCGGCGCCCTCGCATCTCGGCGGGCATGGTGCGCGCCAGGCCCCGCCCGCACCAGAGCCCGCGCAGGCTGCGGTGGCGGTGCTGGAGGCGGCCGTCGCGGCCTGGACGCCCGAGGCCGAGAAGGAGCTCTCCAAGATCCCGTTCTTCGTGCGCGGCAAGGCCCGCCGCAACACCGAGCGCTTCGCCCGCGAGCGCGGCCTCGTCACCATAACCCTCGAGACGCTCTATGACGCCAAGGCGCATTTCAGCCGCTGAGGCTGCGCCGGCCGGGCGCAGGACGCGTGGCGCGCCGGCGGTACCGCTGCGCATTGCCATCGTCACGATGGACAGCCACCTGACCTCGGCGGCGGAGGCGGCCTGGCGCCAGGTCCGGCGCGAGGTTCCGGGACTGGAACTGGTGGTGCACGCGGCCGACCAGTGGGGCGCCGACCCCACCGCACTCGCGGCCTGCCACGCGGACATCGCCACGGCCGATATCGTCGTCGCCTCGATGCTCTTCCTCGAGGACCATATCCGCGCGGTGCTGCCGGCGCTGGCGGCGCGGCGCGATGGCTGCGACGCCATGCTGTGCCTGCTCTCGGCCGCCGAGGTGATGCGGCTTACTCGCATCGGGCGCTTCTCGATGGGCGGCGAGGCGAAGGGGCCGCTGGCGCTGCTCAAGCGGCTGCGCGGAAAGTCCGGCGGCAAGGACGGCGCGCCATCCTCCGGCCGCGGCCAGATGCGCATGCTGCGCGAGCTGCCGAAGCTGCTGCGCTTCATTCCGGGCACCGCGCAGGATGTGCGGGCCTACTTCCTGGCGCTGCAGTACTGGCTCGCTGGATCGCAGGACAATCTGGCCAATCTGCTGCGGCTGCTGGTGAACCGCTATGCGACCGGTCCGCGCCAGGCGCTGGCCGGCACCTTGAAGGTGGCGGGTCCGGTCCACTACCCCGAGATCGGCCTTTATCACCCGCGCTGCGGTGTGACAGAGCGGCCGGAGGCGCTGCCCGCGGCGCCCGGGTCCGCCGGCACGGTCGGGTTGCTGCTGATGCGCTCCTACCTGCTGGCGGGCAATGCGTCGCACTACGACGGCGCCATCGCCGCGCTGGAGGCGAAGGGCCTGCGCGTCGTTCCGGCCTTCGCCTCGGGCCTGGATGCGCGCCCGGCCATCGAGCGCTTCTTCCTGCGTGACGGTGCGGCGGCGGTTGACGCCGTGGTGTCGCTCACCGGCTTCTCGCTGGTTGGCGGCCCTGCCTACAACGACTCGCGGGCGGCGGAGGAGATGCTGGCCCGGCTCGACGTGCCCTATGTCATCGCGCATCCGCTCGAGTTCCAGACGCTCCGGCACTGGCAGTCCGACTCCCGCGGGCTGACGCCCGTTGAGGCGACGATGATGGTCGCCATCCCCGAGCTCGACGGCGGCACCGCGCCGATCACCTTCGGCGGGCGCTGCGGCGAGGTGCCGGGCGAGGCGTCCTGCGCCAGCTGCGGGGCACGACCGAAGGACCAGCCGCATTGCGGCGGCGCGCACATGGTGGCGCATCCCGAGCGTGCGGCGATGCTGGCGGCGCGCATCGC
>CAYNYQ010000315.1:0-6092 GCA_964401305.1 uncultured Acetobacteraceae bacterium | reverse complement strand
CCAGGAATAGGCCAGCACCTGGCGCACATAGTCCCGCGTCTCGTCGATCGGGATCGCCTCGATGAACAGGAAGGGGTCGTCGCGGTGCCGCGCCGCCGGCAGCCAGCGCGAGAGGTTGCCCGGCCCGGCATTGTAGGCGGCGAGGACGCGGATCAGGTCGCTGCCCGCCGCCTCGGTGCGTGCCAGGTAGTGCAGGTAGCGCTGGCCGATCTCCATCGACAGCGCGGGGTCGTGCAGCCGCCAGGCGCCCTCCGCCCGCAGGCTGGGATCGCCCGCGACGTAGCTGGCGGTGGCCGGCATGATCTGCAGCAGCCCGCGCGCCCCGGCCGGCGAGATGGCGCCGGCATCGAAGCGGCTCTCCTGCAGCGCCAGCGCATAGAGCAGCGAGGGATCGACGCTGAAGCCGCCCAGCGGCCGCAGCGCCGGCAGCGGGTAGCGGGCGAAGTCGCGCGGCTTGCCATCCTCGCCCTGCGCCGCCGCCGCGGCCTGGGCCGAGAGCGCGGGGAGGTTCGCCTGGCTCGCCACCAGCATCACGGCGCGGGCCAAAGCGGGGTTGCGCTGGGCCTGGCGCCAGAGCAGGCGCAGCTCGGCCTCGGCGCGGGCGGTCTGGCCGATCTGCAGCAGCGCGAGCGCCCGCCAGCCGCCGGCCGTCTCGGCCAGCATCGCCGCCTCCGCCTCGCCCAGCACCTCGCGCGACCAGGCGAAGCCCGGCGACAGGCCGAGGGCGCGGCGGGCGACCAGGCCGTAGAAGCTTCGCGGCTCCTGCGCCGCCTGCATCATCCAGGGCACGTATTGCGCCGGGCGGCGGCCGCGGACGGCGGCACGGGCGGTCCAGTAGGCGGCGGCGGCGCGCAGCGCGGGCGGCGCGGCATCGGCCCGGGCGGCGCGCTCGAAATGCGCCATGGCGGCGTCCCAGCGGCCGAGGCCCCAGGCGGCGAGGCCGGCGGTGAAGGCGGTCTCGGCGTCCCGCGGCGCGGCGGCCGAGGCCTCGGCGGCGATGCGGAAGGCCTCCTCGTCACGCGCCGCCTGGAAGAGGCCGAGCGCCACCTCGCCGCGCAGCCGGGCTGCCTGGGCGGGGCCGAGGCCGCGGGTGCGGGCGATCTGGGCCAGGGCGCGGTCGGCCTCGCCCTGCCGGGCGCGCTCCCGCAGGCTGCGCTCGAGGGCGCTGCTGCGGGCGGTGCGCGCCTCCGGGGCGGCGGGGCTGTCCTCCTCGGTGGCCTCCGCGGGGACGGGATCGCCGGCGAGCAGCGCCAGGCGCCGCTGCAGGGCAGGGGCATCGGGATGGTCGGCGTGCCGGGCCAGCCAGTCCTGCAGCGCCGCGGCATCGGGGCTGCCGCCATCGCGCGCCCAGGCCTCCGCCCGGACATGGCCGAGCAGGCGCAGGTCCTCGAGGCGCGCGACCTCGGCCTCCGCCGCGGCCTGGTCGCCGCGGGCGAGGAGCTGGAAGACGCGTCGCAGCCGGGTGGCGTCCGAAGGCGCCAGGACCTGGGGCAGCCCGGCGGCGCCCTGGGCACCGGGCCGGGGGACGCTCATGGCAGTCTGGACGGTGGCCTGCTGCGCCTCGGCCGGGACGGACGCCCCGAGGAGGAGCGCCGCACCCAGGAGCAGCCCCCAGCCATGGGGACCGCGGGTGCGGCGGGCCATGAAGCCGATCGCTGGCATGGCCCTTCGGCATTACAATTCGAAGCTTCCCCCCGGCAACCCCAAAAATATCTCGCAACCGCGCGAGAATCGCCGGCCACTGCAACCGGGGCAGCGCCCGATTGTGGCCAGTCTATGGCGGGTCGCCAGTGTCGATCCTCCGTCGCAGCAGCAGAAGATCCAGCCAGGCGTCGCGTTTCGCTGCCGGCGTCCGCAGGAGATAGGCGGGATGCAGCGTCGCCAGCGCCGGCATGGAAGTGGCTTCATTTATCATTACTTGGTGCCAACGACCGCGCAGCCGGGTGATACCTTCGCGCGACCGCAGCAACGCCTTGGCCGAGACGCCGCCCAGCAGCACCAGGTGCCGCGGCCGGACCAGCGCGACATGGCGCAGCACGAAGGGCAGGAAGAGCAGGATCTCGGCATCCGTCGGCGTGCGGTTGCCGGGCGGGCGATAGGGCAGGATGTTGGTGATGTAGGCGTCGCGCGCGCGGCTGAGCCCGATGCTCGCCAGCATGCGGTCGAGCAGTTGGCCCGAGGCGCCGACGAAGGGCCGGCCGAGCCGGTCCTCGTCCGCCCCTGGCGCCTCGCCGATCAGCATCACGCCGCCATCCGGCACGCCATCGGCGAAGACGAGGTTCGTGGCGGTCTCGCGCAGGGCGCTGCCGTCGAAGCCGGCGATGGCGGCACGCAGCGCGTCCAGGCTGTCGGCGGCCTCGGCCAGGGCGGCGGCGCGGCTGGCGGCGGGCGGGGCGGCCCCGGGCGCCGTGGCAGGGCGCAGGGCAGCTTGCGACGCGGCGCGGGGCGGGGTCGGCGCGGCGCGGCCGATGGCCGGAGTCGCCGGGCCGGGCGCGGCGGCATCGCCGGCCTGCCGGCGGTCCAGCGGTGCCTCGGCCAGCGCCTCGTCCGCGCCCCAGGCGAGCTGCAGCGCGAGCGCGGCGAGCAGCGCGCGCTCCGGCGCGGCCTCAGCGGTGTCCATGGCGCGGCGCCCGGCCCCTGGCCGGCCCCGGCTGCGGCGCGCTCGTGAGAAACGGCCTCATGCCACGGGGTATCGGCCGGCGCCGGGGTTCCGCGCAACCCGGACCGTCGCTACATCGGGCCCAAGCGATGAGGAGCAACCAGGCATGTCGGACGAGACCGAGCAGCGCGAGGCGATGGAGTTCGACGTGCTCGTCGTCGGCGGCGGGCCGGCCGGCCTCGCCGCGGCGATCCGGCTGAAGCAGCTCGCGCCCGAGGCCTCGGTCTGCCTGGTGGAGAAGGGCAGCGAGATCGGCGCCCACATCCTCTCCGGCGCCGTGCTCGAGCCCCGCGCCCTCGACGAGCTGATCCCGGACTGGCGCGAGGATCCGCCGGCCCTGGCGACGCCCGCGAAGGACGACCGCTTCATGT
Source organism: uncultured Acetobacteraceae bacterium (assembly GCA_964401305.1). GTDB lineage: Bacteria > Pseudomonadota > Alphaproteobacteria > Acetobacterales > Acetobacteraceae > JAIEOP01. The sequence goes on along the minus strand of CAYNYQ010000315.1, from coordinate 3,062 downwards.
TCCTGACGGCGACGCGGGCGGTGCGCCTGCCGACGCCGCGCACCATGGACAACCACGGCAACTACATCGTCTCGCTGGGCAATGTCTGCCGCTGGCTGGGTGCGAAGGCCGAGGCGCTGGGCGTCGAGATCTACCCGGGCTTCGCGGCCAGCGACACGATCGTCGAGGACGGCCAGGTCAGGGGCGTCGTCGCCGGCGTCATGGGCATCCAGCGCGACGGCACGAAGGGCCCGAACTACCAGCCCGGGATGGAGCTGCGCGCCACCTACACCCTGTTTGCGGAGGGCTGCCGCGGCTCGCTCTCGAAGCGGCTGATGGAGCGCTACGACCTGCGCAAGGGCGTAGCACCTCAGACTTATGCGCTCGGCATCAAGGAGCTGTGGGAGATCCCGAAGGAGCGGCACCAGCCCGGCCTCGTGTGGCACTCCACCGGCTGGCCGCTGAAGTCCGACACCTATGGCGGCTCCTGGCTCTACATGCTGGGCGAGAACCTGGTCTCGGTCGGCTTCGTGGTCGGGCTCGACTACCCGAACCCCTGGCTCTCGCCCTTCGACGAGTTCCAGCGCTTCAAGACGCACCCGGCGGTGCGCGCCATGCTCGAGGGCGGCAAGCGCATCGCCTATGGCGCCCGCGCGCTGAACGAGGGCGGCCTGCAGGCCATCCCGAAGCTGGTCTTCCCGGGCGGCGCGCTGATCGGCGACTGCGCCGGCTTCCTCAACGTGCCGAAGATCAAGGGCACGCATACCTCGATGAAGTCCGGCATGGTCGCGGCCGAGGCGGTGGCAGCGGCGCTGGCGCAGGAGGCGCGCCCCCCCGTGCTCGACGCCTATGAGCGCATGATCCGCGAGAGCTGGGTGTGGGAGGAGCTGCGCGAGGTGCGCAACATCCGCCCGGCCTTCGCCAAGTTCGGCTTCTGGGGCGCGCTCGGCTGGTCGGCCATCGACGCCTACGTGCTGCGCGGCAAGGCGCCCTGGACCTGGACCCACCACCAGGACCACGAGACGCTGCGCTCGGCCCGCACCTCGGAGCGCATCGTCTACCCGAAGCCGGACGGCGTGCTGACCTTCGACCGGCTCTCCTCGGTGTTCCTCTCCAACACCAACCACGAGGAGGACCAGCCGGCGCACCTGGTGCTGAAGGACCCCGGGCGCTGGAAGGGCGTGAACTGGGACCAGTTCCGCAGCCCGGAGAGCCGCTACTGCCCCGCCGCCGTCTACGAGGCGGTGGGCGCCGACGCGGAGCGGGAGCTGAAGGGCACGCCGGCGGCCGAGGCCGCGGGGCCCGGCGCCAGCACGGAGGCGGGGGATGCCGGCGCGCGCCTCGTGATCAACGCGCAGAACTGCGTGCACTGCAAGACCTGCGACATCAAGGACCCGACGCAGAACATCGACTGGCGCACGCCGGAGGGCGGCGGCGGGCCGAACTACATCGGCGGCATGTGAGGGCCGGGCGCGCGGCGGGTCAGACCGCCGCGCTGTGCCGCCCGGCGCCGTTGCCGAGATAGGCGTCGAAGCAGGCGGCCACGTGCCGCACGTGCCGCCGGCCGGGCGCCGTCACCCACAGCATGTCGGGGGCCAGGGCGACGATGCCGTCGGCCTCCAGCCGCTCGAGCCCGGGCCGCGCCTCCTCCATCAGGGTCTCCGGCAGCTCCGTCAGGTCGAGCACGAAGTCGCACATCACCCGCTCGATCACGTGTCGGCGCAGCCGATCGTCCTCGCTCAGCAGCCGGCCGCGCTTGACCGGCAGCCGCCCCGCCTCGACCGCGGCGACGTAGCGCCGCTCCTCCGGCTCGTTCTGCGCGTAGCCGGCCAGCGCCGGCGCGCCGATGCTGCCGATCGCCGAGGCGCCGAGCCCGAGCAGCACCGGCGCCGTATCCGTGGTGTAGCCCTGGAAATTGCGCCTGAGGCGGCCGGCGCGCTGCGCCACCGCCATGCTGTCGTCCGAGCGCGCGAAATGGTCGAGGCCGATCGCCTCGTAGCCCGCCTCGCGCAGCACGCGCTCGGCCGTCTCGGCCTGGCGCACGCGCTCCAGCGCGCCGGGCAGCTCCTCGCTGCGGATCGCGTTCTGGTGCGGCTTCATCCAGGGCACATGGGCATAGCCGAAGACCGCGACCCGGTCGGCGCCGAGCGCCGTGGCGAAGCGCGCCGTCGCCGCCACCTCCAGCTCCGTCTGGCCCGGCAGGCCATACATCAGGTCGAGGTTCACGCGCAGGATGCCGGCGCGGCGCAGCCGCTCCACCGCCGCCGCTACCTGGTCGTCGAGCTGCACGCGGCCGATGCGGCGCTGCACCGCCGGGTTGATGTCCTGCACGCCGAGCGAGGCGCGGTTGATGCCGCCCTCGGCGAGCGCCGCCACCACCTCCTCGGTCAGGGTGCGCGGGTCGCATTCGGCGGCGAACTCGGCGCCGGGGCGCACGCCGAAGCGCGCGCGCAGGGTGCGCAGCAGCCCCGAGAGCGCCGCCGGCCCGATCGTCGTGGGCGTGCCGCCGCCGAGGTGCAGCGCGCCGATGCCGCCATGCGCCGGCAGCGCCGCCAGCAGCAGCTCCGCCTCCTGCGCCAGGGCGGTGGCGTAGCGGCCGATGCGCTCCTCGTTGCGGGTGACGGCGGTGTGACAGCCGCAATACCAGCAGAGGGTCCGGCAGAAGGGGATGTGCAGGTAGAGCGAGAGCGCGCTGTCGGGCGCGATGCCGCCCAGCCAGCTGCGATAGCTCGCCTCGTCCAGCGCCGCGAACTGGGGGGCGGTGGGGTAGCTCGTGTACCGCGGCAGGTTGGCCAGGGCGTAGGTGATGGGCACGGAGGCGCTCATGCCTACAGCCTAGGCAGGAGCGCAGGGTGACGTCTTTGCGCCGGATCAAGTCGTGTCGCCACGCCACGGTCGCGCATCGGTGATGCCCGGCCTCCTCCACCACCGCGCAAGAGTGGCGTTGGCAGGGCTCGGGACACGGCTGGGCTGGGGGTGCGTGCGCATGGCGGAAGGACGCGGCAAGGGCCCGAACGCGCCGGCACGCCGGGCCGCCGCCCCGCCTGCCCGCGGGCGGCGCGGCATGATGCGCGCCGTGGCCG
>CAYNYQ010000314.1:0-6101 GCA_964401305.1 uncultured Acetobacteraceae bacterium | reverse complement strand
TGCGGTAGAGCGTGCCGGCGAGGCCGGGCGGGATCTCGCCCCGCACCGGCAGGTCCGGCGCGTCGCATTCCATGGTGATCGGCGCGTAGTTGCCGCGGAACCAGGGGGAGGTCTCGGGAAAGGCTTGTGCCATCGACGGGGTCCGCCTGCCGGTGCGGGCCGAGCCTAGCATGCGGGCGGCGCGCGGCGCGTCAGCATTGCGCCGATGAAGGACGCACCTGGCACCGCAGGGCGCGACCAGGCCGTTTGCGGACAAATCCCCCGGCCGATGCCCGCGGGGCGGGATGCGCGCGGGACCGCCGCCTCCGGTCCGGCGCCACCGGGTGCGACCGTGGCCCGCAGCCTGTCGCTGCATCGGCTGTCACCCGCCGCCCGCACCGCCGCGGCCCCATTCGGGGCGAGGCAGCGTGGGGAATGGGGGGGTGTATGCGGCATCGTGGCTCCGGGCGCTGTGGCGGCGAGGTGTAAAGAATTTATTCCTTGATTGGAAGGAAAATCTGCCGAAGCAGGCCTCCTTCGACGCAGCGCCGCCGCGGCGACCTGCCCATCCTCCGCCGCCCTGCCGCCGGAGACGCCGATGGTGCCGGGCGTGCGGTTATCCTGCAGGATCAGCAGCCTGCTCGCGATCGGCATGCGTCCCGGCAAGGCCGGAATCATTGCCCGTCACCGGCAGTTCAGCCAGACTGGTTGCAGCATCGGGAGGGCGTGGAATGCGCCGGACGCTGACAGCGGTCGCCTTCGCGCTTGTGCTGTCCTGGCAGACCGGGGCGCAGGCAGCCGTGCTGACCTTCGACTACACGGCGATCGGTACCGAGGGCGGCACCCTGGTCGGCCAGTTCTCGTACGATACGACACGCCCCGACCTCGAGCCCCTTGCGAACTTCGGGACCTACGACTCGGCCCGGCTGCGCGGCGTGATTTCGGGCGGACCGCAGAGCGGCCAGAGCTTCAACACACTTGCCTTCGCGGATACGGCGAACAACGCGCCAGGCCTCGGGACGGACGCCCTGAGGGTCGGCGACAATGTCGTCGCAATCGTGCTCTCGGATCCGACGGGCGTGGCGCTGTCCAGCGAGGCGCTCCCCACTGGCCTGGGGGCCTGGGACCTGTCGCAGTCCATCGTCTCCGTCGAGTACAGGAACACAGCGGGTAGCCTGACTTCTGGTATCTTCCGGCTGAGTTCGCTTTCGCTGGTGGCGGTGCCCGAGCCCATGACCCTTGGTCTCTTCGGGCTTGGGGCCGCTGGCATTGCTCTCCTCGGTCGAAGAGCGGCGCGGCCCCACGCCTAGACCTCGATCCCCGCTCAGAGAAGCAGGGACCAAGCTCCAGCCTGGTGTTTCGTCGCGTGATTCACGTCTTCGGCGATTCCACCTCAGGCGATCACGCTCGAGCCCGCGATCGCTCCGACTGCGCACGCCGCAGGCGGGCATACGAGGAGCGTGGATCGCCGGGCCAAACAGGGCTGGACCGAGATTGCCCTGACGCCCGTCAGGGCAATCCTGATCTAGCCGGACCGCCCGGCCAGCGCGCCGACCATCCGCCTGAGCCCCACGGCCTGCTGCCGCAGCCAGCCGCCCGTCGCCAGCGCCTCCGGCCCCTCCGGGTCGCCGGTTCGGGGGAAGACGTCGCGGCGGAAATCCGCGGTGCCGAAGATCCAGTCCCAGACCGGCAGCAGCACGGCGTAGTTCTTCCCCTGCTGCCCGGCCGAGAGCTCGCCATGGTGCAGCCGGTGGAAGCGCGGCGAGACCACCAGCCGCTCCCCCACCCGCCCGAAGGAGAGCCGGACATTGGCGTGGGAAAGGCTCTCGGCCACGCGCAGCAGCAGCAGGATCAGCGGGAACTGCGCCGGCGGCACGCCGATCAGCAGCGCCAGCCCGCCGAACCAGAGCGCGCCCAGCACGTCGTCCAGCACGTGGTTGCGGTCGTCGGTCCAGAAGGTCATCTGGCGCTGCGCGTGGTGCACCGAATGCAGCGCCCACCACCAGCCGAAACGGTGCTGGAAGCGGTGCCGCCAGTACTCGCCGAAATCCAGCACCACGACATAGACCGCGAAGGCCAGCAGCGGGTGGTCGCGCAGCGCCGGGACCAGCGTCTCGAGCGTCGGCGGCACGAAGCCGCTGTCGGCGACCGTCGCCTCCCACCAGGCGGCGAGCGAGGCCAGCATCACGAAGGCGAGCAGCGGCAGCAGGCCGAGCCGGACCAGCACGGTGTAGAGCACGTCGGTGCGCACCGCGCGGCGGTCGGTGACGGGCTCGACCGGGCGCCAGGCCTCGAGCGGGCGGCAGACCAGCCAGGAGATCAGCATCGCCGCGGCGCCGAGCAGCGCGAAGTCGAGCCATTCGAAGGCGTCCTCGGCCCAGTCCATCAGGCCGAGCGCGTACATCGCCGGCTGCAGGGCGTGCGCGAAGACGAAGCCGGTCAGGGCGTCGTGGGCGTCGTTCAGCATGGGCAGCGTCTATAGCGCCTTGTCCGCCCTTCCGCAGGCCGTGCCGTGGCGGGTCAGGCCGCCGGCAGCGCCCCCACCCCCTCGGGCGGCAGCGGCGCGAAGGACAGGCCGCGCGCCTGCAGGCCGGCGATGACCTCCTCCAGCACCAGGGCGAAGGGCTCCTGCCGGCTGCGCACGCCCCAGTGCAGCACCACCACCTCGCCGGGCCGGGTGCGCGCGATGGCGCGGCGGGCCAGTGCCGCGTTCGGGTGGCGCGCCGCATCCAGCTCGTCGCCCCAGAAGCCGTTGGCGCTCCAGCCCTGGTGGCGCAGGCCGCAGGCGGCGGCCATGGCGACGGCGTTCGGCGTGACGATCCCGCCCGGGGCGCGCCAGAGCGGCAGCACCCGCGCCGCCGGCACCATGGCGCGCAGCCGCTCGATCGGCCGGGCGAGCTCGGCGCAGAGCCCCTGCTGGTCCAGCACCTCCGCGCCGCCGCCACTGCGCGCCGCATAGCGCACCCGGCCCGGCGCGGGGTCGCCGCGGAAGTACCAGTGCCGCCAGGTGTGGCTGGCGAAGACATGGCCCTCGGCGGCGCGCGCCTGCCAGAAGGGCGCCCAGGCGTCGGAGAGGGTGGTGTCGCCGCGATGCGTGGGCTCGTCCGCGATGAACAGCGTGGCGCGCACGCCGCGCCGGGCGAGGATGGCGGCGATCGCCTCCGCCTCGCGGCTCCAGCCGGTGTCGATGGTCAGGTAGACCGGTGCCGCGGCCTGGGCTGCGGCCGGCGGGGCGGCCAGACAGGTGGCGGCAGCGCCGAGGAGAAGCTGGCGGCGCCGCGGTCCGCTCACGCGGGCGGTGCCTTCGGGGCGCCATCCGGGCGGGCAGGCCGGGGGCGGCGCATCGCGCGCGGCCTCAGCGCCCGAGCGTCGCCGAGGCCGGAACGGCGCCCGGAATCAGCCCGCCGGTCGCGGGCGCCGCGGGCGTGGCGCCGGCCACCGGGGCCGCGCCGCCCGGCCGGCGCTGCTGCACGAAGATGCCGTGCGGGGAGCGGCCGACGCGGATCGTCTCGAAGCTGCCGCTCGCCGGGTCCAGCACGCCGATCCGGCTGGCCCAGCGCAGGGTCATCCAGACCCGGCCGGTGGCGTCGAAGGCCAGGCAGTCCGGCCCGCCCGGGATCTCGTGCACGGCCCGCACCTCGAGCGTCGCCGGGTCGATGTCGGCGAGCCGGCTGTCCACCCGGCTGGTCGCCCAGAGCGTGCCGCCATCGGGGCTGCGGAAGATGGTGTGCGCGCCGCGGCCGAGGGCGATGGTGCGCTCCACCTGCCGCGTCTCGGGGTTCAGCACGGCGAAGTGGTCCGCGCCCATGTTGCCGACGATCAGCCGCCCGCCCTGCTCCGGCAGCTCGTGCCAGAGGATGCCCGCGGGGTCCGGCCCGACCTCGGCCTGCCAGAGCGGCTCCCGCGTCTCGAGGCTGATCGCCAGCACCGCGCGGGCGCCCTGCAGGGTGACGTAGACCACGCTGGAATCGGGCCGGAAGGCGATGTGGCTTGGCTTGTCGCCGACGCGGAGGCGCTGCACCAGGCGCAGCGGCTGGTCCGAGCCGCCGGTCGCGTCGTAGAGGTCGACCTGGTCGCGACGCAGGCTGGCGATGACCAGCCAGCGGCCATCGGGGCTGTATTCGAGGTGATAGGGGTTGCTGATGCGCTCCCGCCGCGCGACGTCGCCGGTTGCGGGGTCGAGGAAGAGCAGCTCGTTGCCCGCGGAATCGCCGACCACGAGGAAGCGCCGGTCCGGGGTGAGGACCAGGTGGTGCGGCTCGCGCAGGGTGGGGATGCGGCGCAGCTCCTGGCGCAGGCCGGCATCGACCTGGCTGATGGACGCGTCGCCCGAGTTCAGCACGAAGACCGTATCGGCCCGCGCGGCCGGCATCGCGGCCAGGAAGGCGAGGAAGGGGAGCAGGCAGGCGATGCGCCGCATGGCTGGGGGGGACCTTGGCCGCGCCGTTGACGGCCCGATTCGGCACGAAAGGGGCGGCTTGTCCAGCATCCGCCGCGCCTCGTGTCCGGGGGCCGCGCCCCGAGCCGGGGCCGGCGCACGCCCCGGCCGGCGCGGGCGGCGCGCGCCTGCCGGTGGGCGCAAGGCGGCCCTGGGGCCGCGGATCCTGGCCTAGCGCCCCGCTGCGCCGCCGGGCTCGAAGCGCATCGCCACGCCGTTCATGCAGTAGCGCTGCCCCGTCGGTGGCGGCCCGTCCGGGAAGACATGGCCGAGATGCCCGCCGCAATTGGCGCAGTGCACCTCGGTCCGCACCATGAAGAAGCTGCGGTCGGTCGTGGTGCCGATGGCGCCGGGCAGCGGTTCCCAGAAGCTCGGCCAGCCGGTGCCGCTCTCGAACTTCGTCGCGCTGTCGAACAGGCGCTGGCCGCAGCCGGCGCAGTGGAAGGCGCCGTCGCGCTTCTCGGCGTTCAGCGGGCTGGTCCCGGCGCGCTCCGTGCCGTGCTGGCGCAGCACGCGGAAGGCCTCGGGCGAGAGGCTGGCGCGCCACTCCGCCTCGCTCTTGTGGACGGGGAAGGTCTCGGCCGCCGCGGCGGGGGCCTCGCGCTTGAACAGGGACATCGCGTTCCTCTCGGCTCCGGGGTCGCCGCTCAGGCGGCGGGGCGCTTCAGCCGGTCGGCGAAGCTCTTGCGGAACTTGGCGACCTTGGGGGCGATCACCGCGCGGCAATAGCCGCTGAAGGGCGTGCGGGCGAAGTAGTCCTGGTGTTCCGGCTCGCCGGGCCAGAAGCGCTCGAGCGGGACGAGCTCGGTCACCAGCGGCGCCGGCCAGATCCGGGCGGCCGCGATCTCCGCCATTACCGCCTCGGCCACCTGCTTCTGCGCCGCGGAATGATGCAGGATCACGGAGCGGTACTGCGGCCCGACATCGGCGCCCTGGCGGTCCTTCGTCGTCGGGTCGTGGATGGTGAAGAAGACGCGCAGCAGGTCGGCATAGCTGATCACGGCCGGGTCGAAGGTGACCTGCACCACCTCGGCATGGCCGGTGCGCTTGCCGCAGACCTCCTCGTAGGTCGGGTTGGCGGTGTGGCCGCCGGCATAGCCCGAGACCACCGCCGTGACGCCCTGCAGGTCGCGGTAGACCGCGTCCAGGCACCAGAAGCAGCCGCCGCCCAGGGTGGCCTGTTCCATCGCTTGCTCGCCGCTCATGCGCCTCGCACTCCTCTCCGTCGCAGGGGTCATATGGGCCTTCGCCCGCGGGCGGGGGAGGGATGCCCCGCCCGGGCCGGCTCAGCCACCCGCCCGCGCCGGCGCCTCCCTCGACGGCGCCTCCGTCCCGGCTGCGTCCCGTCCGGCCGCGTCCCTGCCGGGGGGCTGGGGGATCGGGGCCAGGGGCATGGCGAGCCGGAAGCGCAGCCCCTCCGGCCGCCACGCCGCCTCCACCTCGGCGCCGAGCTGGCGGGCGAGGCCGCGCTCGATCATCTGCGTGCCGAAGCCCTTGCGCGCCGGCGGCTGGGTCGGCGGCCCGCCGCTCTCGTCCCAGACCAGCTCGAGCCGGGCCGGGCGCGGCGCCGCGGCGGCGGGCGGCGGCGGGTCCATCGTCCAGCGCACCGCGAGCCGCCCCGTGGGCAGGGAGAGCGCGCCGTACTTCGCGGCATTGGTCGCCAGCTCGTGCACCAGCATGCCGA
>CAYNYQ010000313.1:0-6126 GCA_964401305.1 uncultured Acetobacteraceae bacterium | reverse complement strand
CTGGGCCGCCGCCTGGCCCGGTTCCTGGCGCAGGAGGTGCCGGGCGCCACCCGCGTCACCACCAACAGCGACCTCGCGCTGCGCCGCGCCATCCGCCCCGGCGACGTGCTGCTGGTGGAAGGCAGCACGCGCATCTCCGGCGCCATCAAGTACCTGACGCAATCCACCTGGTCGCACGCCGCGCTGCACGTGGGCGAGATCGAGGGCGCGCGCGAGCCGGATGGCGAGCCGCATGTGCTGGTCGAGGCGCTGATCGGCCGCGGCGTGGTCTGCTCGCCGCTGTCGAGCTATGCGGGGGTGCACACGCGCATCTGCCGCCCCGTCGGTCTCTCGGCCGCCGATCTCGAAACCGTCATCGCCCTCGCCAGGGGGCGCATCGGCGCGGAGTACGACCTGCGCAACGTCATCGACCTGGCGCGCTACCTGCTGCCGCAGCCGCCCGTGCCGCGGCGCTGGCGGCGGCGCCTGCTCTCCCTTGGCTCCGGCGTGCCGACGCGGGTGATCTGCTCGACCCTGATCGCCGAGGCCTTCGGCGCGGTGCGCTACCCGATCCTGCCGATGGTCGAGGAGTTGCCGCCGGAGGATGACCGCTCGCCGGAGGCGCGGTTCCGCCGCGAGGTGCTGCACATCCGCCACCATTCGCTCTACGCGCCGCGCGACTTCGACGTCTCGCCCTATTTCCGGGTGGTCAAGCCGACGCTCGAGCAGGGCTTCGACTACCGCGCCCTGACCTGGCGGGAGGAGGCGTCGCAGCAGGCGGCATCGGTGCCGGAGGCGGCGCAGTAGCCACCGGGCGCTGCCGCCATGGGCAGGGCGGGGCGGCGCCTGCCGCGCCGGTGTGCGGCGCGGCCGCCAGGGCGGGGCGCGGCACGGCGGAATGGCCTTGCCTCGCGCCATGGCGGCGTGATCGCATGCGGGGCGCCATCGCAGGAGGTCGCCATGACCCTTCCCCGTCGCTCGCTCCTCGGCGCCGCGCTCGGCGGCGCGGGACTCGGCAGCCTGGGCCTCGCCGCGCCGGCGCTGGCCCAGGGTGCGGCCGCGCGCACGCTGCGCTTCATCCCGCATGCGAATCTCGGCGCCGTCGATCCGGTGGCGACCAGCGGCTACATCGTCCGCAACTACGGCTTCATGGTCTACGACACGCTCTACGCCGTGGACACGCAGTTCCGCGTGCAGCCGCAGATGGTCGAGGGCCACGAGGTCTCGGACAACGACACGCGCTGGCGCTTCCGCCTGCGCGAGGGCCTGCGCTTCCACGACAACGAGCCCGTGCGCGCCGCCGACGCCGTCGCCTCCATCCGCCGCTGGGGCGCGCGCGACACCATGGGCCAGACGCTGATGACGGTGACGGAGGAGATCCGCAGCCTCTCGGACCGCGACTTCGAGATCCGCCTCAAGCGCCCCTTCCCGCTGATGCTCGACAGCCTCGGCAAGCTCTCCACCCAGGCGCTCTTCGTCGTGCCCGAGCGCGTCGGCCTCTCCGACCCGCAGGTGCCGAGCACGGAGACCATCGGCTCCGGCCCCTTCCGCTTCGCCCGCAACGAATGGGTGCCCGGCAGCCTCGCGGTGTTCGAGCGCTTCGCCGGCTACGTGCCGCGCGCCGAGCCGGCGAGCGGCGCGGCGGGCGGCAAGCGCGTGCTGATGGACCGCGTCGAGTGGCGCATCATCCCCGATGCCTCCACCGCGGCGACGGCGCTGCAAACCGGCGAGGTCGACTGGTACGAGCAGCCCGCCTTCGACCTGCTGCCGCTGCTGGCCCGCAACCGCGACATCCGGCTGGAAATCACCGACCCGCTCGGGTCGCTGATGATGATCCGCTTCAACCAGCTGCACCCGCCCTTCGACAAGCCGGAGATCCGCCGCGCCGTGCTGGCGGCGGTGGACCAGCAGGCCTATCTCGACGCCGTCGTGGGCAATGCGCAGTACAGCATGCCCTGCCGCAGCATGTTCGCCTGCCGCACGCCGCTCGGCACCGACCAGGGCGCGGGCGTGATGCCGGCCAACCTCGACCGCGCCAGGCAGATGCTGCAGGCGGCCGGCTATGCGGGGGAGACGGTGGTGATCCTCTCCGCCACCGACAGCCCGGCCAACCACCAGATGGCGCAGGTGACGGCGGACCTGCTGCGCCGGCTCGGCATGAAGGTGGAGTTCGTCGCCACCGACTGGTCGGCGCTGCTGGCCCGGCGCGCCAACCGCAACCCGCCGGACCGTGGCGGCTGGAACATCTTCCACACCTCCTGGGTCGGGGTGGACGTCGCGGGGCCGGCGCTGCACCTGCCGCTGCGCGCGCATGGCGCGGCGGCCTGGGCGGGCTGGCCGACCGACCCCGAGATCGAGGCGCTGCGCAACCGCTTCCTCGACGCCGCCGATCCGGCCGAGGGCGCGCGCATCGCCGCGCAGCTGCAGGCCAGGGCCTTCGAGAGCGTGCCCTTCGTGCCGCTCGGCCAGTTCGTGCAGCCCACCGCCTTCCGGCGCAGCGTGCAGGGCATCACCACCGCGCCGGTGCCCTTCTTCTGGGGCGTGAGCAAGGGCTGATCAACGCGCCGGCGGCGCCGGGCGCGGCGGCTCCGGCACTGCGGGCGGCGTGAAGCGCGGCGGTTCCGGCACCGACGGCGGGGTGAAGCGCGGCGGCTCGGGCAGCGTGGGCGGCGTGAAGCGCGGCAGCTCCTGCAGGCGCTGCGGCGGCGGGCGCGGCGTGAGCGCGACCAGCGCGGCGATCGCCACAGCCGCGCCCACCAGGATCGCCAGCGCCGAGCGCCAGGCGGCGAAGCGGCCCGGCCCGATCCCGGCCGCCGGGTCGAGGCCCGCGGCGAACGCCGCCTCCACCCGCTCCAGCCGCGCCACGACATCGCCGATCGGGCCGCGATCGGCCACGCCCGCATCGGCGCCATGGCCGCCGGCGGTGCGGATCGTGCCGGTGCCGGTCGCGAGGTCGAGCCTCACGTTCCAGGCACCGACGCCGCGAAAGGGCCGCAGCCCGAGCCAGACCTCGCCCGGCGCGGGGAAGGCGACCTCCGCATCCCAGTCCGAGCCCCAGAGGTCGAGCAGCACCTGCCCCGTGGCGCGGTCCTCGACGCGCGGGGTGCGCACCCATTGCCCGGCCGCCCACTCGACCTCGGCGATGCCGATGCCGATCCGCCCGTCGGGCGAGACCAGCCGGCGGACATGCGCCCCCGCCGGCAGGCCGGGCGACCAGGCCGGGCGCGGCGCCTTCGGCTGGGCGGGCGGCGGGGGGCGGGGCCGCTCCGCGCGCGGCTCCGCCGGCCGCAGCCACCGCCGCAGCCCGAGCCCGACCGCGAAGGCCAGGGCGGAGCCGGACAGCCAGGCCACGCCATAGGTCGTGCCGACGATCACCAGGAAGAGCCCGAGCGTGCGCTCGAGATCCGGCGAAGGTGGCCGCGCGGCGAGCTCCTGCGCCACGACGAAGCCGAGGATCGGCAGCGGCAGTGCCAGCCAGGCCAGCATGGCGCGCCAGAGCCAGCGCCGCGGCACCAGCACCACCAGCAGCACGGGCTGCAGCGCCCCGAGCGCCGCCAGCAGCCATTCCCAGCCCATCCCCCGCCCCCTCCGGCCCGGCCGCCAGGATACCGCCGGCCGCACCCGCACGCCTGCGGCCCCTTGTCAGGCCGGCAGCGCCCGCCGCGCCAGCACCAGCGCCGCCGCCACCGCGGCGCAGGAGGCCAGCAGCCCGAGGCCGAAGACCGCCGCATGGCTCTCCCCCGTCGCGGCGAAGAGCCCGGCCAGGGCGAAGCCCGTCGCCGTCTGCGCCACGGCGAAGACCGCGGTGATGCGCACCCAGAGCAGCCCTGCGCGCGTCGGCGCGATCTCCCGCGTCACGGCCAGGCCCACCGTCGTCACCCCCACCGCCGCGATGCCGCAGACGATCGCCGCCGGCGCGATCAGCCAGGGCGCCGCCGGCAGGCAGAGGGCGAGCCCCAGCGCCTGCACGCCCAGCGCCAGCACCAGCGTGCGCCGCCCGCCGAGCGCATCGGCGATGCGCCCGCCGGAAAGCCCGCCCAGCACGCCGAAGCCGCCGAAGAGCAGCCAGATCATCGCCCCCGCGCCGATGCCCAGGCCCCGCCCGCGCGCCGCGAGATCGGCGAGATAGACCATGGGCGGCACCATCCCCACCGCATGCAGCGCCCAGGTCGCCATCAGCAGCCGCTCCGCCGGGGCGGAGGCCGCGGCCGCCGCCGCCGTCCCGCCACCGCTGCCGCGCAGGTCCATGTCCGGCCAGCGCCGATGCGCGAAGGCCCAGAAGCCCAGCACCAGCGCCGCCAGCCCCAGCCAGGCCGCGGCGACGCCCCAGCCCAGCAGCAGCGGCACCGCCAGCGCGCCGAGGGCGATGCCGAAGCCCACGCCCCCCAGCACCACCCCGCCCGCCGCGCCGCGCCGCGCCGGCGGCACGCTGGCCTGCGTCGCCGGGCCGGCCAGCGCCATCAGGAAGCCGCCCGCGACGCCCGCCAGGGTGCGCCAGGCCATCAGCCACCAGAAGCCGAGATTCCAGGCCGAGGCCAGCAGCGCCAGCGCCACCAGCGCCATGCCCGCATCGAGGGTGCGCGGCACGCCGAGGCCGAGCGCCACCGACCGCCCGCCCAGCGTGCCGACCAGGTAGCCGAGCAGCGCCGCGGCGCCGAGCAGCCCGGCCTCGCCGCCATCCACCCAGCCGGCGGCCACCATGGCGGGGAACAGCGGCACATAGGCGAAGCGCGCGAGCCCGTTGCCCGAGCAGGTCGCCGCGGCGGCGGCCAGCGCCGGGCGGAGGAAGCCCGCGCCGGTCAGAGCCTGTGCACCGATCGAACTCGCGAAGGAACGCCCGTTGGAATCAAAAGGGGTTCTCCGGCGATATCGAGGTTGACGGGCATACCTTCAGAAACTCTCAGCGGGGCGGCGCCGCCTCGCGCAGGAAGTCGAGCAGCAGCGCCGCCGTGCGCTCCGGCTGTTCCTGCTGCACCCAATGGCCGGCGCCCTCGACCAGGTGCACCGCGCGCATCGCCGTGCAGGCGGTGCCGTGCATGCGCTCGATGGCGCCCGGCGTCTGGTGGATGCCCCAGTCCGCGGCACCGGCGATGAAGACGGAGGGGACGTCGATGGTGCAGCCGGTGAAGACCTCGAGCTCGTTGTTCCACTGGCCGGAGGTGCGCACGCGGTACCATTGCAGCCCGCCCTGGAAGCCGGTGCGGCCGTATTCCTGCGCGTAGACGGCAAGCTCGGCTTCCGGCAGCCATCGGTTGGCGGCGACGGCGGCGGCATCGGGCATGTGGTGCGCGACCGTCTCGGCCATCGTCTCGCCGGCATCCATGACGTAGTAGGTCGGCAGCTTCGCCAGCTCCTCCGCCGTCCAGCCCTGCAGCGGGTGGGGCCGGTTCTCCGGCCAGTCGGCGCTCTTCACGTGGTAGTAGGCGCGCAGGAAGGCGGCGAGGCCCTGCGGCGCGCGCCACATCTCCTCATTCGCCGGCCGCGTCGAATAGTACCACTGGTAGTGCTTGCGCGGGCGCGCCAGGCGCAGCATCGCCGCGTGCACGTCCTCGGCCGGCGGCCTCGGCGCGCCGAGCGGGATGGCCGGCGGGCCGGCGAAGGGCGCGCTCATCAGCGCGACGGCGGGGAAGACGTCGGGGCGGACCAGGGCGCACCAGGCGGCGACCGGCGAGCCGAAATCATGCCCGACCACGGCGGCGACGCGCCGCTGGCCCAGCGCGAAGGCCAGGCCCATGGCGTCGCGCACCAGGTTCAGCGTGCGGAAGGGCGCGAGGCTGCCGTCGTACTCGGCCGACCAGCCCGTGGTGCGGCCATAGCCGCGCTGGTCGGGCGCGACGACGTGGTAGCCGGCGGCGGCGAGCGCCGGCATCACCTTGCGCCAGGAATAGGCCAGCTCCGGGAAGCCGTGCAGCAGCAGCAGGATCGGTCGGCCCGCCTCGCCGGCCTCCAGCACGTGCAGGCGGAGCCCATTCACCCCCTCGACGAAGCGGGTGCGCAGGCCGGGGGGCAGCAGGGCGGCGTCGAGCGGCGGCAGGGCATCGGTCACGGGGCGGCTCCTCGCGGCGGGGTGGCGTCCCCCCTCATCGCACGGCGCGGCGCCGCGGGCAGCCCGCGCCGATGGCGGCGCGCCCACGGCCCTCCGGTCGG
>CAYNYQ010000312.1:0-6129 GCA_964401305.1 uncultured Acetobacteraceae bacterium | reverse complement strand
TACGGCGAGATGTTCGACGAGATCACCGCCTCGTCGCTGGTGAAGATGGACATGGAGGGCAATGTCCTCGGCAACGACGCCGGCAAGTTCAACGCCGCCGGCTTCACCATCCACAGCGGCGTCTACAAGGCGCGGCCGGATGCCAATTGCGTGCTGCACACCCACACCCGCGCCGGCGCCGGCATCTCGCTGATCAACCACGGCCTCAGGCCGATCAGCCAGGACGCGCTGCATGTGCTCGACGACGTCGTCTACCACGAGTACGGCGTGCCGGCGACGCCGGAGGAGTGCGAGGCGCTCGGCCGCAGCCTCGCGGGCGGCGGCGGCTGCGTGGTGCTGCTGAACCACGGGCTGCTGACCCTGGGCGCGACCGTCGCCGGCGCGATGATGCGCCTCTACATGCTCGAGCGCGCCTGTGAGCTCGAGCTGATCGCGCGGCAGATCGACGAGAAGCCGGTCTTCATCGAGGACTGGGTGGTGCAGAAGGCCGCGGCGCGCATGCAGAAGCGGCGCGGGATGCCGGACTACGGCGTGCCGGAATGGGAAGGCATGAAGCGCCAGGCGGCGCGCCGCGGCTTCGACTGGCAGCGCTGAGCGGCGCGGGCCCCGGCGCCGCGCCGGGGCCAACGCCTCCCCATAACCTGGGCCGGGCCGTCTCAGCCCGGCGGGACGGTGCGCGCCAGCGGCGGCAGCTGCGACACCTTGGCATACCAGGCCTCGAGCTTCGGGTGGCCCGGCCGCCAGGGCTCGTGCGGATAGCGGAAGTCGAGATAGCCCAGCGCGCAGCCGATGGTGATCTCGCCGATCGTCGTCAGCATGCCGAGGCTGTCGGCCTCCGCCTCCAGCACGTCGAGTGCGCGGGTCACCTTGGCCTGCTGCGTGGCGATGTAGTCGCGGCGCCCGTCGTCCTGCGGCAGCGCCACCTCGCGCCGGCGCGGCTGCGTGGCGTCGAGGATGCCGTCGCCGAGCGCCATCTGCGTCAGTGCCTTCCAGCGCGCGGGGCCCGCGGCGGGATAGAGCTTCGCGCCGCCGGGCAGGCTGTCGAGGTACTCGCAGATCACCGGGCTGTCGTAGAGGATGCTGCCGTCGTCCAGGATCAGCGTCGGCACCTTGGACAGCGGGTTCTTCGCGGCGAGGTCCGGCGCGGTGGTGCCGATGGTCCAGAGCTCCATCCCGGCGTCGATGCCGCGCGCGATGGCGATGGCCACGCATTTGCGCACATAGGGGCTGTTCGGCGAATAGGCGAGCTTCATGCGGGTCCCTCCCTCGGCTGCGGCGCGGATGCTCCCCCGCGGCGCGGGATCGGGCAAGTATCCACCCGCATCCTGCGCTGCTAGCCTGCGCCCAGGGAGGGCGCCATCGATGCAGGAAACGATCCTCGACATTCCCACGCGCCCCGGCGCAGGTGATCCCACGCGCCCCGGCGCAGGTGATCCCACGCGCCCCGGCGCAGGTGATCCCACGCGCCCCGGCGCGATGGAAACCTTCATCGTCCATCCCGACCGCGGCGGCCCGCATCCAGCCGTGCTGATGCTGATGGACGCGCCCGGAATCCGCGAGGAGCTCCACGACATGGCCCGCCGGCTGGCGTCGGTCGGCTTCTACGTCGTGCTGCCCAACCTCTACCACCGTGCGGGACGGGATTCGAAATTCGGCCCCGGCGTGCTGACGAAGGGCGACCCCGAACACCACCGCATGCGCGCCATCCGCACGCGCATGACCATCCCGCCGGTGATGGAGGATGTCGCCGACATGCTGGCCTTCCTCGATCGCCAGCGTGCCGTCCGCCCCGGCCCGGTCGGCGTGCATGGCTACTGCATGTCGGGCCCCTATGCGCTGGCCGCCGCGGCGCGCTTCCCGGGCCGCATCGCCGCGGCCGCGAGCTTCTACGGCACCTGGCTGGTCAGCGACGCCGAGGAAAGCCCGCATCGCAGCCTCGGCCATGGCCGGGCAGAGCTGCACATCGCCTGCGCCGAGCATGACGAGCTGGCACCGATGCCCATGGTGCGCGAGCTGCAGGGCCTCTTCGCGCGGTCCGGCGCGGCGGGGGAGGTCGAGATCTACCCCCATGTCCACCACGGATTCGCCTTCCCGCAGCGTTGGTGCTTCGACCGGCAGGCCGCCGAGCGCCATTGGGAGAGGCTGATCGCGCTCTATCGCCACCGGCTCGGCGGCTGAACCCGAAAGGACCCCTCGATGATCGACGACACGCGGATCGGCACCGGCGCGGAGGCCGTGGCCGGCCAGGCGGTGGAGGTGCACTACACCGGCTGGCTGTTCGACGCCGCGGCGGCGGACAAGCGCGGCAGCAAGTTCGACAGCTCCCGCGATCGCGGCGATCCCTTCCGCTTCCGCCTCGGAGCCGGCCAGGTGATCGAGGGCTGGGATCGCGGCGTCGCCGGCATGCGCGTCGGCGGCATGCGGGTGCTGACCATCCCGCCCGAGCTCGGCTATGGCGAGTACGGCGCCGGCAGCGTCATCCCGCCCGGCGCGACCCTGGTCTTCGAGGTGGAGCTGCTCGCGGTCGGCTGAACGCCCGCTCCGGCGGGGCCGGGGCGGCGAGCCGGTGCGGATACCGCTTGTCGGATGCGATGCTTTCGTTGCAGGTGGGGGCACAGCCCGCGCGGGCGCAACGGAGTCCCCGGCATGACACCGCCCAAGCCCCGCAGACGGTCGCTCCTGGTCACGCTGCCGGCCCTGCTCGCCGCCGGCGGGTGCACCGCGCCGCAGGTGCGGACGGAGCTGTACCGTGGCGCCGCCGGGCCGCGGCCAGAGCGCATCCTGGTGCACGACTTCGCCATCCGGCCGCAGGAGGTGCGGCTGGACAGCGGCGTGCGCGGGCGGCTGCTGCAGGCCTTCTCGCCCGAAACCCCCTCCGAGCAGCAGTACCAGGCGGCGCGCCAGGTCTCCCGCGCCGTCACCGATGCGCTGGCCGAGGAGCTCGCCCGCAGCGGCATTCCCGTCGAGCGCGTCGCGGCGCCGCCTGCCCCGGGCGCGGCGCGCGTCCTGGTGGTCGAGGGCCAGGTGCTCGGCGTCGACGAGGGCAACCGGACGCGGCGCACGCTCATCGGCTTCGGGCGCGGCATGAGCAGCGTCGAGGTCGGCACGCAGCTCTACCTGATGCAGCCCGGCGCCCCGGCCCGGCTGCTCGAGACCTTCGAGGCGCGGGCCGACAGCGGCTATGCCCCGGGCGCGGCCGGGACCCTGGGGGCGGGGGCCGTGGCGGGGCGCCTCGCCACCTCCGCCGCGGTCGGCGGCGCCGCGCAGGTGCTGAAGGGCAGCCGCGCCGAGGACACGGCCGAGGCGCGGCGCATCGGCCGTTCGCTCGGCGAACGGGTGCGGGCGTATCTCGTGCAGCAGGGCTGGGCCGGGGCGCCGGGCTGACGGCGCGACGCGCTCCCCGGTCCGTTTGCCCGCCGGGCGGTCGGCGACCGCGGGAGCATGATCGCGCCCTTCGCTGCGCGCCGTGCAGACCAGGGGGGAGGATGCGATGGACGGATCGGTCCCGGGAACCACGCGGCGCTGGCTGCTCGCGGCGGCCGGCGGTGCGCTCGCCGCGTCCACGCTGCCGCGCCGCGGCGCGACCCAGCCGGCGGGCGCCGGCGAAGCGGCGAGCTGGCCGCATGTCGTCCAGCGCGCGGGCGGCAGCGCCACCATCTACCAGCCGCAGGTGATCTCCTGGCCGGGCCAGACCACGCTCAACGCCCGTGCGGCGGTGGCGGTGCGCCGCCCCGGCGGGGGTGATCGCCCCGTGCTCGGCACGGTCGAGGTGACGGCCCGCACGACCGCCGACTTCGCCACCCGCACCGTGCTGCTCTCCGACCTGCGGCTGGTCGCCTCGCGCTTCCCGGCGCTCGACACGCGCCAGGCCGCGCAGCTGGAGGGTCGGATCCGCGCGGCGATGGCCGATGTCGCTTTCAAGCGCGTGCCGCTCGACACCATCCTGCTCAGCCTGCGCGAGGCGGCCGAGGTGCCGAGCGACCCGGCGGTGAACAACGACCCGCCGGCGATCTTCCACAGCGACCGCCCGGCGAGCCTGGTGGTCTTCGACGGCGAGCCGGTGCTGGCGCGCATCCCGGGCTCGCCGCTCTCCATCGCGGTGAACACCAACTGGGACGTGCTGTTCGATCCCGCGGGCGAGGGGCGCTGGTACCTGCTGAACAACGGCAGCTGGATGGCGGCGCCGAAGGCCGAGGGG
This sequence comes from uncultured Acetobacteraceae bacterium, assembly GCA_964401305.1. Lineage (GTDB taxonomy): Bacteria > Pseudomonadota > Alphaproteobacteria > Acetobacterales > Acetobacteraceae > JAIEOP01. The sequence continues at coordinate 1,931 of CAYNYQ010000312.1, read as the reverse complement.
CCCTGGGGCGCCGCCGCGGCGCTGCCCGAGGCCTTCCGCAGCCTGCCCGACGACCCGAACCTCGGCGAGCTGCGCAAGGCTATCCCCGGCCGGCCGCTCGCGCCCGAGGCGGTGCCGCGCATCGTCGTCAGCACGACGCCGGCGGCGATCATCGTCACGGAGGGGCCGCCGCGCGGCACCACCATACCGGGCACGCAGGTGCAGCTGGTGGGCAATGCCAGCGTGCCGCTGTTCCGGCACGAGGGCACGGGGCGCTTCTACGTTCTGCTCTCCGGCCGCTGGTTCGCCGCGGCGAGCCTCGACGGCCCCTGGCAGTTCGCCACGCCGGACCTGCCGCCCGACTTCGCGCTCATCCCGCCGGGCAGCGCGGCGGGCGGCGTGCTCGCCTCGGTCCCCGGGACGGCGCAGGCGCAGGAGGCGGTGCTGCAGGCGCAGATCCCGCGCCAGGCGACGCTCGACCGCGCGACGACGCGGCTCGAGGTGACCTATGTCGGCGGGGCGCCGCAATTCCGGCCGATCCCCGGTACGGGCATCCGCTATGCGGTGAACACCAGCTTCCAGGTGCTGGAGATCGGCGGCCGCTACTACTGCTGCCATGACGGCGCCTGGTTCGTCGCCGCCGCGCCGACCGGGCCCTGGGCGCTGGCCGATGCGACGCCGCCCGGCATCCACCGCATCCCGCCGAGCCACCCGCTGCACCCGGTCACCTATGTCGGCGTCTATGCCGCGACGCCCGCGACGGTGACGGTGGGCTACACCGCCGGCTATCTCGGCAGCATGGTGAGCGCGGGCGTGCTGGTCTACGGCACCGGCTATGCCTATCCGCCGGTGGTGATCCCGGGACCGGTGCCGGTCTACCTGCCCACGCCCTACACCTATGCCGGCAACGTCTGGTACAGCCCGACCACGGGCGCCTGGGCTCGCGGCGGCACGGTCTATGGGCCCTATGGCGGCGCCGCGACCGGCGGGGCGGCCTACAACCCGGCCACCGGCGCCTGGGCGCGCGGCGGCGCGGTGTACGGCCCCTATGGCGGGGCGGGTGCCTGGTCCGCCTACAACCCCGCGACCGGCGCCTATGCCCATGGCAGCGCCGCCTGGGGGCCGGATGGCGGCAGCGCGCATGCCGCCGCCTACAACCCGGGCACGGGCCGCACCGGCAGCACCAGCCAGAACTGGAACCCCTACGGCCGTTGGGGCTCGAGCACGATCAGCGGCCCGAACCAGACCATCGACACCGAGAGCGGCAGCAATGCCCGCGGCTCGGCCGGCGCCTTCACCTCCTCGACGGGGGCCGAGGGCGCGGCGGTGCGCGGCGCCGGCGGCAACAGTGCGGGCGCGGTGCGCACCCAGGGCGGCAATGTCTATGCCGGCGCCGATGGCAACGTGTACCGCAAGACCGACAGCGGCTGGCAGAAGTACGACAACGGCTCCTGGGGGGCGGTGCAGCCGCCGCGCGGCGCTGGCGGTGGGCAGCCGGAGAACCTCGGGTCCAGCCAGGGGAGCGGGCGCGGCCAGGGGGCGCCCCAGGGCACGCTGCAGGGCGCGGGTGAACGGCGGCCAGTCGGGGCCGCGGAGGCGCAACCCTGGGGCCAGCGGGGCGGCTTCGGCGGCACCCCGGGCGGCGGCGGCTTTGCGCCGCGCGGCGGCCTGCAAGGGGAGGGCGGCTTCCGCCAGCTCGAACAGGACCACCAGGCGCGGGAGTTCGGCGAGCTGCGCCAGCGCAGCTTCGGCGCCGGGCAGGGCTGGGGCGGGCTGGAGGAGCGCCTGGGCGGCGGTGGCGGCCTTGGCGGCGGGCGCTTCGGGGGCGGCTTTCATCGCCGCTGAGGTGTGCCGCGGTCAGGCCCGGCTCAGCGCATCAGGTCGGGCGGCTCGCGGGGCGGGGTGGTGGAGCCAAGGGGAGTCGAACCCCTGACCTCTTGAATGCCATTCAA
>CAYNYQ010000311.1:1794-6155 GCA_964401305.1 uncultured Acetobacteraceae bacterium | reverse complement strand
CATGCGGCGGATCTCGCTGGTGCCGGCGCCGATCTCGTAGAGCTTGGCGTCGCGCAGCAGCCGCCCCGCCGGGTAGTCGTTGACATAGCCGTTGCCGCCGAGCAGCTGGATCGCATCGAGCGCGAGGCGCGTCGCCGCCTCCGCCGCGTAGAGGATCGCCCCGGCGGCGTCCTTGCGCGTGGTGTTGCCGCGGTCGCAGGCCTCGGCCACGGCGTAGACATAGGCGCGGCAGGCGTTGAGCGTGGTGTACATGTCGGCGAGCTTGGCCTGGATCAGCTGGAACTCGCCGATCGGCTGGCCGAACTGCCGGCGCTCGTGCACATAGGGCAGCACGGTGTCGAGCGCGGCCTGCATGATGCCGAGCGGCCCCGCGGCGAGCACCGCCCGCTCGTAGTCGAGGCCCGACATCAGCACCCGCACCCCGTCGTTCACCCGGCCGAGCACGTTCTCCTCCGGCACCTCGCAGGCCTCGAAGTGCAGCTCCGAGGTGGGGGAGCCGCGCATGCCGAGCTTGTCGAGCTTGCGCGGGGCGGAGAAGCCCTTGAAGCCGCGCTCGACGATGAAGGCGGTGATGCCGCGCGGCCCGGCCGCCATGTCGGTCTTGGCGTAGACCACCATGGTCTCGGCATAGTGCGCGTTGGTGATCCAGAGCTTGGTGCCGTCCAGCACGTAGCGGTCGCCGCGCTTCTCGGCGCGCAGCTTCATCGAGACGACGTCGCTGCCGGCCTCGGGCTCGCTCATCGCCAGCGCGCCGAGATGCTCGCCCGAGATCAGCTTCGGCAGGTAGCGGCGCTTCTGCTCCTCGGTGCCGTTGCGGCGGATCTGGTTCACGCAGAGGTTGGAATGCGCGCCGTAGGACAGCCCGACCGCGGCGCTGGCGCGGCTGACCTCCTCCATCGCCACGCAATGCGCGAGGTAGCCCATGCCGGCGCCGCCCCATTCCTCCTCGACCGTGATGCCGTGCAGGCCGAGTGCGCCCATCTCCGGCCAGAGGTGGCGGGGGAACTCGTCGGTGCGGTCGATCTCGGCCGCGATCGGCGCGATCCGCTCGGCGGCGAAGGCGGCGACGGTGTCGCGCAGCATGTCGATCGCCTCGCCATGCCCGAAGTCGAAGCCGCGGAAGCCCGCGTTCGGCCGCATCTCAGCCTCCCCTTCCCTCGCCCGGCCCGCCGCGCTGCCTCAGGCGCAGCGCCTGGCCGGGATCGTCGCTGGTGATCACGTCGAGGCCAAGCCCGAGGCCGCGCCCGATCAGCGTCGCGCCATTGGCGCCCCAGGCGCTGACGCCGCAGCCGCCCTGCCGGACCGCCGCCACCGCGGCCTCATCCCAATCGGCGAGGTCGAGGCCGATCTCCTCGGCGCCGCAGGCCCGGGCCAGGGCCAGCGCGATCTCCGGCCCCATGCCGCGCCAGGCCCGGCTTTCCAGCAGCAGGCCGCGCTGGCGGAAGCCCCCGAGCCGCGCCGCCTCGGCCAGCACCAGCGGCTGGAAGGCGATGAGGATGGTGCGCTCCAGCATCCCCGTCGCCTCCAGCACCTGGCGGCAGCGCGGCACGATGCCGGGATAGGGCCGGCCCTGGCGGTCCGCCTTGATCTCGAGCCGCAGCACCCGCCCGGCATCGCGGGTCAGCGCGGCGATGTCGGCCAGCATCGGCACCGCCTCGCCGCCGGTGCCGCGCACGCGGACGCCGCGCAGCGCCTCGGCCGTCATGCGCCGGACCTCGCCGGCGGCATCGGTGGTGCGGTCGAGCGTCGCGTCGTGGATGACGACGACCTCGTCATCGGCCGAGAGATGGACGTCGATCTCGAGCTGCTCGGCCGGCAGCGCCAGGGCGTTGCGGCAGGCCATGGTGCTGTTCTCGGGCCAGAGATGGGCCCCGCCGCGATGGCTGGCGATCTCGGACCGCGTCACGCCAGGCCCCCCGCCCGGGCGCCGCGCTCAGCCGGCGCGCAGCAGCCAGACCGAGAAGTCCTGCCGCGAATCGGTCCAGAGCGCGACCTCGTCCCATCCGCCCTCCGCCGCCAGGGCGCGAAAGCCCTCGATCCGGTACTTATGGCTGTCCTCCGTATGGATGCTCTCGCCGGCGTCGAAGGCGAAGCGGGTGCCCGCCACCGTCACCGCCTGGGCCCGCATCGAGACCAAGTGCATCTCTATACACTCCTTCGCGGCATTCCAGATGGCCCGGTGCCGGAACGCCTCCGGCGCGAAATCGGCGCCGAGCTCGCGGTTGATGCGGCGCAGCAGGTTCAGGTTGAAGGCCGCCGTCACGCCGGCCGAATCGTCATAGGCCGCCTCGAGCACGGCGATGTCCTTCACGAGGTCCGCGCCCACCAGGAAGAGCGCGCCCCTGCCCAGCGCCTGGCGCTGCCGGCGCAGGAAGGCCGCCGCCTCGGCGCGGGGGAAATTGCCGATCGTCGAGCCGGGGAAGAAGCCGAGCCGCCGCGCGCCCGGCAGCGCCGCGGGCAGGCGGAAGGCGGCGGTGAAGTCGGCGACCACGGGCTGCACGGGAAGCTTCGGGAAGGCCGCGGCGACGCGCGAGGTCGCGGCATCCAGCCATTCCGCCGCGATGTCCACGGGCACATAGGCCGCCGGCGCGTCCAGCGCGCCGAGCAGCTGGATCGCCTTCAGCCCGTCGCCGGGGCCGAGCTCGATCACCGCGGCGCCGGGCCCGACCTCGCGCGCGATGGCGGCGCCGCTCTCCTCCAGGATCTCCCGCTCCCGCCGGGTGAGGTAGTATTCGGGCAGCGCGGTGATGCGCTCGAAGACCTCGGCACCGGTCTCGTCGTAGAGCCATTTGCAGGGCAGCGTCTTCTGCGGCCGCGCCAGTCCGGCGAGCACGTCCGTGCGGAGGGCGGAGGCGGGTACAGTCATCGGGCGGGGTTTCCTGCGGCCGGGTTCAGCGCAGGTCGTCGGCGAGGCGGAGGCCGCTGAACTGCCAGCGCTTGTCGGGGCCGAAGAAGTTGCGGTAGCTCGGCCGCGCATGGCCCGGCGGCGTCGCGGCCGAGCCGCCGCGCAGCACCATCTGGTTGATCATGAACTTGCCGTTGTACTCGCCGACGGCGCCGGCCCAGGCGCGGAAGCCCGGATAGGGCCGGTAGGCGCTGCCGGTCCATTGCCAGGCGGTGCCCTCGGCGTCGGCGAGCTGCGGTGCCGCGGCCTCCCACTCCGCCTCGGTCGGCAGGCGGCGGCCGGCCCAGCGCGCGAAGGCATCCGCCTCGTACCAGGAGATGTGGCGCACCGGCGCATCCGCGCGGAGCGGGCGCATGCCGGCGGGCGTGAACTGCATCCAGGCGTCGCCGTCCCGCTCCCAGTAGAGCGGCGCCTCCCAGCCCTCCTGCTCGCGCAGCGCCCAGCCGTCGCTCATCCAGAGGGTCTGCGAGGCGTAGCCGCCATCCTCGACGAAGCCGAGCCAGTCGCGGTTGGTGACGAGCCCGGCGCCGATCCGGTAGGGCTCGAGCCAGACGCGATGCCGCGGCGATTCGTTGTCGAAGGCGAAGCCCGCGCCGGCCTCGTGGCCGATGGCGACCAGCCCCGCCGGCCCCTCGACGAAGCCGCCGGGGCCGGCGGCGCGCGGCTCCTGCCAGTCCGGGTCGCAGGCCGGGCGCAGCGGGTTGAGCCAGAGCGCGTGCAGGATGTCGGTCAGCAGCAGCTCCTGGTGCTGCTCCTCGTGGTGCAGGCCGAGCTCGACCAGCGCCGCCGCCTCGGCGGGCACGCCGCGGTCGAGCAGCGCCGCCATCGCCGCGTCGACGTGGCGGCGATAGGCGGTCACCTCCGCGCTCGAGGGGCGCGTCAGCATGCCGCGCTGCGGCCGCGCATGCCGCGGCCCGGCGGCGACGTAGTAGGAGTTGAAGAGGAAGGCGAAGTGCGGGTCGGGCGTGGCGTAGCCGGCGGCGAAGCGGCGCAGCACGAAATGCTCGAAGAACCAGGTCGTGTGGCCGCGGTGCCACTTCGCCGGGCTGGCATCGGGCATGGACTGCACGGTCTGGTCCTCGGGCGAGAGCGGTGCGGCCAGCCTTTCGGTGCGCGCGCGCACCGCGCCATAGCGCCGCGCCAGTGCCTCGCGCCCCTCGGATGCCACCAGCATGCCCGCCTCTGCCGTCATTCGCCCGTCCTTCTCCTGCCTTGCCGTCACGCCGGAGGCGCGCCTGCGATCATCGCGCCTAAGGGCGCGTTCACTACCGTCGCGCCAAGGGCGCGCCCACAATCATCGCGCCAGAGGCGCGCCTATTCCTGCCGCGCCATGCGCGCGCCCTGTGTCGCCACGCCGCGGGCGCGCCGCACCTCGCCAGGCCCGGGGGCCCGCCGTGGACTCCGCGCCGCAGGGCCCCATTCCCCACCGGGAGGCGCGCCGCTCCCGGATCAGGAT
>CAYNYQ010000311.1:0-1694 GCA_964401305.1 uncultured Acetobacteraceae bacterium | reverse complement strand
CCGCGCCGCAGGGCCCCATTCCCCACCGGGAGGCGCGCCGCTCCCGGATCAGGATAGGGTGACGCGCGCGCTGCGCCACCGTGCATTCGCCCGGGACGCGCCCCCGGTTCCCGCGCGCCGCCGCACCCTGCCGCATGCGAAAGCCGCCGCCGCACGCCCCGCGACAAGGCCCGCGGCATGCCGGGACCCGAACGCAGCGGGCCGCCTTCCGGCCCATGACACATCTGCTTCACCGCCGCCGCGGCTGCGTCCCGGGGCGCGGAAGGGCCGCACGGCCGCCTCGGCGCGCGATGGATGGTTGCGGGAGGCACCAGGGTTCCGCCACCATCGCGTGCGGTGCCCGCAGCGGCGCCCACATGCGAGAGGAACATCCATGAACGGTCTTTCCCGTCGCCATCTCTTCGGTGCGGTCTGCGGCGGCTGCGCCGCGGTCCAGCAGGGGCTGCGCGCGACGCCCGCGCAGGCGCAAGCCACCGGCGCCGCCGCCAGCGGTCCCGTCCGCACCTCCCGCTGGGGCGCCAACGACCAGATCGGCGCGCTGAACCTGCTGACGCCGCAGAAGGTGCAGGAGGCGGCGCGCCTGGTCACGCAGGGCAAGACCTATGCGCTCGGCATCCCGGTCGACCGCGGCACCCCGGCCTTCCCGCCGCGCAGCGTCGCCATCACGGTGCTGATGCCGGGGCAGGAGGGCGGCCAGACCTTCGGGTCGAACAAGATGTCCTATGTCGACGACATGATCACCGGCTGGCTCGGCGTCGGCACGCAGCTCGACAGCCTGGCGCATCTCGGCGTCGACTACACCTTCTACAACGGCAACAAGGCGCAGGACTTCGTCCGCACCACCGGCGTGACCAAGCTCGGCATCGAGGGCATCCCGCCGATGGTCACGCGCGGCGTGCTGGTCGACCTCGCCAAGGCCAAGGGCAAGCCGCGGCTCGACGGCGGGGAGCTGGTCACGGCCGACGAGCTGCGCGCGGCGATGCAGGCGCAGAACATCCGCACGACGCCGGGCGACGTCATCGTGCTGCACACGGGCTGGCTCGGCATGCTGGCGCAGGATCCGCAGAAATTCGGCGCCGAGGAGCCCGGGATCGACGGCGCCGGGGCGGAGTTCCTCGCCTCGCTGCAGCCCGTCGCGGTGGGCGCCGACACCTGGGGCGTCGAATGCGTGCCCTTCAAGAACGAGGCCGTGCTCTGGCAGGGCCACCAGGTGCTGCTGGCGCAGAACGGCATCTACATCCTCGAGAACCTCGACACCTCGGGCCTGGTGCGCGACGGCGTGACGGAGTTCATGTTCACCCTGGGCCAGCCGCGCTACCGCGGCGCGGTGCAGGCGATCATCAACCCGGTGGCCATCCGCTAGCCGGTCGCGCCGGGCGGGGCGCGCCGCAGCCCCCCCGGCGCGCTGGCCTTGCGCCGCCATTCCCCCCTAAACTCGCCGCACCGAGCCCGAGGGAAACGCCCATGGCGACCTACACGAACCCCGAGACCATCGCCCTGCACGGCGGCAGCCATCGCGCCGACCCGACGACGGGCTCCGTCGCCGTGCCGATCCACCAGACCACCAGCTTCCAGTTCCAGGACACCGGCCATGCGGCGCGCCTGTTCGGGCTGCAGGAACTCGGCAACATCTACACCCGCATCATGAACCCGACGCAGGATGCGCTGGAGACGCGCATCGCCGCGCTCGAGGG
>CAYNYQ010000310.1:0-6161 GCA_964401305.1 uncultured Acetobacteraceae bacterium | reverse complement strand
AACGCTTCACGACGGGCAGGCTGATCGACGAGGCCGCCGCGGCGGCGGTGGCGCACTAGGCCGATGATCGCGATACCGCAGGCATGCAGGGCTGAATCGGCCGCCCCCGCACCGGGGTCCGCCCGATGACCACAAGATCCCGCTCCAGTGCCAGAGGCGCAGAACCGTGCTGCTGATCCGCTGCCCCTGGTGCGGCGAACGCCCCGAGATCGAGTTCCGCCACGGCGGCGAGGCCCATATCGCCCGCCCGGCAGACCCCTCCGCCCTGCCCGATGCCGCCTGGGCCGAGTACCTCTACCTGCGTGAGAACCCGCGCGGCTGGCACCGCGAGCGCTGGCGGCACGTGCATGGCTGCGGCCGCTTCTTCAACGCCATCCGCCACACCCTGACCGACCGCTTCGCCGCCACCTACCGGCCGGACGAGCCCCGCCCGGACCTGCCCGACGCATGACGCAGCCTTATCGCCTGCCCGCCGGCGGTCGCATCGACCGCGCGCGGCCACGGCGCTTCAGCTTCGACGGCCGCGCCCTGCAGGGCTTCGCCGGCGACACGCTCGCCTCCGCGCTGCTGGCCAATGGCGTGCATCTCGTGGGCCGCAGCTTCAAGTACCACCGCCCGCGCGGCATCCTCTCGGCCGGCAGCGAGGAGCCGAACGCGCTGGTCGAGCTCGACCGCGGCCCCGGCCGGCGGGAGCCGAATGCGCGCGCCACCATGGTGCCGCTGGTGGAGGGCCTCGTCGCGCGCAGCCAGAACCGCTGGCCCTCGCTGCGCCTCGACGCCGGCGCCTGGACCGGGCTGGCGGCGCCGCTGTTTCCTGCCGGCTTCTACTACAAGACCTTCCTCGGCCCGGGGCGGGAGGCCTGGCACAAGCGGTGGGAGCCGCTGATCCGCCGCATGGCCGGGCTCGGCCGCGCGCCCGATGCGCCCGACCCCGATCGCTACGCCAACCGCTACGCCCATTGCGACGTGCTCGTCGTCGGCGCCGGGCCGGCCGGAATCGCCGCGGCGCTGGCGGCGGCCGAGGCGGGCGCGCGCGTCATCCTCTGCGACGAGCAGCAGGAGCCGGGCGGCAGCCTGCTCGCGGCGCCAGGGGCGCGCATCGACGGGATGCCGGCCTGGGACTGGCTGGCCCGGGCGCTGGCGGAGCTTTGCGCCGCGCCGCGCGTGCAGGTGCTGCCGCGCACCACCGCCTTCCATCATGGGCTGCAGAATTTCGTCGCCCTGGCGCAGGTGCTCGACCGCCCGGACGGGCTGCGCGAGCGGCTCTGGCAGGTGCGGGCGCGCCAGGTCGTGCACGCCACCGGCGCGATCGAGCGGCCGATCCCCTTCGCCGGCAACGACCGCCCCGGCGTGATGCTGGCCGAAGCCGCGCGCGCCTATGCCCTGCGCTGGGGCGTGCTGCCGGGCCGGCGCGTCGCGGCCTGCATCGCCCACGACAGCGGCTACGACGCCGTCTTCGTGCTGCAGGATGCCGGCGCCGGCATCGCCGCCATCCTCGACCTGCGCGCGGCGCCGCCGCCCGCGCTGCTCGACGCGGCGCGGCAGCGGGGCATCGCGGTGCTGGCGGCGCATACAGTGGCGCGGACCCGGGGCGGGCAGCGCCTCACCGGGCTCGGCGCCGCGCCGCGCCTGGCGGATGGGCGGCCGGACACGGCGCGCGTGCAGGACATCGCCTGCGACCTGCTGCTGATGGCCGGCGGCTGGACGCCGACGCTGCACCTCCTCTCCCAGGCGCGCGGAAGGTTGCGCTGGGATGCCGGGGCCGATGCCTTCCTGCCGGCAAAGCCGGTGCCGGGCCTCGCCTGCGCCGGCGCCTGCGCGGGCACGGGCGACCTCGCCGCCGCGCTGGCGCAGGGCTTCGCGGCCGGGCAGGACGCCGCCCGCGCCTCGGGCCTTGCGGGGCGCCGCGCCGTGCCACGCGCCGATGGCGCGCCCGCCGCCGCCGGCATGCCCGTCGCCGCCGTCGCCGCCGGCGCAACCGCGGCGCGGATGGCCTTCATCGACCACCAGAACGACGTGACGGCCAAGGACATCGCACTGGCCGTGCGCGAGGGCTTCCAGTCCATCGAGCACGTCAAGCGCTACACCACCACGGGCATGGCGACGGACCAGGGCAAGACGAGCAACCTGCTCGGCCTCGCCGTGGCCGCCGCCGCGCTCGGGCGCGACCTGCCGGAGGTGGGGCTGACCAGCTTCCGCCCGCCCTATACGCCGGTCAGCTTCGGCACGCTGGCGGGCCGGCATCGCGGCGCGCAGTTCGAGCCGGTGCGCACCGCGCCGATGCACGCCTGGGCCGTGGCAGAGGGCGCGGTGTTCGAACCCGTGGGCCCGTGGCTACGCGCCCGCTTCTTCCCCCGCCCCGGCGAGGACATGGAAGCGGCGGTCGCGCGCGAATGCCGCGCCGTGCGCCAGGCCGCGGGCCTGCTCGACGCCTCCACGCTCGGCAAGATCGAGGTCACCGGGCCGGACGCGGCCGAGTTCCTCGATCGCTGCTACGCCACGCCGGTGCGCGCGCTGAAGCCCGGGCGCTGCCGCTACGCCCTGCTGCTGCGCGAGGACGGCTTCGTCCTCGACGACGGCATCATCGCCCGGCTCGCCGAGGACCGCTTCCACGTCACCACCACCACCGGCGGCGCGGCGCGCGTGCTGCACCTGCTCGAGGACTACCGCCAGACCGAGTTCCCCGAACTGCGCGTGCATCTCACCTCCACCACGGAGCACTGGGCCGTCATCGCCGTGCAGGGCCCGCGCGCGCGCGAGCTGCTGGCGCCCTTCGTCGAGGGGCTCGACATCGCCGGCGCCGCCTTGCCCCACATGGCGGCAGCACCCTGCACCGTGGCCGGCATCCCGGCGCGCCTCTTCCGCGTCAGCTTCACCGGCGAACTCGGCTTCGAGGTGAACATCCCCGCCAGCCGCGCGCCCGCCCTGTGGGAGGCGCTGTGGCAGGCCGGCCAGGCGCTCGGCCTCGCCGCCTACGGCACCGAGGCGATGCACGTGCTGCGCGCCGAGAAGGGCTACGTCATCGTCGGGCAGGAGACGGACGGCACCGTCACGCCGGAGGATCTCGGCCTCGGCGGGATGCTCGACAAGACGAAGCGCGACTTCATCGGCAAGCGCAGCCTGGCGCGCCCCGACATGCGGCGCCCCGATCGGCGCCAGCTCGTCGGCCTGGCGCCGCGCGCGGGCGGGCAGCGCGTGCCGCAGGAGGGGGCGCAGCTCATCGCCGCCGCCGACGGCGCCGGCCCCGCCCTTGGGCACATCACCTCGGCCTATCGCAGCGCCGCGCTCGACCGACCGATCGCCCTCGGCCTGCTCGCCGGCGGCCGGGCGCGACTGGGCGAGACGGTCTTCGCCACCCGCCTCGACGGTCCGCCGGAGGCGCTGGAGATCGTGCCGCCGGTCTTTCTCGACCCCGAGGGGAGGCGGCTGCATGGCTGAGACCCGGCTCCGCCCCCTGCCGCCACGCGTGCGCTTCGTGCTGCACGCCGAGCCGGCCGCGCTGCCCGCCATCGGCGCCGCCCTCGGCGTCGCGCCGCCGACCACGCCGCTCGCCAGCGCCGCCGCCGGCGGGCGCGCGGCGCTCTGGCTCGGCCCCGGGGAATGGCTGCTGCTGGCCGAGCCGGAGGCCGGCGCGGCCCTGCTGCTCGGCCCCAGCGTGCCGGGTGCCTGGCTGGTCGAGGTCACCGATGCACGCCTCGGCTACGCGCTCGAGGGCCCGGAGGCGGCGACGGCGCTGAACGAGGGCTGCCCGCTCGACCTGGACGCGGCCGCCTTCCCGCCCGGCGCCTGCACCCGCACGCTGTTCGGCAAGGTGGAGATCCTGCTCTGGCGCCGCGGCCCCGCGGCCTTCGAGGTCGAGCTCGCCCGCTCCCTCGCCGCCGCCTTCGAGGCGATGATGGAAGAGGTGCTCGCCGATCTCGGCCCGGCTCCGGCCTGATGGACGCGCCCCGCGGCGCACCGCATCGTGCGGCGCGGCACCCGATCCCCGGGGCGCCGCGACAGGGAGTGCCGCCATGACGGATGCCAGCCTGCCGCCGCTCCGCCCGATCGGGCGGCTGGAGACGCCCTGGGCTACCCCCTCCGACTGCCCGCGCAACGGCCGCCAGCTCGACCCGGCGCCGGTCTGCCGCGCCGTGGTCGATGCCGAGTTCCAGCCCGGGCTCGCCGGCATCGAGGGCTTCTCGCACCTGATCCTGCTCTATGCGCTGCACCAGGCGCCGCCGCCGCGCCTGGTGTTCACGCCGCCCTTCGACGACACGCCGCGCGGCGTCTTCGCCACCCGCGCGCCGTTCCGGCCGAACCCGATCGGCCTCGCCGTCGTCGCCTTCGACGGCCTGGCCGCGCCGGGCGTGCTGCTGGTGCGCTGGCTCGACTGCGTGAACGGCACGCCGCTGCTCGACATCAAGCCCTACCTGCCGACCACCGATGCCGAGCCGGGGGCGAGCATGGGCTGGCTGGCGCCGCACGCGACGCGCCCCGGCGCCGCGCGGGGCTGACCGCCGGGGCGGGCCCGTTCACGCGCCGGCGCGGCGCGGAACCGGGCCCGGGCTGGCGCGCTGGCCCCGCATGCGCGCCATCGCCCGCCAGATCCTGCTGCAAATCGGGGCCGGCTTCGGCGTCGCCGCCGTCTTCCTCGGCGCGCTGCTGGCGACGGACGCGGCCCTCGCGCGGCTGCTGCTGGACGCGGCCGAGGCACCGCTGCCGCTGCTGCTGCTCTGGCTCTTCACCGGCCTGACCTTCGCGATGGCACAGCTCGCCCTCGGACTCGGCGGGCCGCCCGATGCGGATGCGCGCGGCCTCGGTGCCGCCGTCGGGCCCTGGGCTGCGCCGCGTGGCGCGCTGCGCCCCGTCCCGGCCCTCGCCCGGCGCCGGGTCCCGCCCCGGCGCTGACGCCGTGCGCCCTCAGGCCGCGATCGCGCTGCGGCCCACCACCGCGCCGCCACGCAGCGCGCCAGCCCGCGTATCGCCCCACTGCGCCGCATGGCCCGCCGGCAGGGCGCGGCTGTTCGGCATGGCGAGCCAGATGCGCAGCAGCACCCGCTGCCGCCCCGCCGCCGGGTCGTCGGCATAGGCGGTGCGGCCGTGGTAGCAGAGATGGTTGTTGATCAGCTGGATGTCGCCGGGGGTGAAGGGCGCCTCGGCGCAGAGCGCATCGCCGACGTCGCGCAGCATGTCGAGCGCCTCGTCCTGCGCCGCGGTCAGGCGCGGCACGCCGGGGACCTCCTGCGCCATCTCGACATAGGTGCGGCTGTACTGGCTGGTGAAGGCGCCGTCGGGGCCGCGGGCGAAGACGGGCATGGGAAAGACGCGGTCCTCCGCCCGCTCGCCCTCCTCGTCGGCCGGGCGCATGCGCCAGTAGTCCTGGTAGAGCAGCGCCAGCAGGTCCGGGCGGCGGCGCGCGACTTCGTCGTGGATCGCCACGGTGGAGACGACGCGGCTGATGCCGCCCTCGATGCCGTTGGAGGCGCAGAGCAGGGCCAGCACGTCGCACTTGTCGGTGTGCCACCGCAGCGGGCCGGTGGAGCGCGAGCGCATGCGCGCCGAGGGCACCGGGCCCGGCCCGCCGCCGGTCACGGCCAGGCCGCGGCCGGTCTCGTCGCGCACCTCGGCCAGCACCTCGCCCGCCTGGGTCTGGATCAACGGCGTGCCGAGATTGGCGCAAAGGCCCCAGAACAGGGTCTTCAACGCCGCCGTGGAGTACCGCTCCACCGGCAGGCCGGAGAGGCGGACGATGCCGCCGCGATGCTCGAGCTCCTCGGCCACCGCGGCCAGCAGGGCGCGGAGCGCCGGATCGGCGGGGAAGGCCTCGGCGCCGAAGCGCGGCGGGGTGGCGCCGCCTGCCGTCGCCTGGGCCAGCGCAACGTCGATGCCGGCGATCTCCGCCGCCGTGAGGCAGCGGGGCCACCAGCCGCGGGCCGCGATCTCCGCCGCCTGGCGCGGCCGAACCGGTGGCGGCCGGCGCCCGCGCCGCGCAGCCTCGGCCCGGTTCCGCGCCGGCGTCAAGCGCACGGGCCCGGCCCGTCAGTCCGGCAGCACGCTCGCGTCGAGCGCGAGGACGGCGCCGAGCCACATCGCGTGGTGCAGGTGGTCCGCCTTCTGCCGACCCGTCTCGGGATGCACCAGCACGGTCAGCCCGGCGCGGTTCAGCGCCAGCCAGGGCA
>CAYNYQ010000309.1:0-6163 GCA_964401305.1 uncultured Acetobacteraceae bacterium | reverse complement strand
GCCTGATCAGCGCCACCGAGCTTGCCCGCTACATCGACCGCCGCGTCCGCAACCTGACCAACGGCGCACAGCAGCCCGCCATGGAGCTGCGCTTCGACGGGACGTTGTTCGCCGTGCGCTGACGCTCCGCACTTAAGGGTAGCGAAGGTCCAGGAAACTGAGTTTCCTGGCGGGTGAGCGCGAGAGGGCAGAGCCCTCTCGCTCTTCAAGACCCACACGGTACTCCTGGAGGACGTCCCCTTGACCTTGCATCGCCGCGCGCTGCTCGCCACCGCCCTGTTCGCGCCCGCCGTCGCGCGCGCCCAAGGCACCGACTACCCGACCCGCCCCGTCACCCTCATCGCCGCCGGCGCCGCGGGCGGCCCGACCGACACCATCACCCGCATCGTCGCCGATGCGCTCGGCCGGCAGCTGCCGCAGCCCGTGGTGGTCGAGGCCACGGGCGGCTCCCTCGTCGCGCCGCAGAAGCTCGTGAACAGCCGGCCCGACGGCTACACGCTGCTGAACCAGAACATCGGCCTGGCCGCGGCCGCGACGCTCTATCGCCGCCTGCCCTTCGCCCTGCCCGGCGCCTTCGCCCCCTTGGGCCTCGTCTCCGACGCGGCGATGACGGTGGTGGCGCGGCCGAACTTCCCCGCCCGCGACATGGCCGAGCTGATGGCGACCGTGAAGCGCGAGGGCGAGGTGCTGAACCTCGCCACCGCCGGCCTCTCCTCCGCGGCCAATCTCTGCGGGCTGCTGCTGCAGCAGGCCGCCGGCGCGCGGGCGACGACGGTGGTGTTCCGCGGCACCGGCCCGGCGATCGGCGAGGTCATCGCCGGGCGCATCGACCTGCTCTGCGACCAGGCGACCAACACCGTCCCCTACATCCGCGACGGGCGGATCAAGGCCTATGCCGTCTCCTCGCCGCAGCGCCTGCCCGGCCTGCCCGACGTGCCGACCACCGCCGAGACCGGCTTTCCCAGCATCGCCATGTCCACCTGGCACGGGCTCTACGCCCCGGCCGGCACGCCCGAGCCGATCCAGCAGCGGCTCTCCGCCGCCATCCGCGCGGCGCTGAAGGACGAGAAGCTGCTCGAGCGCTTCGCCGGGCTGCTGACCGACGTCCCGACCGCGGACCGCCAGGGGCTCGACTTCCACCGCCGCTTCCTCGGCGAGGAGATCGCGCGCTGGCGGCCGATCATCCAGGCGGCCGGCGCCTACGCCGACTGACGCGGCGCGCGGCGGGCGCGGCCTGGGCTACGCGCCCGCGCCGGGCTGCCGGAGGGCGATGCGCCGCGCGACGGCACCGATGGCGAGCTCGAGCGCGCGCAGCATCAGGGAGCCCTCGGCGAAGCCCGGCGGCGCCAGGGTGTCGACGCGCCGCTCGGCCCGCGTCGCGTCGGCGCCGACCCAGTCCTCCGCGCCCTCGGGCTTGCAGGCGGCGATGGCGACGCCGCCGCCGCGGTCCAGCAGGCCGAAGGCGGCGATGTCCGTGCCGCCGTCGCCGACATAGATCACCTGGTCGAGCGGCGCGTGCAGCGGCTCGTCGGGCGCCGTGCGATGCGCGTCGCGCGCCGCGTTCGGGGCGTGCGGATCGATGCCCCTGGCGAGCGCCAGGATGATCGGCGCCTTCTCGTTGTGGGTGACGATGCGCTTTGGGAAGGCGAGCGCGCCGCCGCGCCCCTCGTCGAAGACCAGCTCGGTGCCCCACATGCCGGCGAAGGCGTCGGCGAAGCGGGTCGCGCGATGGATGTCGACGAAGCCCGAGGTCAGCAGGTGGTACTCCACCTCGATCTCCGGCAGCACCGCGCGCGCCGCCGTGCGCAGCCGCCCGAACACCTCGGGCACGCCGGCGAAGGGCTCGATGGCGCGGCCCACCTCCTCGACCAGCGCATGGGTGATGCGCGGGCCGCGGCCGCCGTCGGAGAGCTGGTGCAGCGCGCCGATGCGGGCGAGCACGACCTCCCAGCCCCGCTCGACCCTGGGCCGCACATGGGCGCGCCGCCAGGCCTCGGGGTCGCCGATGCCGCAATGGCGCAGCAGCGCCGCGAAGCTGTCGGGCGCCAGCGTCAGGTCGAAGTCGAACAGCACCAGGATGCGGGTGCGGCCGCTGCGGGTGGATCGCGTCACGCCATGGCTCCTCGCTGCCGGTAGGGCGGACCCGGCCGGGCAACGGCGGCCGGGCGCCGGCGTTGCCGGGGCGCGGGCGGCGGGGCCCGCACGGTTGCAGGAGGCAGGGATGCGGCACGGATCAGGCAGGCGCGGGCTGCTCCGCATGGGCGTCGCCGGCGCCCTGGCGGCGGCGGGCGGGCGCGGGCTGCGCGCGCAAGCGGCGGCGACGCTTAACCTGCACGCGGTCGAGGATGCGGCCGCGCCGGTGCCCGGCCTCGGCCTTACCGTGGGCCAGGTCCGCGGCAGCGACATCCATGGCACCACCGGCGCGGTGCTGGGGCGGGTGGAATCGGTGCTGGCCACCCGCGGCGGGCGGATCGTGGCGCTGGAGGTCGCGGCGGGCGATGGGTTCCTCGGCCTCGGCGGGCGGGAGGTGGTGCTGATGCTCGACCAGGTGCAGCGGCAGGGCGGGCGGCTGCTGACGCCGCTGGACGAGGCCAGGCTCCGCGCCCAGCCGCCCGCGCGCGACTGACCGCCCGGCCCCCGGGGGGCGACAGGCGGGGCGTGCCAGCGCCGCGCTTCCGTGCCAGCCTGCCTCCCCATCAACCCGGGAGGCGGATGTCCATGCAGCGCAGCACGATCCCCGCGCAGGGGCGGCCCTGGCCGGCGCTGGGCCAGGCGCTCGAGGCGGCCAAGGCGCAGGACTATTCCTGGCGGCGCGGCCGCATGGCGGTCTACTTCTACTACCTCGACGACGCGCTGCACCGCGTGCAGCAGGAGGCCTACAAGGCCTTCTGGACCGAGAACAACCTCGGCCAGCGCGCCTTCCCCAGCCTCAAGCGGCTGGAGGAGGAGGTGGTGGGCATGGGCCTCTCGCTGATGCACGCCCCCGATGCGGCGGGCGGCACCTTCACCTCCGGCGGGTCGGAGAGCATCTTCCTCTCCATCCTCGCGGCGCGCGAGCAGGCACGGCGGCAGCGCGGCCTTGCGCCCGGGCGCGGCAACATCGTCATCCCCGACAGCGCGCACCTGACCTTCGACCGCGCCTGCTGGTACCTCGACCTCGAATCGCGGCGCATCCCGGTGGGCGAGGACACGCGCGCCGACGTCGCGGCGATGGAGCGCGCCATCGACGCGGAGACGGTGGCGATCGTCGGCTCCGCGCCCTGCTATCCGTTCGGCGTCTTCGATCCCATCGAGGCGCTCGGGCGGCTGGCCGAGGCGCGCGGGCTCTGGCTGCATGTCGATGCCTGCGTCGGCGGCTTCCTCTCGCCCTTCGTGGCGAAGCTCGGCCATCCGGTGCCGGCGTGGGATTTCCGCGTCCCCGGGGTGACGGCGATCTCGGCCGACATCCACAAGCACGGCATGGCGCCGAAGGGCGCCTCGCTGCTGCTGCTGCGGGAGGAGGCGCTGCGCCAGCTGCACCGTTTCGAGAGCCGCGCCTGGCAGCGCGGGCCCTATGCCGCCTACACGAGCCAGGGCACGCGGCCCGGCGGCGCGGTGGCGGCGGCCTGGGCGGTGATGAACTACCTGGGCGAGGAGGGCTATCTCGACTGCGCCCGGCGCATCATGGAGGCGAAGCGGGTGATGACGGAGGGCATCGCCGGCATCCAGGGGCTCTCGGTGCTCGAGCCCTCGGACCTCTCGCTCTTCGTCTATCGCGCGACCGACCCCGCGCTCGACATCGGCAAGGTGGCGGCGGCGCTGGATGCGCGCGGCTGGCTGCCGGGGCGGCAGCAGCAGCCGGACGGGATGCACCTGCACCTCAACCCCGTGCATGCCGAAGTGGCGGAGGACTACCTGCGCGACCTGCGCGCGGCGGTCGAGGAGGCGCGCGGCGGCGCGACGGCGCGGGTCGCGGCGGAGACGCGCACGTATTGAGGCCGGCGGAGACGCGGACCTACCGGGGCGACATATCGGCGAAGGGGTTGTGCACGGTCAGGCGGCCTTCGATCACCAGGCCATCCTGCAGATCCTCGGTGAGCAGCCGGTCGCAGCCGGCCTGCAGCGCGGCGGCGACGATGAGGGCATCGTACACCGCCACCCCATGGCGCGCCGCGATCGCAAGCGCGGCGTCATGCAGGGCCAGCGTCAACGGCAGCGGCGCCGGGCAAAACGACCGGATCGCCCGCAAGGCCTGCTCGATCTCGGGCCAGGGACGCCGCAGCTTGCGGCGTGCCACGGAGGCGAACTCGTTCAGCACCTGCACGCTGATCATGCCGCCCGCGGCAAGCAGGTCGCGCGCGCGGTCGGACCGCGGATCGGGCTCGAGCGCGGCATAGACCAGGAGGTTCGTGTCGAGGAAAGGCAGGCTCAATCCTGGCCCCGCTCGTTCGCGTCCGCCCGGTCGAACCGATATCCGGGCGGAAGGTGCCAGCCGAGGCGGCGCAAGCTCTCCAGCGCGGCCTCGCGCCGGTCCTCGCGCCGAAGCGCGAAGCGACGCGCCCCCGCCACCTCGATCTCGATCTCGTCGCCCTCCTTCAGCCCCAGCGCCTCGACCACCGCCGCGGGCAGGCGCACCGCCAGGCTGTTGCCCCATCGGCCGACCTGCATGGCCCGGCCCTCCTCTGGATATCCACCGCCCGATGTATATCCATCGCGCCGACGCGGCTTCAAGCGCGGCGCCGCCCGGGCTAATCCCCCCGCCATGCGCTACATCTCCACCCGGGGCGAGGCCCCTGCCCGCGACTTCGAAGGCGTCCTGCTCGCCGGCCTCGCCGAGGATGGCGGGCTCTTCGTGCCGGAGACCTGGCCCAGCCTCTCCGCCGCCGAATGGCGCGCGCTGCGCGGCCTGCCCTACCCCGAGCTCGCCGCCCGGCTGATCCACCCCTTCACCGGCGGGCAGATCGGCTTCGCCGATCTCCGCGCCATGACCGGCCGCGCCTATGACGGCTTCGGCCACCCGGCGGTGGCGCCGTTGGTGCAACTCGACCATCGCTGCTTCGCGCTGGAGCTGTTCCACGGCCCCACCCTCGCCTTCAAGGACATGGCGCTGCAGTTGCTGGGCCAGCTCTTCGAGCACGTGCTGGCCAGGCGCGAGGAGCGCATCACCATCGTCGGCGCCACCTCGGGCGATACCGGCAGCGCGGCCATCGAGGCCTGCCGCGACCGCGACCGCATCGACATCGTCATCCTGCACCCGCACGAGCGCACCAGCCTGGTGCAGCGGCGGCAGATGACGACGGTGCTGGCCGACAACGTCGCCAACCTGGCGATCGAGGGGGATTTCGACACCTGCCAGGACCTGGTGAAGGCGATGTTCAACGACGCGCCCTTCCGGCGCGAGATGAACCTCTCGGCGGTGAACTCGATCAACTGGGCGCGCATCGCGGCGCAGATCCCCTACTACGCCGCCGCCGCGCTGGCGCTCGGCGCGCCGGACCGGCCGGTCGCCTTCAGCGTGCCCACGGGCAATTTCGGCAACGTGCTGGCCGCCTGGGCGGCGCGGCGCATGGGCCTGCCGGTGGAGCGGCTGATCATCGGGTCGAACCGCAACGACATCCTGGCGCGCTTCCTCGCCGGCAACGACATGACCATGCGGCCGGTGGAGCCCAGTCTCTCGCCCAGCATGGACATCCAGGTGAGCTCGAATTTCGAGCGCCTGCTGTTCGAGCTGCTCGACCGCAATGCAGGGGCCACGGCCGAGCAGATGCGGCGCTTCCGGGCCGAGGGGCGGATGCCGATCCCCGACGCGGCGTGGCGGCAGGCGTCGGCGCTGTTCCGCGGCTTCACCCTCGACGATGCCGGGACGCTGGCCGAGATCCGCCGGCTCTGGCAGGGGCAGCAGTACCTGGCCGACCCGCACACCGCCATCGGCACCGCGGCCGCCCGGCAGCCCGGCCTGGCGCCGGCGGACCCGGGCATTCCCGTGGTGGTCGCCGCCACCGCGCACCCGGCCAAGTTCCCCGATGCGGTGGAGCAGGCCGCCGGCATCCGCCCGCCCCTGCCGGCGCGCCTCGCCGACCTCTTCGAGCGGGAGGAGCGCTTCGCCGTACTGCCGGCCGAGCTCGTCCAGGTGGAGGGCTTCGTGCGCGGCCACGCCCGGCGGAACCGGTAGGGCGTTCTCCGC